>NZ_CP014145.1:1537385-1844863 GCF_001542775.1 Microterricola viridarii
GCCCCATCGGCCATCTCCTCGATGTCGGCGCGCGACAGCACGGTGATGGCGGCGTCGACGGCCGCCATCAGGCCGCCGAAGGCCACCAGTACGAAGGCGAGGACGATGAAGAGGATGGCCATGCGTTAGCGCTGACGCTCCTGTGCGGCGAAACCGGCGAGAATCTCGCGCTGCAGGCCGAACATCTCCTTCTCCTCGTCGGGTTCGGCGTGGTCGAAGCCGAGCAGGTGCAGGATTCCGTGCGTGGTGAGCAGCTGCAGCTCGGCGAGCGTGGAGTGGCCGGCCGTCTCGGCCTGTGCCTGCGCAACCTGGGGGCAGAGCACGATGTCGCCGAGCAGACCGGGTGGCGTCGGGGCGTCCTCGGTGCCGGGGCGCAGCTCGTCCATGGGGAAGCTCAGCACGTCGGTCGGGCCCGGCTCATCCATCCACTGCACGTGCAGCTGCTCCATGGCGCCCTCGTCGACCAGCACGACGGCGAGTTCGGCGTCGGCGTGTACGTGCAGGGCGTCCAGGGCGTAGACGGCGAGGCGCTGGATGGCGGCCTCATCGACGGGGATGGCCGACTCGTTGTTGATCTCAATGCTCATAGTTGTGTTGCCTTTCAGGCGCGGGGGCCGTGGCCCTGCTGGCGATCGCGCGGGGCGCCGCTGCGGCGCTCCGCCCGGTTCGCGAATTCTCTGGCCTCTTCACGCTCGAAGCGGAGGGCTTGTTTCTTGGCGTCGTACTCGGTGTAGGCGTCGACGATGCGGCCGACCAGCGAGTGCCGCACCACGTCCTCGCTGCCCAGTCGGGCGAAGGCGATGTCGTCGATGCCGTCGAGCACCCGGGTGACCAGGCGCAGACCGGATGCCCCGGCGGGCAGGTCGACCTGGGTCACGTCGCCGGTGACGACCATCTTCGAGCCGAAGCCCAGCCGGGTCAGGAACATCTTCATCTGTTCCGGCGTGGTGTTCTGCGCCTCGTCAAGCACGACGAAGGCGGAGTTCAGGGTGCGGCCACGCATGTACGCGAGCGGGGCGACCTCGATGGTGCCGGATGCCAGCAGCTTGGGCAGCAGCTCGGGATCCATCATGTCGCTCAGTGCGTCGTAGAGCGGGCGCAGGTAGGGGTCGATCTTGTCGGTCAGGGTGCCGGGCAGGAAGCCCAGCCGCTCGCCCGCCTCGACGGCCGGCCGGGTGAGGATGATCCGATCGACCTCTTTGCGCTGCAGCGCCTGTACGGCCTTCGCCATCGCCAGGTAGGTCTTGCCGGTTCCGGCCGGGCCGATGCCGAAGACGATGCTGTTCTCGTCGATGGCGTCGACGTAGGCCTTCTGGCCGCGCGTCTTCGGCCGGATGCTCTTGCCCTTGGAGGTGAGGATCGCCTGGCCGAGCACGTCGTTCAGCGTGACGCCCTGCTCGGCCTCGAGGATGCGGGCAGAGCTCGACACCTCGTGCGGGCTCATGTCCTGACCGTCGCGCATGGCAGACTGCAGCTCCTCGATCAGTCGGGCGACGGCCTGCACCTGCGAGCTCGGGCCGCTGAGAGTGATCTCGTTGCCGCGGGCGTGCACTGCGACATCCGGGTACTCGTTCTCGACGGTGGAGAGCAGTCGATCCTGTGCGCCGAACAACCGCACCATGGCGATGCCGTCGATGAGGAGTCGTTTCTCGACGCTCGGTTCGGCGCCGTGCTCAGGTGATTCCTGCTTAGATGCCGACAAGCGAGCCCTCCTTGAAGGTTCCGGCGAGCACGTGGGCGTGCACGTGGAACACGGTCTGACCGGACTCGGCGCCGGTGTTGAAGATGAGGCGGAACTGGCCGGGGGTCTTGCCCTCCGGTGCCAGCTCCTCTGCCACCTGCGAGGCGACGGCGACCATCTCGGCCAGCAGGGCCGGGTCGCCGGCCGCCAGCTCGACCACGTTGGCGTACTCCTGCGTCTTCGTGGTCACGACGACGTGCAGCGGCGCCTGCGGCGCGATGTCCTGGAATGCGATGACATTATCGGTCTCGGCCACGATGGTGGCCGGGATCTCGCGCGCGACGATGCGGCTGAAGATGGTGGGCTCGAGTGAAGTCATGACTCCATCTTAAGGCGCGCTACCAGCGGCCGAGGTGAGCACTCAGCACCGAGAGAGCGGCGGCGCCGGCCGTTGAGGTGCGCAGCACGGTGGAGCCGAGGCGTACCAGGGTCGCCCCGGCGGCCTGCAGCCGCTCCAACTCGTTCGGGGCGATGCCGCCCTCCGGACCGACCACGAGCACGATGTCGAGCTCTGCGTCGTGCCCGGCGCTGTGCGCTGTCCACTCGGTGAGCGCGAGCTCCGCCGTGGGTTCCAGCACCAGCATCCGGCTCGTCGCGGCGAGCCTCTCCAGGTCCTTGCTGGAGAACAGCGTGGTCACGTCGGGAAGCCAGGCGCGGATCGACTGCTTGCTCGCCTCGCGCACGATGCTCGCCCAACGTTCCTGGCCCTTGGCGACCTTGGCGCCCTCCCAACGGGAGACGGAGCGCGCTGCGCTCCACGGGATGACGGCGTCCACGCCGAGCTCGGTGGAGGCCTGCACCGCCATCTCGTCGCGCCCGCCCTTGGCCAGGGCCTGCACGAGCACCAGCCGCGGGCTGGCCGGCTGCACGTTCTCGACCAGTTCGGCCTGGATGGCGAGCTCGCCGGCATCCGCCCGCACGACAGGGCCGGTCACGATCAGACCGCGGCCGTTGCCGATCGAGACCCGCTCGCCGACGCGGGTGCGGTTGACGGTGACGGCGTGCTTGGCCTCGGCCCCGATGACGGCGGCGAGGCCGGACTCCGCAACCTGAGCCGGGTCGAGGTCCTCACGCAGGAACAGCGAGCTCACCGGGATCAGCCCACGAACTTGTCGCGGAGCTTGGCGAAGAAGCCCTGGTGGAACTGGCTGAGCGAGGGCTCCGGGTGCTTGTGCATCTTGGAGAACTGCTCGATCAGGTCGCGCTCCTTGCCGTTCAGCTTGCTCGGGGTGACCACCTGGATGCCGATGCGCAGGTCGCCGCGGCCGGTGCCGCGCAGCTTGCCGACACCGCGGTCCTTGATCGTGATGACCTCCGCGCTCTGCGTGCCCGGCTTGAGCTCGAGCTCCACGTCGCCGTCGAGGGCGTGCAGGGTGGTGCTGGTGCCGAGGATGGCGTCGGTCATGGCCACCTCGAGGGTGGCCAGGAGGTCGTCGCCGTCTCGGCTGAAGACATCGTGGTGGCGCACCTTCATTTCGAGGTACAGGTCGCCGTTCGGGCCGCCGGCCGGGCCGGCCTCGCCGCTGCCGGGCATCTGCAGGCGCACACCGGTGTCGACACCGGCGGGGATGTCGACGGGAACGGTGCGACGGGCGCGCACGCGGCCCTGGCCGGAGCAGGTCAGGCAGGGGGTGGCGATGATGGTGCCGTAGCCGTGGCAGCTGCCGCAGGGGCTGGAGGTCATCACGTTGCCGAGCAGCGAGCGCACGGCGCGCTGGATGCTTCCGGTGCCGTGGCAGATGTCGCAGGTGATCGGGCTTGTGCCCGGGGCACAGCACGAGCCCTGGCAGGTCTCGCAGAGCACGGCCGTGTCGACCTCGATCTCGCGGTGCGTGCCGAAGATGATCTCGTCCAGGTCGAGCTCGACCCGGAGCAGTGCGTCCTGGCCGCGCTCCCGACGGGACCGCGGGCCGCGGCGGCCGCCGCCGCCTCCCCCACCGAAGAAGGTCTCGAAGATGTCGCCGAAGCCGCCGAAGTCACCTCCGCCACCGCCGCCGAATCCGCCCTGGCCGCCCATGTCGTAGTTCTGGCGCTGTTTGGCGTCACTCAGCACGTCGTAGGCGTGGGTGACAGATTTGAAGCGCTCGGATGCCTCGGCGCTGGGGTTCACGTCGGGGTGCAGTTCGCGGGCAAGCCGGCGGTACGCCTTCTTGATCTCGTCCGTCGTCGCGTCGCGCGCGACTCCAAGTACTTCGTAGTGGTCAGCCACTCCGGCCGTTCCTTTCCGGCCCCGGGCACAACGCGATCGGCGTGCGGTGCTGCGGGGCGATTCGTCTGACTAGTTTTCGCCCAAGAGTCTGGACAAGTACCGAGCGACCGCGCGGACGGCGGCCATGTTGTTGGAGTAATCCATGCGCAGCGGGCCGAGCACGCCCACCCGGGCCAGCTCTGAGCCGGCCGAGTGGTAGCTGCTGCTGAGCACGGAGGTCTCGCCGAGCCCGAAGGAGGCGTTCTCGCGCCCAATGCTCGCCGATACGCCGTGCTGGTCGCCGGCCATCTCACCGAGCAGGCGCAACAGCACCACCTGCTCCTCGATGGCCTCGAGCACGGGGAAGATGCTCCCCGTGAAGTCTTCTTCCGTGCGCACCAGGTTCGCGGCGCCGGCCATCACCAGACGGTCGGCCCTGTTGGCCAGCACCTGGTCGATGAGCGTGTCTGCGATGACGGCGGCCAGCCCGGCCAGCGGTTGCGGGGCGGCTGCGGCCAGCCCGGCCGCTGCGGCCGCGGCATCCGTCATGCCCAAACCGACCAGCGTCTCGTTCGCGGTGGCCCGCAGCCCCGCGAGCTGCGCCTCGCTGACATCGATGACGGTGTCGAGGACGCGCTGTTCGACCCGGCCGCTGTCGGTGATCAGCACCGACAGCATGCGGTTCTCGCTCAACCGCACGAGCTCAACGTGCTTCACCGTGGCCCGGCTGAGCGAGGGGTACTGCACCATCGCGACCTGGTGGGTGAGCTGCGAGAGCAGGCGCACCGTGCGCGCGAGCACCTCGTCGAGGTCGGCGGATTGGCCGAGGAAGGTCTCGATGGCGTGCCGCTGGGCGCTGCTCAGGGGGCGCACATCGCTCAGCTGGTCGACGAAGAGCCGGTAGCCCTTGTCGGTGGGGATGCGGCCTGAGGAGGTGTGCGGAGCGGTGATCAGCTCCTCCTCCTCCAGCTGCGCCATGTCGTTGCGGATGGTGGCGGCGGAGACTCCGAAGGAGTGCCGTTCGACGATGGACTTCGAGCCGACGGGCTCGCGTGACGATACGTAGTCCTGCACGATGACGCGCAGGACCTCGAGGCTTCGCTCTGAAACCATGTGCACCGCCTCCACTGTGCGTGCGAGAACCGGGGGCCGTCCGGTGCGGACAGCTGGCACTCACTACTCCTGAGTGCTAATCATATCGCGAGATGGCTGTGAGGAGCGTTGCCGCACGGCACCGGCGGGGCTAGCTTATGGGTGTGCGGGAAGCGCGCCCGCCGTCCCTCTGAATGGAAAGGGCCGATCATGACTGACCCCGCTGCCCCAATTCCCCCCTACGACCCGACCCAGCAGCCGCCGACGCCGCCCACGCCCCCGGCCCCGCCCGCCCAACCTGAGGTTCCCTACGGTGGGGCACCGACTCCCCCGGCCCCCGCCGTGCCGCCCGGCGCGCCGGCGAACCCGTACGCCAACACCGCTCCCCCGCCACCGCCTGCGCAGCCCGGCGCGCCGGGGAACCCCTACGCCAACACGGCGCCCCCGCGCCGCCGGCCCCACCGGAGAACCCGTACGCCAACCCGGCACCGGCCGCCCCGCTCAGCCAGGAGGCCGACATCCAGTGGGCCTCCTTCGCACACCTGGGCGGCATCCTGAGCTTCCTGCCCTCACTGATCATCTGGTTGATCTTCAAGGATCGCGGTCGCTTCACGAACACAGAGGCGAAGGAAGCGCTGAACTTCCAGCTCACCCTGCTGATGGCCCAGGTCGCGCTCTTCCTCATCGTCTCGGTGCTCGCGATCGCATCGTTCGGCATCCTGAGCTTCCTGTACAGCCTGTCCTGGCTGATCTGGCTGCTCGGCGTCATCTTCTCGATCATCGCCTTCGCCCAGGTGAAGGACGGGCGCGGCTACCGCTACCCGTTCGCGATCCGCATGATCAAGTAGACCGCTTCGGCGTTTTCTGCTGCATTCGCGTGGCGGCTATGCGAGAGTGGGAGCTTTCACAGGCCCGTTCGCACGCCGCCGCCCGAACGCGGTGTCCGCGAACTCGAACCGCGAACACAAACAAGGAGACACAATGTCCGCCGCACCGCCTCCCCCCGCCACGCCCTACCAGGGCCCGACTCAGCTGAGCCCGGCCGACGAGAAGCTCTGGGCGACGTTGATCCACGTCGGTGGCATCTTCTTCTCGTTCATCCCGTCGCTGGTCGGCTACCTGGTGCTCAAGGACAAGGGCCCGTTCATCCGCGCCCACGCCGCGAGTGCGCTGAACTTCCAGATCACGATGGCGATCGCATCGATCGTCGGATCGATCCTGATCTTCCTCGTCATCGGCTTCTTCATCCTCGCGGCCGTCAGCATCCTGATCATCGTGTTCAGCATCATCGCGGCCGTCAAAGCCAACGCGGGCGAGGCATACACGTACCCGCTGTCGATCAAGTTCGTCAGCTAGCTAGAGCAAGACTCTCGCCACAACAGAGAATGCGCCCCCGTTGAATCAACGGGGGCGCATTCTCTGTTGTGCCTGGAACTCGACTACTTCGCGCCAGCCTCGACGTAGCTGGTGTCGTTCATCGAAACAACCGTCCAGACGCCCTTCTTGTAGGTGAGCTTGTTCACGGCGGCGTTGGCGATGCCAGCGGGGAGGGTGCTGGTGTCGGCGCCCAGGGCGTCGAGGACGGCGATGATCGTGATGCCGCTGGAGACGACGAGCACGTTGCCGCCGCCCTTCTTGGCCTGGGCGGCCGCGATCTCGTTCAGCGAAGCCAGCGCGCGGGTGCTGACCTGCTCCTCGGTCTCAGCGAGCAGACCGCTGTCTGCATTCACCTCGACGATTGCGTTGAGGAAGTCGCTGACGGCCGGGCCCTTCACGAACGCGCCGACCGCTGCGCCGGTCGCGGCCTGAGTCTCACCCTCGAACTTTCCGAAGGCAACCTCGCGCAGGCGCTTGTCGCGCACGGGCTCGTCCTTGTAGCGCAGGGCGCTGAGCGCGAGCACGGCCGTCTCGTAGTGACGCACGTTGTCGGCCGAGTAGGCGGACTTGAACTTCACGCCGGCCTTGGCCAGCCCGGTGCCGAGCTGCGTGGCGACCAGCTCACCCTTCTCGGTGAGCGGTGAGTCCGACCAGCCCTGCATGCGGTGGGTCTTGTTGAGCCAGGTCTCACCGTGGCGGGTGAGGTAGATCGTGACCTCGGAGCCCTTGCCCGACTTATCGTTCGACGACTGGCTAGAAGACGGGGAATCCTTGCCATTGTCGGCGAACGCGGGAGCGGCCAGGGCGAGAGAGAAGAGCGTGGCGACGGCGGCGAGGCTCGCAATCGCGGTACGGAGTGCACGACGAGACGACATTGTCTGGGGTCCTTTCGAGGAACGGGGAACAGATGAACGCAGGCTATCTGAAAACCGAACGACGTTTGGTAACAATTCGACTTTGGTTCATGTGGCGCCGTTTTACACGACAATCCGGGCCCAGTCCTAGACCTCGGCGGTGGCGGTTTCGTCGTCATCGAGGAGCCGCCGCACGACGGCGTCGGCCAGCAACCGCCCACGCAATGTCAGCTCCACCCGGCCGGCGATTGCAGCCCGGGCGTCGATGAGCTCGTCGGCGATCAGCGCGGCCACCGCGAGCCTGCCGGACGCCCGCAGCGAGGCGACGGGGATGCCCTCCCGGATGCGGGCGAGCAGCAGCACACGCTCGAACTCACGCACCTCGGCCGAGAGTGTCTCGCGCCCGGCGGCGGGCGAGAGCCCGGCCTGCACGCGTTCGGCGTAGGCGGCCGGGTGCTTCACGTTCCACCAGCGCACCCCGCCGACGTGGCTGTGCGCGCCCGGCCCGATGCCCCACCAGTCGTTGCTGCGCCAATAGGCGAGGTTGTGCTCCGAACGGTGCTCGACACCGCGCGCCCAGTTGCTCACCTCGTACCAGTCGTAGCCGGCGGCCGCCAGCAGTTCGTCGGCCAGCTCGTACATGTCGGCCTGCAGGTCCTCATCCGGCTGGGCGACCTCGCCACGGCGGATCTGCCTGGCCAGCTTGGTGCCGTCCTCGACGATCAACGAATAGGCACTGAGGTGGTCCGGCTGCTGCGCGATGGCGTGCTCGAGGCTCGCCCGCCAGTCGTCCAGCGACTCACCCGGGGTGCCGTAGATCAGATCGACGCTGACGTCGAGTCCGACCTCGCGGGCCCAGCGCACCACGAGCGGCACGCGGGCCGGGTCGTGCGTGCGCTCCAGGGTGGCGAGCACGTGCGGGACGGCAGACTGCATGCCGAAGGAGACGCGGGTGAAGCCGGCATCCTTCAACGTCTGCAGGTAGTCGCGGTCGACGGAATCGGGGTTCGCCTCTGTCGTGATCTCGGCGCCCGGCGCAAGCGTGTGCTCGGCACGGACGGCGTCGAGCATTTTCACCAGGTCGGCCGCCGGGAGCAGCGTCGGGGTTCCGCCTCCGAAGAAGACCGTGGACGCCGGCCGCGCTGGAACGCCGGAGGCAGCCAGGATGCGGGCGCTGTGCTGGATCTCGAGCACGGCCTCGCTCGCGTAGTCGCTCTGTTTGGCACCGCGCAGCTCGGTCGCAGTGTACGTGTTGAAGTCGCAGTAGCCGCAGCGCACGCGGCAGAACGGCACGTGCAGGTAGACGCTGAATGCGCGATCGTGTGCGCCGACGGCGGCGGTCGCGGGCAGGAGTCCGTCGCTCGGGGCAGGGTCACCGAGGGGCAGGGCGCTGGCCATCGAGGTCTACGCCGAAGCCACGGGGTGCAGGGCCCGCAGGTAGCGGCGGGTGTACGCGCGTTCCTGCAGTCGCATCAGCGGCCGGACGAGCTTCCAACGGGTCGAGCTCGGCTGCGAGAAGCTGCGGATCACCAGCCAGACGGAATCGTCGTCGCGGTGCTCGACCACGAACAGCACCTCGCCGTTCTCCGGGTGCCCCGGCATGGTGCCGTAGGCGAAGCCGAGGCGCCCGGGCTCGTCGACGACGAGCACGACGCGCACGGGGGCGGTGACCGTCATCCGCCAGGCGGTGATGTGCAGCACGGCGGTCATGCCGGCCGTGATGAACGGGGTGCCGTCAGGGCCGAAGCGTTCCTCGCTGGCGCGCTGGGGCTGGTCGGGGCGCGGAACTCCCTCGGCGTCGAGCGCCAGGCCGTGGTACTGCTCGCCGGTGCCCTGATTGGTGTCGGTCACCTCGATGCCGCTGCCGCGCTGTACGCCCCAGGTCATCAGGCTCGCGGATGCCGTGGCGAATCGCTCGGCACCGCTGCCGAGCTGGGTGCTGTGCTCGGCCGGGCGGAAGCCGGCCGGCGGGTAGCTCATCAGGTCGGGGGCCATCGTGCCACCGATCGCGCCGTAGCTGACCGGTTGGTCTGTGTATGTGGAACGGCGCACGTGCTGACACTACTTTCTTCGGAAAAACCCCTCATACAGCGTAGGCGACGAAGCTGACAACGGGCGTACCGCGGTCAGCCCAGGCGGGAGATGAGGATCCCCATGGCTTCGATGGCCCGCTCCCGGGCCGAGCCATCTGCGGCCTCGTCATAGCCGGTGTCGACGTAGAGGTAGCTGCCGTCGACCAACGCCTCGACGGTGCAGCCCGAGTGCTCGTCGTCCCAGATGCAGCTCGCCACCGCTTGTTCGGCACCCTCGATGGCGACGTCGGTCGCTCCGTCGCGGGAGAGGGCGACCTCCGAGAGCTCCGGCCACGCCCAGCCGCCGCCAGGCAGGATGTTGACGCCCAGGAGCCGCAGCTCCCCCGCCGGAGCCTCGTATGGGTCGGCTTGACGCCAGTCACAGGAGAGGAAGTCGGCGCGCTGCCAGGCGATGGCGAACATTGCGATCGCACCCTCGGAATCCCGTGCCTCGGCTTCGCCCAACGACGGCGAGCCCAGCGCCGTGCGGAAGCTCCCGTCGCCGTCGACCACGCCGCAGTCGTCCCACGCCGCGAGTGAATCGGCCGGCGGCTGGAACTGCGGCAGCGGTTCACCCGCTGCCTGCAACGAGTCGCGGATCGCCGTGCCGGTGACCACGGCGACCGAACGGGTCTCCTCGATCGTCGGCGCGGGGTCGGCCGCCGGCCGCGTGAATTCGAAGTCCACCCAGTAGCCGTCAGCCAGGAACGAGGCGGAACACGAGCTCCCCTCGGTGTCCGCGTAACAATTAATCCGCGAGTCCGGGCCGATCAGCCCCAACTGGGAGTCGGCCAGCGGCAGCCCCTCGACGAAGTCGAAGTACTCGCCGACGGCATCGGGCAGGATCTCCACGGTGAGGCGTGGTCCCTCTGTGCCGGCCGAACTGCTCCATTCGCAGTTCAGCATCCCCGCCTGCCAGGAGGCCGCCGATCCATTGGCGAGTGGGTGAACAACCGGGTTGACCGCTGCTGGCGCAAAGCCAAGACCCGATGCGAGCGCGTCACCGCCGATCAGCTGTGCACAGCCGAGCGGCACCCGCGATACGGGCCGTGTGCCCGGCCCGGACGGCGCGGGGGAAGCAGTGGGCACCGGCGCGGCACTCTCCGTCCGCGTCGGCGTCGGCCGTGTTGTCGAGCCGCCGACCGAATCCAGCGGGGCAGCACAGGCGGCCAGACCGAACATGCAACTGAGCGCGAGGGCGACGCGCGTGATTCCCCCAAGGCGAGCGACATGGCCACAGTCTAGCGCGAACGCAAACGGCGGCCGGCGGAAGATTCCGCCGGCCGCCGTCTCCAGAGAGCCTGGGGCTACTTCTTGTCCTTCTTCTCGACGTCACCTGTCAGAGCGGCGACGAACGCCTCCTGCGGGACCTCGACGCGACCGACCATCTTCATGCGCTTCTTGCCCTCCTTCTGCTTCTCGAGGAGCTTGCGCTTGCGGCTGATGTCACCGCCGTAGCACTTGGCCAGCACGTCCTTGCGGATGGCGCGGATGGATTCACGGGCGATGATGCGGGCGCCGATGGCGGCCTGGATCGGCACCTCGAACTGCTGGCGCGGGATCAGCTCGCGCAGGCGCGTGGTCATCAGCACGCCGTAGGCGTAGGCCTTGTCGCGGTGCACGATGGCGCTGAACGCGTCGACCTGCTCGCCCTGCAGCAGGATGTCGACCTTCACCAGGTCGGCGGTCTGCTCGCCGGCCGGCTCATAGTCGAGGGAGGCGTAACCGGCCGTCTTCGACTTCAGGTTGTCGAAGAAGTCGAACACGATCTCGCCGAGCGGCATCGTGTAACGAATCTCGACGCGGTCCTCGCCGAGGTAATCCATGCCGAGTAGCACGCCGCGGCGGCCCTGGCAGAGCTCCATAATGACGCCGACGTAGTCCTTGGGGGCGAGGATGGCCGCCTTGACGACGGGCTCGCTCACCGCGGAGATCTTGCCGACCGGGAACTCGCTCGGGTTCGTGACGGTGACCGTCTTCTTGTCCTCAGTGGTGACCTCGTAGATCACGGACGGGGCCGTCGCGATGAGGTCCAGGCCGAACTCGCGCTCGAGGCGCTCGGTGATGATCTCGAGGTGCAGCAGGCCGAGGAAGCCACAGCGGAAACCGAAGCCGAGGGCGACGGAAGTCTCGGGCTCGTAGACGAGCGCGGCATCCGACAGTTTGAGCTTGTCGAGGGCCTCGCGCAGGATCGGGTAGTCGGAGCCGTCGATCGGGTACAGGCCGGAGAAGACCATGGGCAGCGGCTCGGTGTAGCCGGGGAGAGCCTCGGTGGCCGGCTTTGACGCGGTCGTGACGGTGTCGCCGACCTTGGACTGGCGCACGTCCTTCACGCCGGTGATCAGGTAGCCGACCTCGCCGACGCCGAGCCCCTTACTCGGGGTGGGCTCTGGCGAGCTCACGCCGATCTCGAGGATCTCGTGGGTGGCACGGGTCGACATCATCTGAATGCGCTCACGCGGGTTCAGCTGGCCGTCGATCATGCGCACATAGGTGACGACGCCGCGGTAGCTGTCGTAGACGGAGTCGAAGATCATGGCGCGGGCGGGGGCGCTCGGGTCGCCCTTCGGTGCCGGGATGCGCTCGGTCACGCGGTCGAGCAGGTCCTCGACGCCCATGCCGGTCTTGCCGGAGACCCGCAGCACGTCGTCGGGGTCGCCGCCGATCAGGCTGGCGAGCTCCTTCGCGTACTTGTCGGGGTCGGCGGCGGGCAAGTCGATCTTGTTCAGCACGGGGATGATCGTGAGGTCGTTCTCAAGCGCCAGGTACAGGTTCGCGAGCGTCTGGGCCTCGATGCCCTGGGCTGCGTCCACGAGCAGCACTGCACCCTCGCAGGCGGCGAGCGAGCGGGAGACCTCGTAGCTGAAGTCGACGTGCCCGGGGGTGTCGATCATGTTCAGCGCGTAGCTCTGCGAGCCGAGTGCCCACGGCATCCGCACGGCCTGGCTCTTGATGGTGATGCCGCGCTCTCGCTCGATGTCCATGCGGTCGAGGTACTGGGCGCGCATGTCTCGGTCGCTGACCACCCCCGTCATCTGCAGCATGCGGTCGGCAAGGGTGGACTTGCCGTGGTCGATGTGCGCAATGATGCAAAAATTGCGGATGAACGCGGGGTCTGTGGACGCGGGCTCGAGGGCCTTCAAAGCTCGTGGTGACATTGTGTGGCCATTCTCCCATGCCCGGCGCCCTTCGGTGGACTCCATATGAATTGAGTGGATCTTTCGACGGATGCCGGGCGCCCGCCGCCCTGACTAGGCTGGCGCCGATGACAAGCACCGCTCAGCAGAAACCGCCGACAGAGCCGAGCGCGCCGAGCGCCGCGCACTCGGCGCTCACTCCCGTGTTCGTGGCGATGCAGTTCAGCCTGCACGCCCTGATGATCGGCCTCACCGCCTTCGTCGCCGTGCGCGCCATGCTCGGTACCTGGCCGATGCCCCGGCTGGTCATCGGCCTCTGCGTGCTGCTTCTCGTGGTCTACGCGCTCGGACTGTTCTTCGCCCGGCACGCGATGCCGCGCTGGGTGCAGGCCGTCTGGTTCCTCGCGCTCGTGCTGGTCTGGCTCGCCCTGACACTGCTCGCCTCAGAGGCGGCCTACATCGTCTTCGCCCTCTTCTTCATCGCGCTGCACCTGTTCCCGCCGCGCTGGAGCGTGCCCATCGTCGTGGTGACCACGCTGATGTCAATCGTTGCGCTCGGCATGGACCTCGGCTGGAGCCCCACCATCTTCATCGGCCCGATCATCGGGGCTGCCGCGGCGGTCGTGCTCGGCCTGGCCTACCGGGCGCTCTACCGCGAGTCGGCGGAGCGCAAGCTGCTCATCGACGACCTGCTGGCGACCAGGGAGCGCCTGGCGTCGACGGCGCGCGAGGCGGGCACGCTGGCCGAGCGGCAGCGCCTGGCCGGCGACATCCACGACACCGTCGCCCAGGGACTCTCCAGCATCCAGCTTCTGCTGCACGCCGCCGAGCGCGGCATCACCGACCCGACGGCACTGGAGCGCGTGCAACAGGCGCGACGCACCGCCGCCGACGGGCTCACCGAGACCCGCCGGTTCATCCGCGAGCTACGCGCCCCCGCCCTCGACGAGCAGTCGCTACCGGCCGCCCTGTCGCGCCTCGCCGCCTCGATCAGTGCGCAGTCGGCATCCACCCGGCCGGACGCCCCGACCACGGTCACGTTCCACCTCAGCGGGGAACCGCGCGAACTGCCCATGGCGCAGGAGACGACGCTGCTGCGCATCGCGCAGGGCTCGCTGGCCAATGTGCTGCAACACTCCGAGTCCCGGCGCGCGGCTGTGACGCTGAGCTTCATGAGCGATGAGGTCACCCTCGACATCGTCGACGACGGAGTCGGCTTCGAGCCGGATGCCGCCCGCAGCGCTGAGCACCGGGGCGAGTCCTTCGGGCTGGCGACCATCCGGCAACGGGTGGAGCGGCTCGGCGGCCTGCTCAGCGTCGAGACGGCGCCGGGTTCCGGCACCGCCATCGCCGTCTCGCTGCCGCTGGAGGCGGCACCGCCCATTTCAGTCCCGCCATCTGCCCCGTCAACCCTGGAGGTCACCCTGTGATCAGGATGCTGCTGGCCGACGACCACCCCGTCGTGCGCGCCGGGCTCAAGGCGCTGTTCTCCTCCGAGGCCGACATCGCGGTGCTCGCAGAGGCGGCGACGGCCGAACGCGCCGTCGAGCTGTGCGCGCGGCAGGAGTTCGACGTCGTGCTGATGGACCTGCAGTTCGGCTCCTCCGGCGCCGCCAGCAGCATGCAGGGCGCCGATGCCACCCGGGAGATCCGGGCCGCGGCCGGCGCGGCGCGGGTGCTCGTCCTCACCAACTACGACACCGACGCCGACATCCTCGGCGCCGTGGAGGCCGGCGCCAGCGGCTACCTACTGAAGGACGCCCCGCCGGCCGAACTGATCGCCGCCGTGCGGGCCGCAGCAGCCGGAGAGAGCGCCATCTCCCCCGCGATCGAGCTGCTGCTGCAGAGCAGGGCGGATGCCGCCGGCTCCCCGCTCACGCTGCGCGAGGCGGAGGTGCTCGGCCTGGTCGCCGAGGGCCAGAGCAACCGCGAGATCGGCAAGCGGCTCTTCCTCAGCGAGGCGACGGTCAAGTCGCACCTGGTGCACATCTTCACCAAGCTGGGCGTTTCCTCGCGCACCGCGGCCGTCGCCACGGCGCAGGCGTCCGGGGCGATCCGCAGCCGGCCATGAACGCCGACCCGGTGCTCCCGGTGCTGCTGGTGCACGGCATCCGCACCTCCGCGAGCATGTGGCGCGGCCAGCTGGAAGCCCTCGGGGCAGCCGGGCGGCCGGCGCTGGCCGTCGACCTGCCCGGGCACGGCACGCGCATCGGCGAACCGTTCACGGTCGCCGGCGCGATTGCGGCGATCGACGACGGCGTGCGTCGGCTCGGCGGGCGGGTGCTGTTGGTGGGGTTGTCGCTCGGCGGCTACTTCTCGATCGAGTACGCGGCGCGGCATCCGCAGAACGTGGCCGGCCTGATCGCCGCCAGCTGCTCGACGCTGCCGCGCGGCGTCGGCCTCGCCGGCTACCGGGGGCTGGCCGCCGCGATCAGGCGGCTGCCGGACAAGGGCCTCGCGTTGAACAACACGATGGCGCGCCTGGCCGTCGGCCGCCAGGCATCCGTCGACCTCGGCGCCGGCGGCATCGCGCTGGACGTGATGGATGCCGCCCTGCGCGCGGCGGGCAGCTTGGACCCTCTGGCGGGCCTCCGCTCCTACCCCGGCCGGGTGTGGATCGTGAACGGCGCCCTGGACCATTTCCGGTTGGACGAGGCGCGCTTCCTGCGCGCGAACCCGCGCACCGAGCGTGTGCTGATCCTCGGCGCGACGCACCTGGTCAGCCTGGTGCGGCCGCGCGAATTCACCGAGATCGTGAGCCGAGTTGCTGCAGAGTTGGACGGCGAATTGGACGACGAGACCCGTTTGGTTGGAGACTCGGCCGAATAGCTGGTAAAGTTGCCTGTTGGCTTCCGTGTGTATCCCACCACTTCACACGATTGCCGCGAGACGCCCCTCTACCGTCAAGCGGCACAATCCGAATACACATCTAAGCAAGGACGTACTGAACGTGGCAAACATCAAGTCGCAGATCAAGCGCATCGGCACCAACAAGAAGGCCCAGGAGCGCAACAAGGCTGTCAAGAGCCAGGTCAAGACCGCTATCCGCGCGACCCGCACCGCGATCGCCGGCGGCGACAAGGCTGTTGCCGAGTCGGCTCTGCGTACCGCAGGCAAGACGCTCGACAAGGCCGTAAGCAAGGGTGTTCTGCACAAGAACCAGGCTGCGAACCGCAAGTCGGCTATCGCCAAGCAGGTTGCAGCTCTCTAAGCTTCAGACGCTGTTTCAGGAAGGGCCCCGTCTTCGGACGGGGCCCTTTCTGCGCTTCGGCTCGTTGATCCGCCGCCGCCCGCGGCATCCGAGCACGTCGCGGCCCTCGAAATGTCTCGCGGCCCTCGTTATACCGGGGGCCGCGAGATTTTTCGAGGGCCGCGAGCCGTGCGGGAGTTCGCGCGGGGCTAGTGGCGACCGCGGGCGGCGATGACGCCGATCAGGCGTTCGATCGCGTAGACGGGGTCACGCGATGCACCCTTGACGCCGGCGTCGGCCTCGGCGAGGGCCTCGATGGCGCGGGCCAGGCCGTCCTCGTTCCAGCCGGCCAGGTCTTTGCGGGCGCGCTCCAGCATCCACGGCGCCATGCCAAGCTCGGCGGCGCTGGCACGGTTGCCGGAGACCTTCGCCATCGTGCGCACCTTCATGGCGAAGGCGGCGACGATCGGAACCGGGTCGGCCCCGGAATCGAGGGCGTGGCGCAACGAGACGAGCGCCTCGCCGCGGCGGCCTGCGAGGGCGGCATCCGCGACCTTGAAGGCATTGCTCTCGACGCGCCCACCGTAGTAACGCTCGACGGTGGACTCGTTGATTTCGTTCGAGGTGTCGTCCATCAGCTGCTGACAGGCGGATGCCAGCTCGGCGAGGTCGTCGCTGAACGCACCGACCAGGGCGCGCAAAGCGCCTGGCGTGATCCGGCGCGATCCGGCCTTGAACTCGGCGACTGCGAAGTCGTACTTCTCCGCATCCTTCTTGAGCTCTGCGCAGACCACCTCGACGCCGCCGCCGAGTCCGCCGCGCAGGGCGTCGAGCAGCTTCTTGCCGCGCACGCCGCCGTTGTGGCGAAGCACCAGGTAGGTGTTCTCGGCCGGGTCCTCGAGGTAGGCCAGCGTCTCGGTGATGAACGCGTCGGTGCACTTCTCGACGGAGTTGACCCGGATGAAGCGCGGCTCCATGAACAGCGAGGGGCTGGCGACGGTGAGCAGCTCCCCCGCGGCGTAGCTGTCTGCATCCAGGTCGACGACCTCGATGCTCGGGTCCTCGCCCTTCAGGAAGTCGCGGAGTCGGCGGATCGCGCGGTCGGCGAGGAAGCCCTCCGTGCCGGAGACCAGCACAACCGGGGCGGGTCGAACCTGGTTCCACGCGAGCTGCGGAATGGCCACGGAACTCTTGCCTCGTGCCGGTGTCGTGCGAGTAGCCACGCGCCTCCCTCTCTTCAAAGTTCAAGGTTAGTCGCCGCGGCGCTCCGTCCACACCCGCAGCGCCGCGTCGTGCTCGGCCGGGCGCGGCGACACCAGAACGAGGCCGTGCAGATCGCTGCGGAACGCCCGCGTGCCGCTCGCTTTCAGCGTGGCCAACAGCGACGAGGTCGGGTGCCCGTAGCCGTTGTCCGCGCCCACCCCGATCAGCCCGAGCGGAGCGGCCAGACTCCGGTAGAGCTCCGCGCTCTGGTCTGATGAGCCGTGGTGGGCGACCTTCAGGACGTCCACCCGCCCGAGCGGTTCCATGCCCTGCAGCGCCGCTTCGGATTCAGCGCCAAGGTCGGCGAGGAACAACGAACGGATGCCGCCGCCCTCGACAAGCAGAACGACACTGCCCGGGTTGCCGGTGCTGAGCGGGCCGTCATGCGTCGCCGGCCAGAGCACCCGCCAGCGCAGGGTGCCCAGCACGCCCTGCTGCCCGCGCGCGGCCACCTGCACGGGAACTCCTGCTTGACGGAGCGGGTCGAGTAGCCGGTCGTCCCGCGGGCCGCTGGGTACCCCGACGAGCGCGATGCCGACCATCCCGCGGATCGCGGCGAGGCCGCCGATGTGGTCGAGGTCGTAGTGGGTGAGCACGAGCAGATCGATGCGCTCGACGCCGAGGGTATCGAGGCAGGCGCGCAGCGGGGCAGGCTCTGGCCCGGTGTCGATCAGCGCGGTCTGGCCTCCATCGCGAATCAGCACCGCATCACCCTGGCCGACGTCGCAGAGCGCGATCTGCCAATCGGCCGGCCGGCTCCAGCCGCGGACGACGCCGGTGCCGAGCAGCGCCCCGCCGTACCCGCCGACGAGCACGATGAGGGCGACGCCGGCAAGCATCACCGGCACGGTGCGCGGTTTGCGGCGCCCAGCTCCGCGCAGCAGCAGCCAGAGCGCGAGCCCGCTCGCGCCGGCCAGCAGCAGCGCGCCGAGCAGGCCGTCGAGCCAGGGTGCGCGGGCACCCGGGAGCCCGGCGACGGTGTGCGCGACGGCCGCAATCCAGGCCGCGGGCAGCCAGGCGAGCTGGATGACGGCGAATCCGAGCGAGGGCAGCCAGGGCAGAAGCAGACAACCGATCAGGCCGAGCAGGGTGGCCGCGGGTGCGGCGGGCCCGGCCAGCAGGTTGGCAGGAACGCCCAGCAACGGCACGGACGGCGCCAGCAGGATGAGCACGGGCTGGCAGGCCAGCTGCGCGGCGAGCGGCAGCGCGAGGGCCAGCGCGAGGGGTCGCGGCATCCAGCGGCCCAGTGCAGAGGCCAGGGGCGCGGTCAGCAGCAGCAGCCCGGCCGTGGCCAGAGCGGAGAGCGCGAAGCCGTAACTGGAGGCCAGCCATGGGTCGAGCGCCAGCAGCACGAGCGTCGCCAGCCCGAGCGCGGGCACGCCGCCGCCCGGCCGGCCAGATGCCATCCCGAGCAGCACGATGAGCGCCATCAGCCCGGCGCGCAGCACGCTCGGCTCCGGGGTGACGAGCACGGTGAAAGCGAGCAGCACCAGCAATGCGACGGCGATGCGCACCCCTCGACGCAGGCGCAGCCCGGCGCCGAGCAGCATCACAGCGGCGACCACGATGGCGCAGTTCGCGCCGGAGACGGCCGTCAGGTGGCTGAGCGAGCTGGCCTTCATCGCCTGGTCCAGCCCGTCGCCGACCGCGCTGGTGTCGCCGAGGGCGAGACCCGGCAGGAGGGCGCCACCCTCCCCCGGCAGGCGGGCCGCCGCCGCCCGGAACTCGGCGCGTAACTCGGCCGCCCACGCCAGGTACCAGGGCGGCGCCGAGTCGACGGCGAGCGGCCCGGTTCCGTAGGCACGGAAGGCGTCGGGCTCGCCGGGAGCGTTCGGCACGAGGCGCGCCGTGAACGACACCCGCGTGCCGATGTCGAGGGGAACCACTCCGGCCGGGAGCTCCACGAACGCCCGCATCGGCACGGCAAGCCGAACAACGGGGCCCGCCCGGCTGTTCTGCGCGGACTCGACCCGCAGGGCGAAGCGCACCCGATCGGAGTTCCCGAAGCCGAAGGCGAAGCTCTGCGCCTGCGGCATGGAGAGGATCATCCCGCTGAGCGTGACCGGCCGGCCGTCCTCGGCGGCAGCGCGCAGCATCTCCGGCTGGCGTTGCGGACCCTGCACGGCGGCGGTCGTGCTCACCAGCGCCGCCGCGCTCAGGCAGAGGGAGAGAAGCGGCAGCCAGCCGGCGAGCGGATGCCGGCCCTCCCGGCGAGCCAGCACGATCGCCGCCCCGAGCGCCAGCACCGCCGCAGCCCACAGCACAGGCGCAAAGGGCCAGCCGGGCAGCCAGATCGCCAGCAGGGCGGCGGCCCACGCAGTCACGGCGGGCAGCAGCGCCCGCGCCTTCACACGGTCACCAGGTCTTTCAGGCCGTCAAAGGTCTTCGCCCCGATTCCGGTGACGCTGCGCAGGTCATCCACCGCGCCGAACCCTCCATTCGCCTCGCGCCAGTCGAGGATGCGTTGGGCGAGTGCCGGCCCGATCCGGGGCAGCGTCTCGAGCTCCGCCTGCGTCGCCGTGTTGAGGTTGATGAGCGGCAGCACACCGGAGCCCGCGCCCGCTGCACCGCCGGGCTGAGCCGCGACCGGCGGCGGTGCCTCGCCGAGGCGCGGCACGTGCAGCTGCTCGCCGTCGCTGAGCGCACGCGCCAGGTTCACCCCAGCGGGGTCGGCGTCATCGGCGAAACCGCCGGCCGCGGCGATGACGTCGACGACGCGGGAGCCGGCCGCCACCCGGTAGAGGCCGGCATCCGCCACCGCACCCCAGACGTGCACGTAGAGCGGCGCCTCGGCAACCTCCCCTCCGCCCGACGCACCGGGCTGTGGGGAAGCGCCGGGGTTAGAGGAAGTGCCGGGGCCGGGGCCGCCGACGGAGATCGTCTCCTCCGTTCCGGCGGACCCGAACGCGGACACCAACACGGCCGCCACGAGCGCGATGAGGAACAGCACGATGGCGGCGCCGACGCCCAGGCGGGCGCGTGCGGACGGCGCCCGGGCCGACCGCACCAGCTCGGCGGGCGGCGCCAGTTCGCCGGGCGGAGACTCCATATGGGCAGCCTAGGAACCCGCTGGCCGGTCGGAGCGGCCAGCCACCGCACTGTGGAAAACAACGGCGCCTCCCCCGCGTGTGCAGGAGAGGCGCCGTGATGTTGCCGCGGGCTGTTAGCCGCGGATCGCGATGTTCACGAGCTTCGGAGCGCGCACGATGACCTTGACGATCTCGCCGCCACCGATGGCCTTCTGCACGGCCTCGGAAGCCATGGCCAGCGCCTCCAGCTCGGCGTCGGTGATCTGCGGCGAGACCTCGAGGCGGTCGCGCACCTTGCCGTTGACCTGCACGATGGCGGTGACCGACTCGGCGACGAGAAGCGACTCGTCAGCCTTGCGCCACTGCACGAGGGCGACGGATGGCTCGAAACCGAGCTTCTCCCACATCTCCTCGGCCAGGTACGGTGCGAACAGGTTAAGGGCGAGCGCGGTGGTCTCAGCGGCCTCACGCACAGCGGGGTCGCCCGCGCCTGCGCCGGAGTCGATCGTCTTGCGCGTGGCGTTGACGAGCTCCATCAGACGGGCGACGACGACGTTGAACTTGAACGCCTCCGTCAGGCCCGGGGCGTCGGCGAGGAAGCGGTGCGTGACGCGGCGGAGGGCCGGGTCGCCCGTGGCGGGGTCGACGCCGGGCTCGCTCGTGACATCGTTGGCGACGCGCCAGGCGCGCGCCAGGAACTTGGCGGAGCCGACGGGCGAGACCTCTGCCCAGTCGATGTCATCCTCCGGCGGGCCGGCGAACGCCATCGTCAGGCGCACGGCGTCGACGCCGTGCTTGTCGACCTCTTCGGTGAAGAAGACGATGTTGCCCTTGCTCTTGCTCATCTTGGCGCCGTCAAGGATGACCATGCCCTGGTTCAGCAGCGCCTTGAACGGCTCGGTGAAGCTCAGGTAGCCGAGGTCGTGCAGCACCTTGGTGATGAAGCGCGCGTAGAGCAGGTGAAGGATGGCGTGCTCAACACCGCCGACGTACTGGTCGACGGGGGCCCACTTCTGTGCCTCCTCCGGGTCGAACGCCTTCGTGTCGTCGTTCGGGTTGAGGAAGCGTAGGAAGTACCAGGAGCTGTCCACGAAGGTGTCCATGGTGTCTGCATCGCGCTTGGCCGGGGTGCCGTCGACCGGGTTCGGCACGTTCACCCAGTCGGCTGCGCCGCCGAGCGGCGAGGTGCCCTTGGGCTTCAGGTCGAGTCCTGCGGCATCCGGCAGCAGGACGGGCAGCTGCTCGACGGGCACCGGGTGCTCGGTGCCGTCTTCGCCGTGGATGATCGGGATCGGGGTACCCCAGTAGCGCTGGCGCGAGATCAGCCAGTCGCGCAGGCGGTAGTTCTTGGTGGCGCGGCCGCGGCCCTCGGCCTCGAGGATCTCGATGGCGCGGGGAACGGCCTCGGCCTTGCGGAGCCCGTCGAGGGGGCCCGAGTTGATCAGGGTGCCGTCGCCGGACAGGGCGACGCCGGTCTCGCTCGGGTCGTTGCTCGCACCGTCTTCGTTGGTGTTCGGCACGTCGAGCACGACGCGCACGGGCAGGTCGAAGGTGCGTGCGAAGTCGAGGTCGCGCTGGTCGTGCGCGGGCACGGCCATGACGGCGCCGTGGCCGTAGTCGGCCAGCACGTAGTCGGCGGCCCAGATGGGCAGGCGCTCCCCGTTGACGGGGTTGACGGCATAGCGCTCGAGGAACACGCCGGTCTTCGGCCGGTCAGTCGCCTGGCGCTCGATCTCGCTGCTGTGCCCCACCTCGGTGAGGTAGTCGGCGAATCGCTGCTGCACCTCGGGGCTGGTGCCCTCGACAAGCTCGGATGCCAGGGCGGCATCCGGGGCGACAACCATGAACGTGGCACCCCAGAGGGTGTCGGGGCGGGTCGTGAAGACGGGGATGCGCTCGTCGCGGCCCTCGATCTCGAACTCGACGTCGGCGCCGATGGAGCGGCCGATCCAGTTGCGCTGCATCTGCAGCACCTTCGACGGCCAGTGGCCCTCGAGCTGGTCGAGGTCGTCCAGCAGACGGTCGGCGTAATCGGTGATCTTGAAGTACCACTGGGTGAGTCGCTTCTTGACGACCACGGCGCCGCTGCGCTCTGAGGTGCCATCGGCCAGCACCTGCTCGTTGGCGAGCACGGTCTGGTCTACCGGATCCCAGTTGACCCAGCTCTCCTTGCGGTAGGCCAGGCCGGCCTTGTACAGCTCGAGGAACAGCCACTGGTTCCACTTGTAGTACTCGGGGTCGCTGGTGTGGATCTCGCGCTCCCAGTCGAAGCTGGCCGCGTACAGGCGCATGCTCTTCTTCTGCTGCGCGATGTTGTCGTAGGTCCAGCCGCGCGGGTCGATGCCGCGCTTGATGGCGGCGTTCTCGGCGGGCAGGCCGAAGCTGTCCCAGCCGATCGGGTGCATCACGTTGAAGCCCTGCTGGCGCCAGTAGCGCGCGACGACATCGCCGAGCGCGTACACCTCGGCGTGCCCCATGTGCAGGTCGCCGGAGGGGTAGGGGAACATGTCGAGCACGTACTTGCGCGGGCGCTCGTCATCGGGGTTGCTCGTGCTGAACGGCTGGAGCTCGTCCCAGATGGGCAGCCACTTCTTCTGGAGGGCGGAGAAGTCGTAGACCTCTTCGTCGTCGTGCCTGCTGCTCGCGGAATCCTGCTCGTGTGCCACGTGACTCTCATTCAATTGCGGATGCGGTGAGGGAGCGCCACGGCTCGGCGCTCGCGAGGCCAGAGCATCGCGAATCCCAAAGCTCTAGCGTACTCAATTGCCGGGCCCGCCTCGAATGGCGCGCTCGGCCCGCCGGTCACTCGGGTGTGAAGATGGATTCGATCGTTGTGTCGAAGTGCTCTGCGATCTTGAAGGCGAGGGCGAGGCTGGGCGCGTAGCGCCCCTTCTCGATGGAGATGATCGTCTGGCGGGAGACTCCGAGCAGTTTGCCGAGGTCATCCTGCGAGATCCCACGGGCCTGTCGCAGAGCCAGCAGCGAGTTCTTCATGCGGCCTGATTGATGCCTCGGCGAAGGATCGCATACCGTGCCCAGAAGAGGCCGATGCTCACGCAGAGCAAGCCGTACACGAGCAGGGCGGTTTCGAACTGCGCAGTGAGGACGAGGTAGAGCCCGAACGCCGCGGCGATGACCAGCCCGTCGACAAAGGACCCCGCTCTGGCCTGGATGGCAATCTGGTGCTCCACGCTGTCAGCGTCGGCGGCGCGGTTCCTTTTCTCGTTGTGCTTGCGAACCCCGAGGCCTCCGACAGCACCGCCGAACACGATGATGGCGTAGAGGATTCTGGGGATCACCTCGTAGCCCGCGGGGAGAACATTGGCCAATGCCCAGACGGCGAGGAGCGCGCCCAGTGCCGCACCCACCAACGTGAACCACGCGCGCATATCACTCCTTGTGTAAATGAACCTTTACATTGACCGTAGCGGCGGCCACCGCGACTGTCAAGGTGCCTTTACATTGTGGATGCGGCATCGCCCGCAGCGCGGGCACCACCGGCATGATGCAGACAAGACTCTTGATGAGGCCGGGTCGCACTGGATCTGCCGAGAGACGCGCCTATTCTGCACCCGCGCGCCCGATGGCGATACGCAATGCGGCATCCCGATGACGGTGGCCGACGCTTTCGTAGCCGACGACCGTGATCAGCGGGGCGCCCGTCACGACGATCAGGCACCACGTCATCGGAAAGCCGGCATCCGCCAGCCACACCGCGAGCAGGAGCGCACCCAGCCCGCCAAGAAGGAGCAGTGCGTGCAGCCAGTCGGTGACCCGCACCAGGTAGGAGTAGAGAGCGTAGATGAAGATGATGAACAGGCCGACCGGCAGGGCCAGGGCGAGCACGGTGCCGGTGGCGCCGAGCACGCTCTGCCCCTCGATGAAGGTGGCAGCCAAGTGCAGCCCGGTGCCCACGGCGACCAGTGCCGCGAAGATGAGCAGGTGGCCGTAGCCCCAGACGAAGGAACGATTACGCCTCACACTCAGAATCTCGGCGGACGGCAGGATGTAATACGTCCACCACAGCCCGAAGGTCAGGCCGATGCCGGCGACCGCTACGAGCACGGCATCCGGGTTCCAACCCTGCCGGTCTACGACGGCCGAGATCGACGCCACGGTGCCGATCACCCCCTCGCCCAGCGTGATGATCACAAGCAGCGCGTGGCGCTCGACGATGTGCCCTACGTGCCAGGGCGTTCCGCCCCGCATCCGCTCGGCGATCACGGGCCCGCTCATCTCGACCACGATGAGCACACTTCCCCAGATGAAGGTCTGCGCACCGGTCACCGGGGCGACAAGCAGCACCACCCAACCCGCTTGCGCGACAAGCAGCGTGACGACGTAGCTGACGGCGGCCGGGCGGTGCACGGGGTCGGATGCCGCGGCGCGCAGCCATTGCGCGACCATGGCGATGCGCATCGCGACGTAGCCCAACACCACGACCTCGTTGTCGATCGCGCCCTTCTGGTCGATGGAGGCGAAGAGCTGGGGCAGGCCGAGGGCCAAGATCAGGACGCCGACCATCTGCACCATCGTCGTGACCCGGTACGGCCAGTCGTCGGTGTCGAACGCCGAGGCGAACCAGGAGAAGTTAATCCAGGCCCAGACGACGGCGAACATAGCGAAGCCGAAGCCGGCCAGGCCGCTGACCAGGTGGCCCTCTGCAACCAGATGGGCGAACTGGTTGCCGGCCACGCCAAACGCGACGGCGAAGGTGAGATCGAAGAGGAGTTCCAGCGGCGTGGAGGCGCGGTGCTCCTCGAACGGGTCCCGGCCGCGCATTGGCCGGATGCGGGGCTCGGGGGCCGGGAACTCACTCATGCGGGCCTCCCCCACGTTCACAATGGGAGCAGTGTACGGCGCACGCGGTGGCACGCGCAGCATTGGGAGGCTGACGCGCGATCGGGAGGCCGTTGTGGCCTGCTTCCGGCCTCCCTAACCTCCGAGTGCCTCCCGATCGGATGCTGAGCTGTGCTGCGCTTCGCGGCGGGGCGGGGCGGGGCGGGCTGCCCGGCGCACTGTGAGTTTCAGGTGGTGCGTGGGTCTCGATACGGTGCTGCGACCTACTCGACCAGTACCGGATGTCTCTCGAGGAGGTCGGCGAGCTGGGGGCGGGACTTCGTCGCTCTGCGCCAGGGCGTCTCGGCGTCGGAGCGGCCACCGCGGAGCCACGGCGGCGGTTTCACATGCGGGACCCCGTCGATCATCAGGATGCGCCAACCGCTGGTCTCAATCGTGCGGTGGTGGAGCCAACACAACAGCACACCATTGCACACCTCAGTTTTACCGCCGTCCCGGTGCGCGATCACGTGGTGGATCTCGGACCAGGCAGCCGGGATCGTGCACCCCGGGATGATGCAGCCGCCGTCACGGAGGGTGATCGCCCGGCGTTGGGCGGCGTTGAACACCCGATCCGACGTGCTCAGGCTGACCAGTCGGCCGTCGTCGCCGATCAGGACGGTTTGGGTGCCGCCGGTGCAGGCGAGCTGCTCCACCGCCCGCATCGACAAGGCCGCGTCGCAGCCCTCAATGAACCCGGACCCGCAACGGGCGGTCAGGTCGGCCTGCCGCACGGAGACCAGCACGGTCGGGGCCGCCCCACCGATCCGGGGCACGTCGGCGGAGCGGGAGGCACCGTCGATCAGGCTGGCGAAGACGTCGTGCCGGGCTTGCGCGGTGGCGCGCGGGTCTTTCGGGGCATCGGGATCGGGGTCAGTGAAGGTGGGTTTGCTGCGCGGGTTCAGGTACGCGTTCAGCAATGTCTCGAACTTCGCGTCAATCTCCGGCAGCAACGCCATCTTGCGGTGCACCAGGCCGTCCCGGGTGAGCCCGGCGCCGATGCCGCGGGCGGCCATCGCCTGCTCCTCAGCCGGCACAGTGCCGTCCGGGTCCAGCACTTGTTCCCAGACGCGGGCCTGCCCGCGGACCTCGTCGGCACTGAACGGCAGTGGGGACTCGATGGTGGGGCCGGTGGCAGCGGCGACGAGGGCGTGCTCGGCCCGTTCCAGGTTGAGGTCGCCGACCCGGGCCCGGATCGGGGCGAGGGTGTCGATGATGGCCAGGGCACTGTCGTAGCCGAGGATGCCGGAACGGAGGGCCGCGGCTGCCTCGGGGAAGGCGGCGGGGAGCGTGTCCCCGGTCAGTGCGGTGCGCGGTCTCGTGGCCTCACCCACCCGCATCCGCTGGGTGAGGGTGCGCTCAGCGGCCAGCGTGATCCGAGCCAGGAGTTCCACGGCATTGCGGCAGCCCTTCTTCGCCGAGAGGCGGTCCTCGCCGAGCTCGCGGCGGGAGCGCGCGCCGACCTCGCCGGCTAGGCGCACCCGCCAGGAATCCAGCAGCACGGCGGCGCGTTCAATGGCGCCGGTCAGCTGCAGCAGGGGGTCGTCGTGCAGCATCCGCTCGTCCACCCCGGTCAGCACGGCGGCCAGTTCGGCCTGGGCTGTGCTGACCTCCTCGATGAGGTTCGGGGCGGCTGTTCGCATACCACAATTCTACGCGAGAGCGGGCGTGTCGAACGGATTAAATCCCTGATGTGGATAAGTTTTCGCCGTGTCAGTGGGGTGCGGTAGCGTCGGAAGAGATGGGCCGATCGGGTTGAAAGCCGGGCTTCGGTCGCTCGTTCCTCGCTCCCTCAGCCGACGTGGAGAGGGGCGCCGGGCGATGCGGGGCGGGCGGGAGTCGCACGTCGGCTGGAGGGAGCGCCAGCGACTGAAGCCCTGACAGTGCGGGACACTGAGCCGGGTTTCGACAGGCTCAACCAGCGGAGCCGTTTCGACAGGCTCAACCAGCGGAGCCGTTTCGACAGGCTCAACCAACGGAGCCGTTTCGACAGGCTCAACCAACGGAGCCGTTTCGACAGGCTCAACCAACGGGAAAGGACTCAACCAGCGGGGACGACCTGGAGCGGCCTGGCTGAAGGCCGGGCTTCGGTCGCTCGTACCTCGCTCCCTCAGCCGACGTGGCAAGAGGCCGAGGAGCGGTGCACCTCAAGCGGATCGCGCCCGCGGATCAGACGGAAGCGGCGCGCTCTGGGCGGAGCCCCACTCGTTCGGCACTTCCCGCTCTGAAGCCGACTGGTGATTCAGGAGAATTGCAGCGATCGGTGCGCTTCCCGGTCCTTCTTGATCTGCCGGAAAAACTCATTCGAGCGCGGCAACCAGATCAGCACGACAGCGGCAACGTGGGCAACGTTCTCAATCTGGATGAGCAGGTCTAGCTGTCCGACAGTCATTACTACATTGAGTGCGCAGAACATGGTGACCAGGATGCGAGCCCAGTTGACGCCGCGCCGCACTAGGAGCGCAAGAGCGGTATGGAAGACAAGAATCAGCAGCAGGAAAACGGCTGCAGCGGTCGAGACGCCAGCCCCGATCGGAGGGCGGCCCGCCAGAGTTGGCGGCCAGCCATACTGGGCCGCGCTCGCGATGGACCCGACAATACTTGCCGCGATCTGGGCTATCAGGAGCCAGAACCCGAGTTGCAGCACGATCGGCAACGGTCGAGTCACACGAAATCGATCGCGCGGAGTTTTGAAGCGAGTTGTGAGGGTCCGGCTCAACTTGTCGGCGGTCATTTCCGAATGCTACTCATTCAGAACTGCTTTCTGCGCGGCTTTCCATGAGCGAATCACAGGGGCCGGGAGTTGAACGCCGGCTGGAAGGAGCGCCAGCGACTGAAGCCCCGACACAGCGTGAGGCCTGGTGGGGTTTCGACAGGCTCAACCAGCGGGAAAGGGCTCAACCAGCGGGAAAGTGCTCAACCGGCGGGAAAGGGCTCAACCAGCGCGGAGCTAGCCGGACGATCGGGTTGGAAGCCGGGCTTCGGTCGCTCGTTCCTCGCTCCCTCAGCCGACGTGGAAGGGGGCCCGGCCGACGCGGAGAGTGGAGGGCTAGGCGCCGAGGACGGCGAGGAGAGCGGCGGCCTTGATCTGGGTCTCCTCGACCTCTTCGGCGGCGACCGAGAGTGCGGTGATACCGCCGCCGGTGCCGATACTGGCGCCGGCGTCATCCAGCACGATGGAGCGGATGACCATGGCGAGGTCGACGGCACCGTCCTGCCCGAAGTAGCCGAAGACGCCGGAGTAGATGCCGCGCGGGCCTTGTTCCAGTCCGTCGAGGATGGTCATGGCGCTGATCTTCGGCGCACCTGTCATCGACCCGGCGGGGAAGCTCGCCTCGACGGCATCTACACCGCTGAGTCCGTCGGCCAGTTGCGACTCGATCGTGCTGACCAGCTGGTGCACGTGCGCGTAACTCTCGACGGCCAGCAGCTTCGAGACGCCGACGGAGCCGAGCCGGCTGATCTTGCCGAGGTCGTTGCGCATCAGGTCGACGATCATCAGGTTCTCGGCGCGCTCCTTGTCGCTCGACTCGAGTTCGGCGCGCAATTCGAGGTCGCGGGCAAGGCCGGCCGCGCGTCGACGGGTGCCCTTAATGGGCTTGGTGGTCACATGACCGCCGGCCGTCACCGCGAGGAACTGCTCCGGACTGGCCGAGAGCAGCGACACGGCGCCGACCCGCAGCAGCCCACCATGGTGGGTTGGACTGGACGCCCGCAAGCGCAGGTAGGTCTCGAGCGGGTCGAGCTGCTCGCCGCGTGGAAAGGAAACCCGGATCTCGTTGGTCAGGCAGAGTTGGTAGGCGTCGCCGCGGTGGATGGCGGCCTGACAGTCGGCGATCAGCTCGGCGTAGCGCTCTGGCGCGTGCCGCCAGGTGGCGATGGGCGCCGTCGTGGCAGGCGGCTCGTCAGCCAGGTGAGGGGTGGCGGATGCCGCGGCGCCCAGCGCCGCGACAATCTCCCCGCGCCAGGCGTCGAGCGCGGCGGTATCTGCCTCGGTGTCACCGCTCGCCCGCAGCAGCAGAGTGACCGTCTCGGCCGCGTGGTCAAAGGCCAGAGCGCGGTCGATCTCGAGCAGGGCAGCATCCGGGGTCCTGGCTGTGTGAGCCGGCGTTCCGACGAGTGCGGCGCCGAGCTCGTAGCCGAGCCAGCCGACCCAGCCGAGGCGGAATCCCGGCAGCTCGTGGGCGCTCTCGTGCCCGGCAGCCGTCACCGGCGTCTGCGTGCCGATCTCGGCGCGCAGGAAGTCGAAGATGTCAGCGGGCACGGTCTCGGATTCGAGGGTCCCACGCGCCAGGAGCGTCGAAACCGTGAGCGTTCCCTGCGGAACAGAGGCGGTCACGACCCGCGCGCCAACGCCCGGGGCGCCCATGTAGCTGGTGCCGCTCTCGGCGCCGGCCCCGCCGTCCAGCCAGAACGCGTGCGCCCGCGCGCCGTACAGCACCTCGAACACGGAGGCGGGTTCCAGCCAGCCCGGCAGCTCGAGTTCAAGCACAGTCGGGGAGGGCGGGCGGTTCACCCTCCAAGCCTAGGCGGTCGGCTCGCCCGCCCCCACGAGTCGCCCGTCGCGGAGCAGCAGCTCCCGATCGATCAGTTCGGCGGGCACCGAGTCGTGAGAGATCAGGATCACGCTGCGGGCAACGCCGCGCTCGGAGCGATCGGTCGCCGAGAGGATGTCGCGCATCAGCGCATCGGCCTGAGCGGCGTCGACGTTGGCAGTCGGCTCGTCGACGACGAGCACCGGGAAGTCGGCCAGCAGCGCCCGGGCGAGGGCGATGCGTTGAGCCTGCCCGCCGGAGACGAGCGCGCCGCGCTCCCCCAGCTCGGCGTCGAGGCCGCCACGGCCGGCGGCCCAGTCGGCCAGGCCGACGCGGGCGAGCACCGCGTTCAGCTCTGCGTCGTCGGCGTTCTCGCGGGCGAAGAGCAGGTTCTGCCGCAGCGAGGAGTCGAAGATCCACGGGTTCTGCTCGCACAGCCCGATGGTGCGGCGCAGCTCGGCCGGCGGCATCGCTTTGGCCTCGCGGCCGCCCACGGTGAAGCCGCCCTGGTAGTCGAGGAAGCGCACGAGCACGTTGGCCAGGGTGGTCTTGCCCGCACCACTCTCGCCACGCACGAGCACCCGCTCGCCGGGGGCGACGCCGAAGCTGATGCCATCGAGCGCCGCCCCGGGCGCGAGCTCGGGATCGGCGTCGGGGTCGCCGCCGTCGAGATCGGGCCAGCGCGCCGACAGCCCGCTGAGGGCGACGGTCGGGGCGGGCAGGCGCCCCGCGTCGGGCTCACGCGGCTCAAGATCGGCGGATGCCGGCGCAGCGCTAGTCGGCTCAAGAGGAATGCCGTTCGGCACTGTGTCCGGCGCGATCCGGGCCACCCGCTCGGCGCTGGAGCGCACCTGGCGCCAGGCGCCGACGGCCAGCGGAACCATGCCGCACACCTCGAACACGGCCAGCGGCACGAGAGCGACGATGGCCAACTGCGGTCCCTCGAGCACGGGCGCTCCGACAAGGATCGCGAGCAGCGTGGCGATGCCGGCGGCGAACGTCATTGCGGAGGCGGCCAGGCCCGCGCCGAGTGACGCTTTCACGCCGTCCCGGCGCAGCGCGGCATCCGTGCGGTTCAACTGCTCAAGCCGCTCATCGACGGCGCCGAATGCGAGCAGCACATCGAGCGAGCCGATGAAGTCCAGCAGCTGTTGCATGAGGGCTCCGCGGCCCGGGGCGAGCCGACGCTCGGCTCTGGCGGCGATGGCGGCATGCAGCAGGGTGCCGGCCAGGAATGCGACGACCAGGCAGATCAGCAGGGTGAGTGCGGCCTGTGGCAGCACGAGCCAGACGCCGGCGACGCTCAGCACCGCGACGATGCCGGAGACCAACAAGGGCTGGACGACACGCAACGGGAGGTCTTGCAGGGCGTCGACGTCGCTCACCAGCCGGCTGAGCAGGTCCCCGCGCTTGGTGCGGGCCAGCCCGGCCGGGGCGAGCGGGATCAGCCGCTGGAACACGGCGACTCGCAGCTCGGCCAGCTGCCGGAAGGCGGCATCGTGGCTGGCCAGCCGGTCGACGTAGCGGAACGCGGAGCGGCTCAGGGCGAAGGCGCGCACGCCGACGACGGCGACCGAGAGGTAGGCGAGCTGCGGCTGCTCGGCGGCGCGGGCGATCAGCCACGCCGAGCAGGCCAGCAGCGCGACGGCCGAGATCGCACCGAGCAGCGCGAAGATCAGGCCGGGCGCGAAGCGGCGCGGGCCGGGCTGAGCGTGCCTCAGAACCTCGCGGGCGTCTGCCGTGGCATTCTGGCTGGCGATCGGCGCGGCCGGGCCCAGCGAGGCGTTCTCAATCAACATGCACGGTCTCCAGCCACACGATCCGATCGGCGCCGGCCAATACGGCCTGCCGATGGCTCACAACGATCACGATTGCGCCGGCGTCGGCGGCCTCACGGAGCGAGCCGAGCAGGCGCGCCTCCGTCTCGGCGTCGAGCGCCGAGCTGGGCTCGTCAAGCAACAGCACAGGCGTGCTGCGCTCCTGCCACCGGTAGAAGGCGCGGGCCAGGCCGACGCGCTGCGCCTGCCCGCCCGAGAGCCCTGCCCCGCCGACGCCGAGCGTCAGTTCGGGGTCGATCCCGGATGCCACGGCGAGGCGCATGCTGCGTTCGAGCAGCTCGGCGCGCTCCGCGCTGCCGGGTGCGAGCCTTCCGCCGAGCGCGACGTTCTCGGCCACGCTCCCACTGCCGAGCGCCGGGTTCTGCCCTGACCAGGCCACGTCGTCGCGGCGAAGCGCGTGGAGGCCGCCGAGACTGACCGTGCCGTCGAAGGGCACGAAGCCGAGCAGGGCCGCCAGGATGGTGGACTTGCCCGCGCCGCTCGGCCCGGCCAGCACCGACAGGGTGCCCGGCTCGAACTCAGCCGAGAACCGGTCGACGATCAGCCGGTCGCCGCGGTGCACGCTGAGATCCTGCAGGCGCAGGGTGCCGCCGCGCGCAGCCGCCACAGCAGTGCTCGGGGCGGCCGTTGAGGCGGCGGCAGCCGTCTGCTGCTTGGGGAGGGCCTCGGCCTGCTCGAGCACGTCGAAGACGTCGGCCGCAGCCGTGACGCCCTCCGCAGCGGCGTGGTACTGAGCGCCGACGTTGCGCACGGGCAGGAACACCTCAGGCGCGAGGATCAGCACGAACAGTCCGACACCGAGCGTCAGGTCGCCGTCGAGCAGGCGCAGTCCGATCGTCACGGCGATGAGCGCAACCGAGAGGCTGCCGGCCAGTTCGAGCACGAAGCCACTGAGGAAGGAAAGGCGAAGCACCTTCATTGTTTCGGAGCGGTAGCTCTCTGTCACCGTGCGGATGCGGGTGAGCTGGCGGCGCTCACGGCCGAAAATCTTGAGGGTGGCGAGGCCCCCGACGACGTCGAGGAAGCTGCCACTCAGGTGTTGCAGGGCATCCCACTGCTTACGCTGCACAGCTTGGGTGGCCATGCCGATCAGCACCATGAACAGGGGAATGACCGGCAGAGCGATGGCGACGATCAGCGCACTCAGCCAGTCATTCAGGAAGATCGCGATCACGAGCAGCGGCGTCGCGATCGCCGTCAGGATCAACTGCGGAAGGTACTTCCCGAAGTAGCCGTCAAGCGCGTCGAGCCCCGGGCCGACGAGGGTCGCGGTGGCCGCGCTCCCCCGCTGCGCAGTCCAAGACGGGCCGAGCTTGCGGATGCCGGCGAGCACCGAAACCCGCAGCTGGCTCTTCACCCGGGCGGCTCCTGCCGCCGCCGCGGCATCCATCGCCCAGACCGTGAAGGCCCGGAGCAACACCATCGCCGCCAGCGCGGCGAAGGATCCGGAGAGCTCGGCGACGCTCTGGCCGTCGATGGCGCCGGTCACCAGCACGGAGACGAACCAGGCGAAGCCGATGATGGACGCCGTTTGGAGCAGTCCGAGCAGGCCGCCGAGTGCCAGGAAACCGCGCATCGCCCGCGCCCGCCGAAGCAGGCGCGGGTCGATGGGGGCGCGCGATGCCCGCGCGCCCCGTGTCTCGGTGTCGGTCTGACTCACGCCGCGTGGGCGGCGACGCCCGTGGCCGCCTCGATCGTGGCCCGGCTGACGCGCTTGCGGAACACCCAGTAGGTCCAGCCCTGGTAGAGCAGGATCAGCGGCAGGAAGATCAGCGCCGTCCAGCTCATCACCGTCAGCGTGTACTCGGAGCTGGAGGCGTTGGCGATCGTCAGGCTGTTGGCCACGTCGGTGGTCGAGGGCATGACGTTCGGGAACAGCGCCGTGAACAGCGACAGCACCGCGAGGGCGATCGTCGCCGCCATCAGGGCGAAGGAGACACCCTCAGAGCCGCGCAGGTTGAACAGCCAGGCGCCGATCAGGCAGACCGCGGCCAGTGCCGCTAGCACCAGGTAGGCCACCTTGAACTCGGCGATGAACGCCGTCCACACCAGGAACGATGCCGCGATCACGATCGTCACGACGCCGGCCTTGGTGGCGAGCTTGCGTGCGCGCTCTCGGATCTCGCCGTCCGTCTTCAGCGAGACGAAGATCGCGCCGTGGGTGAAGAACAGCATCAGGGTGGTGAGGCCGCCGAGCAGCGCGTACGGGTTCAACAGGTCGAACAGCGTGCCCGTGTAGTTGAAGTCAGCATCGATCGCGACGCCCTGCACGATGTTGGCGAAGGCGACACCCCAGAGCAGCGCCGGCACGACGGAGCCGACGATGATCATGCCGTCGAACCACTTCTTCCAGCGCGACTCCGGCCGCTGGTGCCGGTACTCGAACGAGACACCGCGGGCGATCAGGGCCAGCAGAATGAGCAGCAGCGCCAGGTAGAAGCCGCTGAACAGGGTGGCGTACCACTCCGGGAAGGCCGCGAACAGGCAGGCGCCTGCGACGATCACCCAGGTCTCATTGAGGTCCCAGACGGGGCCGATGGTGTTGATGAGCACACGACGATCGAGATCGTCCTTGCCCAGGAAGGGCAGCGTCATGCCGACGCCGAAGTCGAAGCCGTCCAGGATGAAGTAGCCGATGAAGAGACCGGCAACGATCCAGAACCAGAGAATGCCAAGATCCATGATTATCTCCTAGTAGACCGTTGTTGACGGTTCAATGAGGCCGGTCTCCGGGTGCGGCTCCGGCGCGTCTGCCGGGCCCTTCTGGGCGACCTTCTTGATGAGCTTGAACTCGACGACCGCGAGGATGCCGTAGATCAGCGTGAAGGCGACGATCGAGATCAGCACCTCAAGTCCGGTGACGCCGGGCGAGACGCCGTCCTCGGTCTTCAGCAGGCTGAACACGAGCCAGGGCTGCCTGCCCATCTCGGCGAAGATCCAGCCGACGATCATGGCGGCGAGCGAGAGCGGGAACGACCAGATCGCGGCCTTCCAGACCCACTTGTTCTTCGGCAGACGGCCACCACGGGTGAGCCAGAGGCCGACGACGGCGACGAGAACGTGCAGCATGCCGAGGCCGATCATCCAACGGAACGCCCAGTAGGTGATCCAGATGGTGGGGGCGTAGTCGCCGGGGCCGAACGCAGCGGTGTACTGGGTCTGCAGGTCGTTGATACCCTCAACACAGCCATCGAAGGTGTGCGTCGACAGCAGCGAGAGCAGGTACGGCACGCGAATGGAGAACAGCTCGCTCGTGCCGTCGGGTGTGCCGAGGGTGAACAGCGAGAACGAGGCTTGAGCGCCGCACACGGTTTGATACGTCGCCTCTGCCGCGGCCATCTTCATCGGCTGCGTTGCCACCATGGCGAGGCTGAGCTGGTCGCCCGTGAGCGTCGTCAGGATGCCGGCGCCAATCATCACCCAGAGGCCGAACTTGAGCGCTGGGCGCATCGTCTCGAGGTGCTGATTGCGCGCCAGGTGCCAGGCGGAGACCGTGATGACGAGGCCGGCGGCCACCATGAAGCTGGCGAAGATGGTGTGCGGGAAGGCCGCCAACGCGACGGGGTTGGTCAGCAGCTCCCAGATGTTGGTGAGTTCTGCGCGCCCCTTCTCCTCATTCATCTGGTAGGCGACCGGGTTCTGCATGAACGAGTTCGCGGCAATGATGAAGTAGGCCGAGACGATGGAGCCGAAGGCCGTCGCCCAGATGGTCAGCAGGTGGATCTTGCGCGGGAGCTTGTCCCAGCCGAAGATCCAGAGCCCGATGAAGGTGGCCTCGAAGAAGAAGGCGAGCAGGCCCTCCAGCGCCAGCGGGGCGCCGAACACGTCACCGACGAAGCGGGAGTAGTCCGACCAGTTCATGCCGAACTGGAACTCCTGCACGATACCGGTGACGACACCCATGGCGAAGTTGATCAGGAAGATCTGGCCGAAGAACTTGGTCAGCTGCAGGTACTTGACGTGACCCGTTCGGTACCACGCGGTCTGGAAGACCGCGGTCACGGTGACCATACCGATGGTGATCGGCACGAATAAGAAGTGATAGATCGTGGTGAGGCCGAATTGCCAGCGCGCAAGCGCCAACGGGTCCAAGATCTCGTTCAACGGGGACTCCCCTCAAGTGACTTCTACACTGCGTAGAAGTCGTGACTTCTACAGAGCGTAGAACATATTCAGCTTCAGCCGGTAATCTGGAGATATGAACACGCTCGGAGTCCTGGAAAGATCGATCATGAACGCCCTCTGGGACGCTTCTGAGGGCCTGTCCGCACCCGAGCTCGGCGATCGTTTGCTCAACGCTAACGCCGAGGCGCCGCGGAAGGAACATGCCAAGACGACTCTTCTGACCGTGCTCTCCCGTCTGGAGGCGAAGGGCTTCGTCGCCCGCAGCCGCGTCGAGCGCCCGCACCGCTACTTCGCGGTGAATTCACGCGAGGAGCACACGGCGAATCTGATGCATCAGGTGCTCGAGCTCGCGCCAGACCGCGATGCCGCCCTGGCCCGCTTCGTCGGCCAGGTCAGCGCCAGCGAGGCAGAGACGCTGCGCGAGCTGCTCGGCTCACGCACCCCCAGCTAAGGCACCACCGCTCCCGTGCTCATCGCTTCGCTCGTTCTCGCCGTGCTCGCCGTGGCGTTGGCCTGGCCAATCCCGCTCGCCCTCTCTGCGGCGCGCTGGCCCTCCCGCGCACCCGGAATCGCCCTCGCTCTGTGGCAGGCGATCGCGCTCGGCGGCGGGCTGGCCATGATCGGCGCGCTGCTCACCTTCGGCCTCGCCCCGCTGAACGGTGAGCTCGGCGGCATCCGCGGGCTGTTGGCCAGCCTCACCAGCGGGCCGATTCCCGCGGATTTCGGGGTGCTCAACATCGTCGCTCTCGGCGGGGCCGTGCTGCTCGGAGGCCACCTGCTGCTCAATCTGATCAGCACCACGTTGCAGACGGAGCGGAGCCGGCGCCGACACCGCGCGGCGGTCGAACTGCTGAGCTCCCCCCTGCCCGAACAGCCGGGCACCCGGGTGCTGGACCACCCCACGCCGATCGCGTACTGCGTGCCCGGCGTGCACACCGTCACGGTGCTCTCCGGCGGGCTGATCGAGCTGCTCGAGCCGGCAGAGCTCGACGCGGTGCTCGCCCACGAGCGCACCCACCTGCGCCAGTTCCACCACCTCGTGCTGCTCGCATTCCGCGCCTGGCATGCGGCTCTGCCCTGGTTCCCGATGGCGAACCGGGCCGAGAACGCCGTCGGCCTGCTGGTCGAGATGCTGGCAGACGACGACGCCAGGCAGGAGGCCGATGCGCTCACGCTCGCCCGCGCCATCGCCCTGGTCGGCACCGCGCAGCCAAGCGCCAGCGGCGAGCTGCAGGCAGGCACCGAGCCGCGCTCCGCCGGGCTCCTGGGCGCAGGCCAGGCGGGTTCCATGCCGATGCCGGCGGATGCCGCGCGCACCCCGCTCGGCCAGCGGGTCGCCCGGCTGCTGCAGCCGGAGCCGCCGCTGCCGCCGCTGGCCCGCCTGCTCGCGCTGACCGCTGCCGCCATCACCGTCACGATGCCGTCCGCCGTGCTGCTGAGCGTCGCGCTCGGTGTCGGCCCGGCGCTCGCCTAAACGCCGGCCTCAGCCGGGCCCCGCGCAGGGGCCGCTCCCAGCAGCCGCCTTCCCCGACCGTTTATGCTCGGGCAGGTGAATGAGTTTCTCGACTGGCTGTTGAACACCGTGCAAAGCGTCGACCCGGCACTGCGCACCCTGTTGGCCGGGATCGGCATCATGCTCGAGACCTCGATCCTCGTCGGTCTCGTCGTGCCAGGCGACACGATCGTCATCGTGGCCAGTACAGCCGTCTCCACGCCACTTGAGTATTGGGCGCTCGTGGCCGCCGTGGTCGTGGGAGCCCTGACGGGCGAGAGCATCGGCTTCGCCCTCGGCCGCTGGTTCGGCCCGCACATCCGCCGCAGCCGGCTCGGCCAGAAGGTCGGCGACCACAACTGGGCGCGCGCGGAACGCTACCTGGCGCGCCGCGGCGGCGTCGCCGTGTTCGTCTCCCGGTTCCTGCCGGTGCTGCACTCCCTGATCCCGCTCACGGTCGGCATGAGCAAGATGCGCTACCGCACCTTCATGGCCTGGACGGTGCCGGCGTGCGTGATCTGGGCATTCGCCTACGTCAGCGTCGGATCGGCGGCGGCAGGAAGCTACCGCGAGCTGTCACGCCAGCTGCACTTCGCCGGCTATATCTTCGTTGGCATCATCGTGGTGTTCCTGGCGCTCGTGGTGCTCGGCAAGAAGTTGCTCGAGCGCCACGAGGCCAAGCACATGGACGCGCCCGTAGACGCGGATCCCGAAGCCGAAGCCTAGAAGAGCTTCTTCTCGTTCAGCCACTGGGTGGCGATCACCGGAGCCGCCAGCTGGTCGTTCACGCTCTGCGCGTTCATCGCCACCAGGTCGGCGGCGGTCAGCGCGCCCTGCACCTTGTTGATCACAGCGGCCGCGGCATCCGAGACGCCAGGGCCAGCCAGGGGCACGACGTGCGACGCCAGGAAGAGGCCCTTGGGGTCGGTGAGTGTCACCAGGTCGTTGGCCTTGATGTTCGGGTCGGCGCTGTAGATGTTGACGATCTGCACCGTGCCGTCGAGCAACGCCTTCTGGGTGAGCGGTCCGCCGCTGTCTTCGATCGGGGTGAAGCCGACAGTCACGCCGTACACCGACTTCAGGCCGTCGGGCCCATACGGCCGCGTCGCGAGCTCTGAGTTGCCGCCGAGAGTGAGCGGGGTGGTCACCGTGGCCAGGTCGCCGATGGAGACCAGCTTGTTGGCGTCGGCGAAGGTCTTCGTCACGACGTAGGAGTCCTGGTCGGTGGCCTCGGCCTGGTCGAGCACCCGCAGCCCGCTCGGCAGAGCCGAGCCGAGCGCCGCGTACACGTCGTCACTGGTGCGCGCCGTGGTGTCCGGCTTGTAGAACTGCAGCAGGTTGCCGGTGTACTCGGGGAACAGGTCGACCTGACCGCTCTCCAGCGCCGGCAGGTAGGCGTCGCGCTGGCCGATGTTGAAGTCACGCTGCACAGTGAAGCCGTTGGCCTCCAGCGCCTGCGAGTAGATTTCGGCGATGATCTCGTTGGAGTAGTACTGCTGCGATCCGACGACGATGGTGTCTGATCCCGCCGTGCCCCCGTTGCTCGGCGTGGCAGCGTTCAAGGGGTTGCCGCTGGCGCAGGCACCGAGCGCGAGCACCACCAACACAGTCGCTGCACCGGCCAGGGCGGCTCGCCCCCGACGGCGAGCTCGCGGGGAGGGACGCGGAGAGGACGAATCAGTCGGGGACGTGTGAGACGTGTTGACGTTCATGCGAGAGTCCTTTGCTCTGTTGAGTGAGCGGCCCCCGCGTTCGAGGGGTGCCCGCTCGGTTGATTCTGCCACTCAACACCGACACTCCGCGCGGTGTGACGAATTTTTGTATCAACGCGAACACCGCCTCGAGCACGAGGGCGAGCACCGTGATGACGATGGATGCGCCGAGCATCTCGGTGTAATTGCGGGTGGCGATGCCGAGGAAGATGTAGCCGCCGAGCGCCCCGCCGCTCACATAGGCGGCCAGCGTCGCCGTGGCGACGACCTGCAGGATGCCGGCGCGGAGGCCGCCGATGAGCAGTGGCAGGCCCAGCGGGATCTCCACCCGCACCAAAACCTGCAGCGGCGTCATCCCCATCGCCGTTGCGGCCTCGATCACCCGACGGTCGATGGCCTGCAACCCGGAGTAGGCGCCGCTGAGCACCGGCGGGATCGCCAGCAGCACAAAGGTCAGCAGCGGCGCCTCGAAGCCGATGCCCAGCCCGAGGGCGATCAGGATCAACACACCGAGGCTCGGCAGGGCGCGCATGCCGCCGGTGAAGGCCACGGCGATCTCACGCCCTCGCCCCGTGTGCCCGATGTAGTAGCCGAGCGGCACGGCGATCAGCGCGGCGATCGCGGTGGCGCCGAAGGTGTAGCCGAGGTGCTCGAGGATGCGCTGCGGCAGCGCTCCGGGCGCACTCTGCAGCGCTGGATTGAAGATCCACGCGATGGCGGCAAGGAAGAGGTTCATCGGGTCCTCACCCGCCACGGCATCAGAGCGCGCCCGCAGGCGACGATCACGAGGTCGAACACGACGGCGACGAGCAGCGTGGCCACGATGCCGCTGACCACCTCGGCGGCGATGTTGCGCTGGAAGCCGTTGATGAAGAGATAGCCGAGACTGGTCACACCGACGAGTGAACCCACCGTGACGAGGCTCACCGTTGTAGCTGAGACGACGCGCAGCCCCGCCAGTAGCACCGGCCCGGCCAGCGGGAGTTCGAGGCGCCAGAACATCTGCCAGCCGGAGAAGCCCATGCCGCGCGCAGAAAGGCGCACATCGTCATCGATTGAGTCGAAGGCGTCGGCGCTGGAGCGCAGCATGAGCGCCAGCGCATACAGGCTGAGCCCGACCATGACGTTGATGGGGCTGGTGAACCCGGTGCCGAGCACGGCGGGCAGGGCGATGAACAGCGGCAGTGATGGAATCGTGAAGGCGATGGTGGCCAGGGCGAGCAGGATGCCGCGACTGGGGCGCACACGGTGGGCCAACAGTCCGAGCGGCAGCGAGGCCAGCAGCCCGAGCAGGATGGGCACAATGCTCAACCCGATGTGGGCCAGAGTGAGCTGCCACACCAGGCCGATGTTGGCCCAGAGCCAGGTCACTGCTCGAGCACCCCGGCGGGGCGTCCGTGCGCATCGACGACGACCCGGATGCCGTCGATCTCGTGCACCCGCAGCAGGCGGTTGCCGCGGTCGGCGCCGATGAAGCCGGCGACGAAGTCATCCGCCGGGCTGGCCAGGATCTCGGCCGGGGTGCCCTGCTGGGCGATCTCGCCGCCCTCGCGCAGGAGCACGATCTGATCGCCGAGCAGGAACGCCTCGTCGACGTCGTGGGTGACGAAGACGACGGTCTTGCCAAGTTCGGCCTGCAGCCGGAGCAGTTCTTGCTGCAGTTCGGCGCGCACAAGCGGGTCGACGGCGCCGAACGGTTCGTCCATGAGCAGGATGTTGGGGTCGGCGGCGAGCCCACGGGCGACGCCGACACGCTGCTGCTGCCCGCCGGAGAGCTGGCTGGGGTAGCGAGAGGCCAGAGACCGGTCGAGCCCGACCGTGTCCAACAGCTCCAGCGCCCGCCCCTTGGCCTCCCGTTTGCTCACCCCGCTGAGCACCGGCACGGTGGCGACGTTGTCGATCACGGTGCGGTGCGGCAGCAGGCCGGAGTTCTGCATGACGTAGCCGATGCGGCGGCGCAGGGCCACCGGCTTCTGCTCGGCGACATCCGCCCCATCGATCAAGACCTTGCCGGATGTCGGGTCGACCATGCGGTTGATCATGCGCAGCAGGGTGGTCTTTCCCGACCCGGAGGATCCGAGCAGCACGGTGGTGCTGTGCGAGGGCAGCACCAAGCTGAAATCACGGACGGCGACAGTGCCATCCTCGAAGGTTTTACCGACAGAGCGAAACTCGATCATCGTGGTGCCCCTCGTCTGCCTAGTCCTTCTCGGGACCGCCGTAGTACGACACCAGATAACCATGCGCCACCGATCGGCATTCCGCAATGAACCGGCTGTCTCCGTCCGGGTCGTCCCGGAACGCGCGGGAGAGCAGCCCATCGGCGATCTCGATGGCGACCTCGAGCCGGAACAGCAGCTCCGGCCCACCGTCGAGGCCGAACTCCTCGCTCAAGACGGCGGCCAGGCGAACGGGGAAGGAATCTTCGCCGGCGTGGGCCACGACTTCGGGATCCTCGTCGGTGTGGGCGGCGGGGCCGCCAGCCACGCTCTGGCGCTCGGTGAAGTGCACGATGTGGAATCCGGGCTCCGTGCGGTACAGGTCGACGAAGGCGCTGATGGCCAGGTCGACGGCCTGCCACCAGTTCTGGGGGGAAGAATCTTGGATGTCGAACGCGACGCGTGCCCGGAATCGCATCATCGACCGGTCACGCAGCGCAGAGAGCACCGCGACGCGGTCGGGGAAATAGCGGTAGACGGTGCCGATGGATGCACCAGCATGATCAGCGATCATGGCGGTCGTGATCCTGTCGAAACCGACTTGGTCGACCACATAGGCGGCGGAATCCAGCAGTGCGTCGAGCCTTTCGGCGCTGCGCTGCTGGATCGGCTCGGTTCGCACTGCGCGTCCGGCACCGAGGTCGCCCACTCCGGCCAATTTAGCTAACGGCACGTGTCTCCTCCTTGTAGAACAGTCGTCCCACTTTATAGGCGCGGAGCGACACGCACGAACCGGAAGCGGTTCGAATGATCTCGGGGGCGTGAAAGACTGGACTCGTGGTCGACTCCAGCGAAGCGTTCAGTGCGCCCCAGAGCTCGGCTTCTCGGGCCCATCGCGCAGCACGCATCGAAGACTGGGTTCATGCCCGGCGCGATCGCTCCGCCCGCAGGCGCGGACACCGCGAGACGGTCATCCCCTACTCCGGCTACGGCGGAGACGGCTGGGTGCGCATCCTCTGCCGCGTGCTGCTCTCCCGCCCCGCCGACCCGCAGCCCGTCTCACCGCGCGCCAAGCGCCGCGCCGAGCGCCGCGGCACCGGGATGCGCGGCTGGCGCAGCTTCACCAGCGTCCCCGTCGGATCCGCCCGGGTGACCGTCGAGCTCGGCGGCCAGAGTTTCGATGTCATCGCCGACCGCGGCGGGGTCGTCGACACTGTCGTGCAGGTGAAGCTTGAGCCCGGCTGGCACACCGCGACCCTGCGCACCGCGGAATCGCTGCCCGTCGAGGCTGAGCTGAACGTGGTCGACCCATCCGTGACGTTCGGTGTGCTGTCGGATGTCGACGACACGGTGATGGTCACGATGCTGCCCCGCCCGCTGCTCGCGGCCTGGAACACCTTCGTGCTCGACGAGCACGCCCGCATCCCGACGCCCGGCATGGCCGTGCTGTTGGAGAAGCTGGCCAGCTCCCGCCCCGGTACCCCGGTGATCTACCTCTCCACCGGCGCGTGGAATGTGGCTCCGACACTGAGCCGCTTCCTCTCCCGCAATCTGTACCCGAGCGGCGTGCTGCTGCTCACCGACTGGGGTCCCACCCACGACCGGCTGTTCCGGAGCGGGCGCGAGCACAAGCGGGACAACCTCAACCGGCTCGCGGCCGAGTTCCCGAACATCCGCTGGCTGCTCGTCGGCGACGACGGCCAGCACGACGAGGAACACTACCGCCAGTTCGCCCTCGCCCACCCGGACAACGTGGCCGCGATCGCGATCCGCCAGCTCTCCCCCGGCGAGGCGGTGCTGGCCGGCGGTCGCTCCAAGCTGGAGGACGGCTACGGCGGGGTGCCGTGGGCGTACGCACCGGACGGTTCCGGCCTGGCCGACCAGCTGAGCGAGATCGGCGTCCTCTAGCCCGGCTCGCCGCGCTGCGCCACTTTCTGTGGCCTGCGCCGCATCGGGTGGCACACAGGGCAGAAAGTGGCGCTACGCAGGACCGTGCAGCGCAGTCCTGCACAGTCCTGCGCTGGCCGGACAGCTAGGAGCTAGCGTGTGGCGCGGATCCGGTCCAGGCCGCGGTTGATCTGACGAGCCCAGAGCGGGCCGCGGTAGAGGAACGCGGTGTAGCCCTGCACCAGGGTCGCCCCGGCGGCCAGGCGCTCCGCGACATCCTCCGCGGTTTCGACGCCGCCGGCCGAGATGACGCACAGCTCGGCGGGCACGTGTGCGCGGATCAGGCGCAGCACCGCCAGCGAGCGGGCGGCGAGCGGCGCGCCGGAGAGCCCTCCGGCGCCGGCGGCCTCGACGACGGATGCCGGCGTGGCCAGCCCCTCACGGGAGATCGTGGTGTTCGTGGCGATGATGCCGTCCAACCCGAGCTCGACGACGAGCCCGGCGATCTTGACGACTTCCTCGTCGAGGAGGTCGGGAGCGATCTTGACGAGCAGAGGGGTGGTTCCGCAGGCCTCCTTGACGGCGGAGAGAAGGGGCCGGAGCAGCTCCAGCTCCTGCAAACCGCGCAGGCCCGGCGTGTTCGGCGAGCTGACGTTCACGACCAGGTAGTCGGCCAGCGGCGCGAGCGCCTTGGCCGAGATCAGGTAGTCGTTCGTGGCATCCTCGACGGCGGTGACCCGGCTCTTGCCGATGTTCACGCCGATGACGGGACGGCCGGCGGTGGCGCGCGCCGCGCGGAGACGCTCGGTGGCGCCCGCCGCTCCCCATTGTTGAAGCCCATGCGGTTGATGACGGCGCGGTCCGGCACGAGGCGGAACAGGCGCGGCTGCTCGTTGCCCGGCTGCGCGTGGGCGGTGAGGGTGCCCACCTCGATGTGGCCGAAGCCGAGCTGGCCGAGGCCGATGACGGCCTTCGCGTCCTTGTCGAAGCCGGCAGCGACACCGAACGGGGTGTCGAAGTGCAGGCCGAGCGCCTGCACGGACTGGTCGGTGCGCGGGCGCGTGTAACGGTGCACGAGCCGGCCGAAGCCCGCGGTCGGCAGCGCCTTGATCACGCCGAACGCGAGGTGGTGCGCGCGCTCGGGGTCAAGCTTGGACAAGACGAGGGAGAAAAGTAGTGGATACATGCCTGAATCAGAATACCGGCAGGCAGGCCACCGGCGAGACCGCGAGGTGGGTAGTGGGTCAGTCGACCGGCTTCGGCGGCTTGCGCCCGGGCTCCGAGCGCAGCTGGGCGATGGCGGCCTCGAAGTCGTCGAGCGACTCAAACGCTTGGTAGACGCTGGCGAAACGGAGGAAAGCGACCTCGTCGAGTTCGCGCAGCGGCGCGAGGATCGCGAGGCCGATGTCGTTGGCCTCGATCTGGGATGCACCGGTGGACCGGATCGTCTCCTCGACCTTTTGCGCCAGCACGGCCAGGTCGGAGTCGGTGACGGGCCGTCCCTGGCAGGCCTTGCGTACGCCGGCGACGACCTTCTCGCGGCTGAACAGCTCAACGACGCCGTTGCGCTTGGTCACGGCGAGGGTGGCTGTCTCAGTGGTGCTGAAACGGCGGCCGCACTCTGGGCATTGGCGGCGGCGGCGGATGGAGAGCCCGTCATCGCTGGTGCGCGAATCGATGACCCGGGAGTCGGGGTGGCGGCAGAACGGGCAATACATCGTGCCCCCAGCCTAGCCGGTCGCGCGGCGGGGCGGCCGCTACAGTGGGGGCATGACCGCGACGGATGACGCACAGCGGCGCCGCGCCGACGAGGCGCTCCCCAGCTGGCTGGTCGCCCACCCTCTCCTCGCCGGCTGGCTCTGGCTCGCCGCCTTCGGCGTTCTGGCCATCGCCGCCGCCGCGCTCGACTGGAGTGCACCGGTGGTGCTGGCCGTCGTCGCCTTACTGGTGCTGCCCCCGGTCGCGGCCATGATCGTCGTGCTCCAGGCGACGCCGCGGCGCGCACTCGAGACCCACGGCTCCGTGCTCGGCCACTTCCTCACCCGGTACCTGGTCATCATCGCCGGGTTCCTGGCCTGGACGGCGTCGATCGTGCTGGGCGCCACCATCTCGACCACGCTCTCGCTGCTGGCAGAGGGCCGAGAGAACGAGGTGCTCGGCACCGGCTTCAGCCTCGTGCTGGGAATCGTGCTGCCCGCAATCACGGTGCTCTGGATCGTCTTCCTGCTGCGCTGCGCCTGGTTCCTCATGAAGGTGCGCGGCTGGCGGCAGTTCCCGGCGAGCACCACGGTGCCCGCCCGGCTGCTCCTCCGGCAGCCGCGGCTGCGCGCCGTCACAATCGGCCTGGCCCACCCCGGCGTGCTGATCACCGCCGCGCTCGCCTCCGGAGTCTTCCTGTTGGCGATCGAGATCGACGAGCTCACGCTGTTGTTGGCGTGAGCCCGCCAGACCTGCATCTAGACGAAGCGGGCGCTGACGGCGTCGCCGTGCGCGGGCAGGGCCTCGGCGTCGCTGAGCGCGAGCACGTTGGCGTGCACCTCGGCCAGGGCCTCGCGGCTGTAACGCACCACCTGCTGCGGGCGCAGGAATGTCGACGCGCCGAGGCCCGCAGAGAAGCGCGCCTGGCCGCCGGTTGGCAGCACGTGGTTCGAGCCGGCCGAGTAGTCGCCGAGGCTCACCGGCGAGTTCTCGCCGAGGAAGATCGCGCCGGCGTTCTCGATGAGCTCCAGCACCTCCTCCGGCTTCTCGGTCTGGATCTCAAGGTGCTCCGGCCCGAACGCGTTGCTGAAGGCCGCGGCGGCCTCGATGTCGTCGACGAGCACGACCGCGGACTGCGGCCCGGTCAGCGCGGCGGTCACCCGGGCGGAGTGGGTCGTCGTCTCGGCCAGGCGTTCGAGCTCGCGCTCGACGGATGCCGCCAACTCGGCGTCGTTCGTGACCAGCACGGTCGCGGCGAGCTCATCGTGTTCGGCCTGGCTGACCAGGTCGGCGGCGATCAGCGCGGCATCGCCGGTGGAGTCGGCGATGACGAGGATGTCGGTGGGGCCGGCCTCCGCGTCGATGCCGGCCTGGCCGCGAATCAGTCGCTTGGCGGCGGCGACGTAGACGTTGCCGGGGCCGGTGACCATCTGCACGGGGTCGAGGCCGATGCCGTGCACCCCGTAGGCAAAAGCGCCCACGGCGCCCGCGCCGCCCATGGCATACACCTCGGTGATGCCAAGGAGCCCGGCCACGGCGAGGATCGTCGGGTGCACGCGCCCGCCGAAGGCGGCCTGCGGCGGGGAGGCGAGCGCGATGGAGCGCACCCCGGCGGTCTGCGCGGGCACGACGTTCATGACGACGCTCGACGGGTAGACGGCCTTGCCGCCGGGAACGTAGAGCCCGACCCGGCCGACCGGCTGCCAGCGCTGAATGATCTCGGCACCCGGCGCGACCACGGTGGTCACGGCGGGCGGCACCTGGGCGGCGCTGGCCAGCCGCACCCGGCGGATGGTCTCCAGGATGGCGGCGTGGACGGCCTCATCGAGGGCTGCCACGGCCTCATCGATGTGCTGCTGCGGCACCCGGATCGACTCGGGGCGCACCCGGTCGAGCCGCTCGGCCTGGTCCAGCAGGGCATGCTCACCGCGGGCGCGGACGTCGTCGATGAGCTCTGCCGCCACCTCCAACGCGACAGTCACATCGGTGCTCGCACGGGGCACGAGGGCGAGGAGTTCGGCGGGGGTCGGCTGGAGACCGCGCAGGTCAATCGTCTGGATCATGATCTGCCCAGTTTATCTGCACGTGGGTGGGGCGACCGCTGGGAATACGCGCCCCGCGCGGGCGCTTGATACTGGCGTATGACTATTTCCGCCCCGTCCCCAGAGAACATGCCCGACGACCTGCACGCTTTCAAGCAGGCGTTCCGTCGCCATGCCGCGGGCGTCGCCATTGTCACGGCCCTGGACCCGGAGGGGAAGCCGGTCGGCTTCACCGCTACCTCGCTCGCCTCCCTGGCGGCGGTTCCGCCTCTGGCCACGTTCAACATGGCGCGCTCCGCCAGCGCCTGGCGGGCGATCACCGAGACCGACAGGGTCGTGATCCACATGCTGGGCGCCCGCAACCGTGCGATCGCCGAGATCATGGCGCGTGACGCCTCCGAGCGTTTCATCGGCGATCACTGGCACTTGGGGCCGCACGGCCTGCCCGTCATCAACGACGTCACGGCGTGGATGAGTGGCCGCATCCTGGAGCGAGTCCCGGTTCACAACAACGCCGTGGTGATCGTGCAGATCGAGGAGGGCGCCCTGGGCGCGGATGACGCGCCGCTGCTGTACCACGAGCGCGCCTACCGCACCCCCGGCGAGATCGTCTGACCCGTACCGTTCCGGCCGCTGGCTGGAGGGCGGCGCGTATCGAGACCTCGCATGCGGATCTCGATACGGCCCTAGCGGGCCTACTCGATCAACGGAAAAGGGACCCTGCGGTTGCGGCGCCGGCTTCGGTCGCTGGCGCTCCCTCGAGCCAACGGGAAAACACCCGCCGGCTTGAGGGCAGCGCATATCGAGACCTCGCAAGCCGATCTCGATACGGCCCTAGCGGGCCTACTCGATCAACGGAATGTTGCGGCGCCGGCTTCGGTCGCTGGCGCTCCCTCGAGCCAACGGGAGAACACCCGCCGGCTGGAGGGCGGCGCGCCGCGAGGAACGAGCAGCGCACCGCCCGAAGCCCCGGAGTCGACCCGATCGGCTCGCCCCGGCGTCCGCCCGCCACCCCGCTGGTCGAGTAGCGCCGCCCGCGGCGCGTATCGAGACCTCGCAAGCCGATCTCGATACGGCCCTAGCGGGCCTACTCGATCAACGGAATGTTGCGGCGCCGGCTTCGGTCGCTGGCGCTCCCTCAAGCCAACGGGAAAACACCGCCGGCTGGAGGGCGGCGTGCCGCGAGGAACGAGCAGCGCACCGCCCGAAGCCCCGGAGGCAACCCGATCGGCTCGCCCCGGCATCCGCCCGCCACCCCGCTGGTCGAATAGCGCCGCCCGCGGCGCATATCGAGACCTCGCAAGCCGATCTCGATACGGCCCTAGCGGGCCTACTCGATCAACGGAATGTTGCGGCGCCGGCCTCGGTCGCTGGCGCTCCCTCCAGCCAACGGCCAAGGGAGCGCCAGCGCCGGCGGGCAAACGGCGGGGCTAGACCAGGCAGTTCGGGCCGAGGAGGCTCTTCAGCTCTCCGTAGAGGTCGGCCGTCACCGTGACCGAGTGCCGGGGCAGCTCGAACACGCGCGCCGTGCCGCCGCGGGTGAGCTTCAGTCGAACCTCGTTGGCGCCTGCGTGCCGGGTGAGGATCTCGTCCAGCGCCTTCACCGTGTCCGGCGTTGCACGCTGGTCGGGCATCGAGATGTTGACGGTGCCCTCGACCTCGTCCTGGCCCATGTCCGGGGTCATCAGGCTGAACGCGTGCAGGTTCATGCCGTCGTCGCGCATGCTGACCCGGCCACGCACCACGGCGATGGAGTCGGCGATGAGCAGCGGCGCGAATTCCTGGTAGCCCTTGCCCATGAACATCACGGTGATCTCGCCGCCGAAGTCCTCGACGGTGATCATGCCGTACTGGTTGCCCGAGTTCTTGGCTGTGCGGTGCTGCACGCTGGTGACGAGGCCGGCGATGGTGACGGTCTCGCCGTCTTCGATGGTCTCGGATGCCATCAGCTCTGCGATCGAGATGCTGGCGTGCTTCGCCAAGGGCACTTCGAGCCCGGCCAGCGGGTGGTCGGAGACGTAGAGGCCGAGCATCTCGCGCTCGAAGGCGAGCTTGTCCTTCTTGGCCCACTCGGGGCGCTCGGGAACGTCGGAGGACGGAGCCTCGCCGACCTCCTCGAACAGGCTGTCGAAGTCGAATCCGACGTTGCCGTTCTCCTCGTCGCGCTTGATCTTCACGGCCGACTCGACGGCCGACTCGTGGACCTCGATCAGGGCGCGGCGGGTGTTGCCGAGCGAGTCGAACGCGCCGGCCTTGATCAGCGACTCGACGGTGCGCTTGTTGGTGGCGTGGATCGGCACCTTGCGCAAGTAGTCGTGGAAGCCGTCGAATCGGCCCTTCTCCTCGCGCGCCGCCCGGATGCCCTCGACCACGTTGAATCCGACGTTGCGCACCGCGCCCAGACCGAATCGGATGTCGGTGCCGACGGCGGCGAAGAAGCCGATCGACTCGTTGACGTCCGGCGGCAGCACCTTGATGCCCATGCGGCGACACTCGTTGAGGTAGATCGCCATCTTGTCTTTGGAGTCGCCGACACTGGTCAGTAGCGCGGCCATGTACTCGGCCGGGTAGTGCGCCTTGAGGTACGCCGTCCAGTAGGAGACGACGCCGTAGGCGGCGGAGTGGGCCTTGTTGAAGGCGTAGTCGGAGAAGGGCAGCAGGATGTCCCAGAGCGCCTTGACGGCGGCATCCGTGAAGCCGTTCGCGTGCATTCCGGCACGGAAGCCTTCGTACTGCTTGTCCAGCTCCGACTTCTTCTTCTTGCCCATGGCGCGGCGCAGGATGTCGGCCTGGCCGAGCGAGAAGCCGGCGACCTTCTGCGCGATCGACATCACCTGCTCCTGGTAGATGATGAGGCCGTATGTACCGCCGAGCACCTCCTCGAGGGCGTCCGCCAGCTCGGGGTGGATCGGCGTGATCGGCTGCAGGCCGTTCTTGCGCAGCGCATAGTTGGTGTGCGAGTCAGCGCCCATCGGGCCCGGGCGGTACAGCGCCAGCACGGCCGAGATGTCCTCGAAGTTGTCGGGCTTCATCAGGCGCAGCAGGCCGCGCATGGGCCCACCGTCGAGCTGGAAGACGCCGAGGGTGTCGCCGCGGGCGAGCAGCTCGTACGCGGCGACGTCGTCGAGCTCGAGCTCCTCCAGCACGAGTCGGTGGCCGCGGTTCAGCTCGATGTTGTCGAGGGCGTCCGAGACAATGGTCAGGTTGCGGAGGCCGAGGAAGTCCATCTTGATCAGCCCGAGCGCTTCCGCAGCCGGGTAATCGAACTGCGTGACGATCTGGCCGTCCTGCTCGCGCTTCATGATCGGGATGATGTCGATCAGGGGGTCGCTGGACATGATCACGCCGGCGGCGTGCACGCCCCACTGGCGCTTCAGGTTCTCCAGGCCCAGCGCCGTCTCGAAGACGGTCTTGGCCTCGTGGTCGGTCTCGACGACCGCGCGGATGTCTGCGGCCTCCTTGTAGCGCGGGTGCGCCTTGTCGAAGATGCCCGTGAGGGGGATGTCCTTGCCCATGACGGGCGGCGGCATCGCCTTGGTGAGCTTGTCGCCCATGCCGAAGGGGAAGCCGAGCACGCGGGACGAGTCTTTCAGCGCCTGCTTGGCCTTGATGGTGCCGTAGGTGACGATCTGGGCGACGCGCTCAGAGCCGTACTTCTCCGTCACGTACTTGATGACCTCGCCGCGGCGACGATCATCGAAGTCGACGTCGAAGTCGGGCATGGAGACGCGCTCCGGGTTGAGGAAGCGCTCGAAGATCAGACCGTGCACCAGAGGGTCCAGGTCGGTGATGCCCATGGCGTATGCTGCCATGGAGCCGGCGCCAGAGCCTCGGCCGGGGCCGACGCGGATGCCGTTGCGCTTGGACCAGTTGATGAAGTCGGCGACGACGAGGAAGTAGCCGGGGAAGCCCATCTGCAGGATGACGCCGGTCTCGTAGTCGGCCTGCCTGCGCACATCGTCCGGGATGCCGTTCGGGTAGCGCACGGCAAGGCCCGCGTCGACCTCCTTGGCGAACCAGGTGTCCTCCGTCTCGCCCTCCGGCACCGGGAAGCGCGGCATGTAGCTTTTCGAGGTGTCGAACTGCACGTCGCAGCGCTCGGCGATCAGCAGCGTGTTGTCGCAGGCGGAGATGTTGTCGCGGAACAGGTGACGCATCTGCGCGGCGCTCTTCAGATAGAACTCGTCGGCGTCGAACTTGAAGCGGTTCGGGTCGTCCAGGGTCGAGCCGGACTGCACGCAGAGCAGGGCGGCGTGCGCCGTGGCGTCGTGGGCGTGCGTGTAGTGCAGGTCGTTGGTGGCCACCAGCGGCAGGTCGAGTTCCTTGGCCAGCCGCAACAGTTCACTGATGGTTCGCCGCTCGACGTCGATGCCGTGGTCCATCACCTCGACGAAGAAGTTCTCCTTGCCGAAGATGTCGCGGAAGTCTCCCGCCGCCTTCTTCGCCTCCTCGTACTGGCCGAGGCGCAGGCGCGTCTGCACCTCGCCACCGGCGCAGCCGGTCGTGGCGATGACGCCCTTCGCGTACTCCGAGAGCAGCTCGCGGTCCATGCGGGGCTTGAAGTAGTAGCCCTCGATGGAGGCCTTGGACGACATCCGGAACAGGTTGTGCATGCCCTCTGTCGTCTCAGAGAGCAGGGTCATGTGAGTGTAGGCGCCGGAGCCGGAGACGTCGTCCTCGCCTTGCGCGCCGCTGCCCCACTTGACGCGGGTGCGGTCGCCGCGGGCGGTGCCGGGCGTGACGTAGGCCTCGGTGCCGATGATCGGCTTCACCCCGGCCGCGTTGGCCTGGTTCCAGAAGTCGAAGGCGCCGAACATGTTGCCGTGGTCGGTGACGGCGATGGCCGGCATCTTCTCGGCGACGACGGCTTCCATCAGCGGCTTGATGTGCGCGGCGCCGTCCAGCATGGAGTACTCGCTGTGCACGTGGAGGTGTACGAAGGAGTCGTTTGCTGCAGTCACGTGTTTCTCCGACTAATTCGAAAGCGGGTGGTGCTGGGTGTTACTGAAAAGAAAGCACACTAAGCAGACAGTACGGCGAGGGCGTGCTGCAGATCCGGTGAGTATTCGGTGCGGAAGCTGACCCACTCCCCCGTCGCCGGGTGATTGAAGCCGAGCTGCACGGCGTGCAGCCACTGGCGCGTGAGGCCCAGCCGGGCCGAGAGCGTCGGGTCGGCGCCGTACATGGAGTCTCCGACGCAGGGGTGGCGTTGTGCGGCCATGTGCACGCGGATCTGGTGGGTGCGCCCGGTCTCGAGGTGGATCTCGAGCAGCGAGGCGTACGGAAACGCCTCGAGCGTCTCGTAGTGCGTGATCGAGTGCTTGCCGTCGCCGGTCACGGCGAACTTCCACTCGGCCCGCGGATGCCGGCCGATGGGCGCGTCGATGGTTCCGGCGAGCGGGTCGGGGTGGCCCTGCACGACGGCGTGGTAGATCTTCTCGACCTCGCGGTCGTGGAAGGCGCGCTTCAGCTCGCTGTAGGCCAGCTCGGACTTCGCGACGACCATAAGGCCGCTGGTGCCGGCATCCAGGCGGTGCACGACGCCGGCGCGCTCTGCGGCACCGGAGGTGGAGATGCGGAAACCGGCGGCGGCGAGGGCGCCCACGACGGTGGGTCCCTCCCAGCCGACGCTGGGATGTGCGGCCACGCCGGCCGGCTTGTTGATCACGACGATGTCGTCATCGTCGTGCACGATCGTGAGGTCCGGCACGGGGATCGGAACGATCTCCAGCGGTGCCTTGCTCTGCCAGCTGACCTCGAGCCAGGCGCCGGCGCGGAGCTTGACGGACTTGTCGACGGCAGTGCCGTCTTGGCTGACACCGCCAGCCTCGATCACCTCGGCGGCGAAGGTGCGCGAGAATCCGAGCAGCTTGGCCAGACCGGCGTCGATGCGGAGGCCGGCGAGGCCGTCCGGGACGGGGAGTGAACGTGTTTCCATGCTTATGCTGCCGTGGCTTCGTCGGGGCCCGGTGCCGCAGGCGCGTCATCCGATGCCGGGTTGTCGTGCTTCTGCGTCTTTGCCGACTTCTTCTCGGCGACCGTGCGGGTGCCGTCGAGGTTGACGCCGCGCAGTGTCAGGATCATGAACAGGGCCATGCTGCTGACGATGGCGATGTCGGCCACGTTGTAGATGGCCGGCAGCATCCACGGGGTGTAGATGAAGTCGACCACGTGCCCCTCCGGGAACCCGGGGGCGCGGAAATAGCGGTCGGTGAGATTGCCCATCACACCGCCGAGCAGAAGTCCGAAGACGACGGCCCAGGAGAGCGAGCGGATACGGCGGGCGAACCAGATGATGAACACGATCACCGCGCTGGCGATGATGGTGAAGATCCAGGTCTGGCCACTGGCGAGTGAGAAGGCGGCCCCGGGGTTTCGGACGAACTGCAACAGCAGGACGTTGCCGAGAACTGGGACCGCCTCCCCTCCGTCAGGTTCGAGACGACGAGGAACTTGCTGAACTGGTCGAGACCGTAGGCACTGAGAGCGACGAGGGCCAGGACAACAAGCGCAACGGCGCTGACCTTCCCTCGGGTCTTAGACCCCAAAACCCTGGAAGCTCGGAGCAGCGGCGTCGCTGTTGGCAGCCTTCGCGCCGAAGCCGGCGGACGGAGCCGTCGAAGCCTCGAGCTCGTGCAGCTGGCCCTCGATGTAGCTCTTCAGCTTGGCGCGGTACTCGCGCTCGAAGGTGCGCAGGCCGTCGATCTTGGCCTCGAGAGCGGAACGCTCCTTCTCGAGGGCACCGATCTGGGCGCGCTGCTTGGCCTCGGACTCGGCGACGACGCGGGCGGCGGTGGCGTGACCCTCGGCGATGAGTGCGTCACGCTTCTCTGCACCCTCACGCACGTGCTCCTCGTGCAGGCGGCGGGCCAGCTGCAGGAGGTTCGTGGTGCTGGCCTGCTCCTCGGCCTCGGCGGCGGCCGACGGCACGGCTGCGGCGACGGGCGCTGCGACCGGGGCAACGACGGCCGGTGCGGGCTCCGGTGCAGTGAACGTGGGGCGGGCGCCGGCACGGTGGCCTGCGGGGCACCGCTCTCTGCGGCTGCGAGGCGCTGACGAAGCTCCTCGTTCTCGCTGCCCAGACGACGCAGCTCGACTACGACCTCGTCGAGGAAGTCGTCAACCTCGTCCTGGTCGTATCCCTCGCGGAACTTGGTCGGCTGGAACCGCTTGTTGACTACATCTTCCGGAGTTAGCGCCATGGCTTTCCACCCTTAGAACTTTGGTTGCGAACAGATGGTATCGATCGATCAACGGTAACAAACCCCGTTGCTCTCACGCACGATGCACCGTCTTGCGGTGTCACCGATTCAGGATACCCGGAGCAACGCCGGCGGCGCTGAACGGGCACACAGTGTTGGATGCATCAGGCGCCGCCGACGGATCGGAACGCCCCGACGATCGGCATCAAGATGATGATGATGAGCATTGTGAGGCTCCAGCCGAAGTCGAACGCAACGGCACCGAGGCGCAGCGGCGGAAGAATTCGGCGGAAGAATTTGATCGGCGGATCGGTGATCGTGTACACAAACTCAACCGCGATCAGGGCAAAGCCGTGAGGCCGCCAGGAGCGATTGAAGTTGCGCACGAGGTCGAGAACGAACCGCGCCCACATCGCAAAGAAGTAGAGCAACAGCAAGAAATACAGAATCCCCGCGATCAGGGCAACGATGAACACAGACTAATTATGACTGTGCGAAGAAGGAGGCTTCGACATCGGAGTCGGTTTCGCCATTCTCGCCGCTCACCACGATGTGCTCAGGGGAGAGCAGGAACACCTTGTTGGTGACGCGCTCGATCTTGCCGTACAGCCCTGCGAGAGGCCACTGGCGAAGTCGATCAGGCGACGGGCGTCGCCCTCACTCATCTGCGAGAGGTTGATGATGACGGGGATGCCGTCGCGGAAGCTCTCTGCAATCAGCTGCGCGTCGCGGTACTGCCGCGGGTGCACCGTGAGGATCTCGTTCATCTCTGCCGCCTGTGTGTGTGCCTTGGGGACGGGGGCCTTGCGCAGCGGTGTCACCGGGGCTGCGCTCTTGGTGGGCGCGGCTGCGGGAGCGTGCGCGACGGGGGCAGCGGCGGCAGCGGGCTCCTCGTACTCGAGCTCTTCGTCGGCCAGTCCCAGATAGACCATGGTCTTCTTGAGCGGGTTGGACATTACTACCTCCGTGTCAGGATCCGTCTATTCGAGATTATTCGGGCTGGGGGCGAATCCCGGTAATGGCTGTGCCAATCCGGAGGTGTGTCGCCCCTTCGGCGATGGCAGCCGCAAAATCCTGCGACATGCCCATGGAGAGTGCTGTGGCCTGCGGGGCGGCGCCCCGGATGGACTCCGAGAGCTCCCGCACGCGAGCGAATGCCCGCTGCGGCTCCTCACCGAGCGGGGCGACGGCCATGAGGCCGAGCAGCCGGAGTCCCGGGGTGTCCAGGGCCTGGTCGACGAGCTCGGCCAGCGCGGCCGGGGCCACGCCGCCGCGCTCCGGGTTGTCGGTGAGGTTGACCTGCAGGAAGCAGTCCACCACCCGTTCGGGCGAAGCCAGTGCGCCGAGCAGCGCCGGGCGGTCGATCGAGTGGATGACGTCGGCGTAGGCCCGCACCTGCTTGGCCTTCTTGCTCTGCAGCTGGCCGACGAAGTGCCAGCGCAGTGGCAGGTCGGCGAGCTCGGCAGCCTTGGCCTGCGCCTCCTGGTGGCGGTTCTCGCCGACGTCGCGCACTCCGAGCTCTGCGAGCTCGCGGACGAGGGAGGCCGGGTGGAACTTGGTCACGACGATCGTCGTGATCTCGCTCGGCGCGCGCCCGTGCGAGCGCGCGGCATCCGCGATACCCGCCTGCACCGACGCCAGCCTCTCGGCCAGCGTTGAATGCTGGGCGCCCCCGACCTCACTCATCTGCGTCGACTGCGCCGTGTTACTTGAGGAAGTCGGGGATGTCGAGGTCGTTCTCCTCGTCGAACCCGGGGTCAACCGCGGCGGGGGCCGGTGCGGCCTCCTGGCTGCTCCAGGCCGACTCGACGAGAGCGTCGATGTCACTCGCAGAGGGCTCCTCGGCAACGGCGGTGGCGCTGGTTCCTGCGACGGCGGCAGTGCCACCGGCGGACAGGAAGTTGCTGCGCCGTCCGTCGGCCTGCTTGCTCTGGGGCTCTCCCCCGTCGAAGCCGGCCGCGATGACGGTCACGCGGACCTCGTCGCCGAGGGTGTCGTCGATGACCGCACCGAAGATGATGTTGGCTTCGGGGTGCACGGCCTCCTGGACCAGGCGGGCGGCGTCGTTGATCTCGAAGATGCCGAGGTTGGATCCACCCTGGATAGAGAGCAGAACACCGTGGGCGCCGTCGATGGACGCCTCAAGCAGCGGGCTGGCGACGGCCAGCTCGGCTGCCTTGATGGCGCGGTCGGCTCCACGCGAGGAGCCGATACCCATGAGGGCGGAGCCGGCGCCCTGCATAACCGACTTGACGTCGGCGAAGTCGAGGTTGATCAGGCCGGGCGTGGTGATCAGGTCGGTGATGCCCTGCACACCGGCGAGCAGGACCTGGTCGGCCGTGGCGAAGGCGTCCAGCATGCTGATGCCGCGGTCGCTGATCTCGAGCAGGCGGTCGTTCGGCACCACGATGAGGGTGTCGACCTCTTCCTTGAGGGTGCTGACACCGGTCTCGGCCTGAGCCTGTCGGCGCTTGCCCTCGAAGCCGAACGGCTTGGTGACAACGCCGATGGTGAGCGCACCGATCGATTTGGCGATGCGGGCGACGACGGGGGCACCGCCAGTGCCGGTTCCACCACCTTCACCGGCCGTCACGAAGACCATGTCGGCCCCGGCGAGGGCCTCCTCGATCTCCTCGGCGTGGTCCTCGGCGGCGCGACGGCCCACCTCGGGGTCGGCGCCTGCGCCGAGTCCGCGGGTGAGGTCGCGGCCGACGTCAAGCTTGACGTCGGCGTCGCTCATCAGCAGCGCCTGGGCGTCGGTGTTGATGGCGATGAACTCGACGCCACGGAGGCCGAGCTCGATCATACGGTTGACGGCGTTGACGCCGCCGCCGCCGATGCCGACGACCTTGATTACAGCAAGGTAGTTCTGATTAGTTGACACGTCCGGCCTCCGGTGGAAACTCTCAACTTCTAGTCGAAGCTTAAAGTTATGCTGAGTATGCAATTCCTAAGTCGAAGCTATGCGCACGTGAGAATTCGCGCGTAAGGCGCGCCCGCGTGTCGCAAACTCTGCCGGCGATCCCGTGATTCGACGGCGTGTCGGGGCGTGTCGGTGTCAGCGCACGACGGCGCTGGCCGGCGAGGAGACGTCGTAGACGGAGACGGTGCCGAGCGGGGCCGCGACCATCAGTTTGCCGAGCACGACCGCCTTGAGCGCCGACTCCTCTGCGCTCCCCCACGCCACGCTGGCCCCGCCGGTGAGCACGAGGTTGACATCGTCGGTGCTGGCGGCGCGCACGACGTCGAGCTGGCCCCTGATCTCGGCGGGAAGCGCCTGGATGACGCTGCCGGCCGCCACGAGGCCGTCGTCGCCCGTGGCCTCCAGGATCGGGAATCCGGCCGGGCGTTCCGCGGTCGTCTGGATGACAACGCCGGCAGGGTCAACCAACCTGAAGCCGCCCTCCCCCGCGATCGCGCCGATCGGGTCGCGCTCGACCACGCGCACGACGAGCGTGTTCGGCGGGCGGCTCTCGGTCGAGAAGCTCTGGATCAGCGGGAAAGCGGCCAGGTCGCTCTTGATCTGCCCGTGGTCCACGAGCGGCAGGGGCGTTCCGACCTGGCCGCTGAGCGCGGTGGACACCTCGTCGGCCGCGAGCCGGTTCGTGCCCTCGACCTGGATGGTGGTGAGCGCCATCAGCGGCGAGAAGGTGCCGACAGCCACGAACAGGGCGAGCGCGACCACCGCCCCGATCCCGGTGAGCCAGGCGGCGCGACGGCGACGCAGGTGCCGGGTGAAGCGACGCACCTCGGCGCGCTCGTAAGCGCGCCGCGCGCGCGTGGCGGCACGCAGACGGGCCCTGGCGCTGCTCGGCGTCAGGGCCTCCGGCTGTTCCGCTGCATCCCCAGACGGCGAATCGGCGGTGGACGGCGACTCCCCCGGCACCTCTGCGGGCTCCTGGCTGGCACGCGGCAGCGCCGCGGTGAGCGGGGTGACCGGGGCCAGCGGACCCGTCGATGCCGGGCCGGCGGCTGCGGCCACCGCCGGTTCCTGCACGGCGATCGGCTCGGTCACCGCTTCAGGGGTGGCGGGCCCGGCTGGTGCCGCGGCCGGCTTCTGCATCCACCAGGCCGTCGGCAACGGGCCGCGCCGACCGGCCTGCGCCCGCGGGGCCGGCCGGTCGGGCGCCGCCGGCGTGCCGCCAGGCGCCGCGGCGGGCACGGACGCCGGTGCCGGCTTGGCGGTGTGCTCGATCCCCTGTGGTCGCTTCATGCCGTGGTTAGGCGCGTGCGCGCTGCAGTGCGTCCAACAGCTGCGGGACGATGCGGTACACGTCACCACAGCCGAGCGTGATCACGAAGTCACCCGGACGGGCGATCTCGGCGGTGTGATCGGCGGCCGCCTGCCAGTCGGGCACGAAGGCCACCCGGCCGGCATCCGTGAACCGCTCGGAGACGAGAGCGCCGGTCACGCCGGGCTCCGGGTCCTCGCGGGCGCCGTAGACGTCGAGCACGACGGTCTCGTCGGCGTAGCGCTCGAGCACGTCGGCGAACTCCTGCGCGAACAGGCGGGTGCGGCTGTACAGGTGCGGCTGGTGCACGGCGATGATGCGGCCACTTCCGACGACGGTGCGCGCCGCGGAGAGCGCGGCGGCCACCTCGGTCGGGTGGTGGGCATAGTCGTCGTAGACGCTGACGCCGCCGACGGTGCCGTGCAGCTGGAACCGGCGCTCGGTCCCGCCGAACTCGGCGATGGCGGCCAGCGAGGCGGTCGGATCGAAGCCGAGGCCGACGAGCACGCCGAAGGCGCCCGCGGCGTTGATGGCGTTGTGGCGGCCGGGGATGCGCAGCTGGGCGCGGTAGTCCTGGCCCTCCCAGTTGACGCTGAAGGCGACCGGCCCGTCGGTGTCCATCGAGTGCACGCGCACGGTGGCGTCTTCCGCCTCGCCGAAGGTGATGACGCGCTTGTCGGGCTGGGCGGCGCGCAGCAGCGCGGTGACGCCCACGGCGCCGGCGTCGTCGGAGGAGATGACGACAAGCTCGGATGCCGCCGCGGTGAAGCTGACGAAGGCGTCGTGGAAGGCCTCGAGCGAGCCGTAGTGGTCGAGGTGGTCGGGGTCCACGTTGGTCACCAGGGCGACCGCCGTGTCATAGAGCAGGAACGAACCGTCGGACTCGTCGGCCTCGACGACGAACAGCTCGCTCTCTCCGCGGGCAGCGCTCACGCCCAGCGTGTCGATGACGCCGCCGTTGACGAAGCTCGGGTCCGCGCCGATGCCGAGCAGGCCGGTCACGATCATGCCCGTCGATGTGGTCTTGCCGTGTGCGCCGGCGACGGCCACCAGGCGGTGGTTGCGCACCAGCCAGGCGAGGGCCTGCGAGCGGTGCAGCACCGGCATCCCGCGCTCGAGTGCGAGCACGTACTCCGGGTTGTCCAGCCAGAGCGCCCCGGTGACGACGAGGGTGTCGGCCGCGCCGACGTTGGCGGCGTCGTGGCCGACCGTGATGGTCGCGCCGAGGTCGCGCAGCGCGGCGATGTTGGCGCTGTCACGCACGTCGGAGCCGCTCACCGTGTATCCGGCACCGAGGAACAGCCGGGCGATGCCGCTCATGCCGGAACCGCCGATGCCGACGAAGTGCACGGCACCCAGCTCGGCTGGAACGGTGATGCTGAGATCGGGCTTGATGGTCACGGCTGAATACTCGCCTCTCGAGAAACGTCGAACAAGGTTAATTGGTGCACTGTGCGTGGGTGACGCGACGATGCACAGCGCTAAGGTTACGCGCCGCGGCTGCGGATTCAGTGCGTGGCGCGCGCGCCGGCGCTCTGCCCAGGTGCCTCGTGGTCGGCGAGGGCCTCGCGGATCAGCGCGACCATCCGGGCCGAGCCGTCGAGCGCGCCGACGGATGCCGCCTGCTCCCCCATGCGGGCGATGGCCGCCCGGTCGGCGAGCAGCGGCAGCAACGTGGACGACACCCAGCCTGGCAGGAACTCGGCGTCGTCGACGAGCAGCGCCCCGCCGGCCGCGACATCGGCGGCGGCGTTGAAACGCTGCTCGCCGTTGCCGACCGGATAGGGCACGAACACGGCCGGGATGCCGAGCGCGGCCAGCTCGCTGACGGTGCCTGCGCCGGCGCGGGAGACGGCGAAGTCCGCCGCGGCGAGGGCCAGGTCCATCCGGTCGCAGTAGGCGAGCAGCGTGTAGTCGGCGATGCCGGGATCGCCGATCTCGGCCTTGTCGCCGGTGATGTGCAGGATCTGCCAGCCGGCGCCAGTGATCGCGGCCGCGCTGTCGTGCACGGTGGCGTTGATCTGCCTGGCGCCGAGCGAACCGCCCGTCACCAGCAGCACCGGCCGGTCGTCGCGGAGGCCGAAGTGCGCGAGCGCCTCCGCCCGGCTGCCCGCGCGGTCGAGCGTCTCGATCTCGGGGCGCAGCGGCATCCCGACGAAACGAGCGTTGCGGATGGGGGTGTCAGGGAACGCCACACCGACGTAACGGGTGGACCGGGCGCCGAGCTTGTTGGCGAGGCCCGGCTTGGCGTTGGCCTCGTGGATCACGGAAGGGATGCCGGCGCGACCGGCAGCCAGGTAGGCCGGGGTGGAGACGTAGCCGCCGAAACCGACCACGACGTCGATGCCGCGCTCGGTGATGAGCGCCTGCACCCGGCGCACGGTCTGCCGCAGCCGACCGGGAAAGCGCAGTGCTTGCATGCTCGGCCGGCGCGGGAACGGCAGCTTGGGGATCACCACGAGCTCGTAGCCGCGGGCGGGCACCAGCCGCGCCTCGAGGCCCTCTGCCGTGCCAAGCACGAGGATCTCGGCGTCGGGCTCTGCGGCGCGGATGGTGTCGGCGACGGCGAGCAACGGGTTGACATGGCCGGCGGTACCCCCACCGGCCAGAAGATAGTGGGTCACAGGGCGTCCTTAATTCGAGGAGGTCTTCGTTCGGGCGCGGATGGCGCCTCGGATCCCCTGCCGGGCGGGCAGGCCGAGCGCCTCGCGCTCCTCCGGGGTGTGTCTGGCGAAAGAGAGCACGATGCCGATGGCGATCAAGGTGGTCACCAGCGCCGTGCCTCCGGCCGATATCAGTGGCAATGGAACCCCGAACACGGGGAACACTCCCAACACGATGCCGATGTTCATGAACGCCTGGCCGATGATCCAGAACATGGCGGTGGCCGTCGCGACGCGCACGAACGTGTCCGTGCTGGAGTTCATGATCCGCACGAAGGCGACGGCGAGCACCACGAACAACACCAGCACCACGATGGCGCCGAGCAGGCCGAGCTCTTCGCCGATGATGGCGAAGATGTAGTCATTGTGGGCGGCGGGCAGCCAAGACCACTTCGCCTTGGAGTTGCCGAGGCCGGCACCGAGGATGCCGCCGTTGGCCAGGGCGTAATCGCCGTGGATGGTCTGCCAGCACTCGTTGAGCTGCTTCGCCGGGTCATCGCAGCTGCCGTCGGCGAACATGGTGAGGCGGGCCAGACGGTTCTTGCTGCTGACAGCGACGATGATGAACAGCACGGCGCCGGCCCCGGCGAGTATGGAGAGCATGCGCAGCCGCACCCCGGCGAAGTACAGCCCGCCGAACAGCATCGCCGCCATCACCATCACGGTGCCGAGGTCGTTGCCGAGCAGAACCAGGCCGATGGCGAAACCGCTGGTGAGCAGCACGGGCAGCAGGCCCGTCTTCCAATCGGAGAGGAACTCTTCCTTGCGGCTGACGATCTGCGCGATCCAGAGAACCAGCGCGAGCTTGATCATCTCGGAGGGCTGGAACTGGATGCCGAACAGGTTGATCCAGTTCGTGTTGCCGCCGGTGCCCACGCCGAGCGGGGTGAACACGACGAGCGCCTGCAACAAGCTGGCCCCGATCAGGGCAAAGGGCGCCAGCCACTTCCAGAGGGCGATCGGGAATCGGCTGACGACGAGCATGAGGGGCACGCCGATGAGCGCGAAGCCGGCCTGCTTGAGGAATCCGGCGAAGAAGCCGTCGTCGTCGAGATAGGACTCCACCGACGAGGAGGAGAGCACCATGGTGAGGCCGAAGCCGACCAGAAACAGCGTCGTGCCGAGCAGGAGGTAGAAGTTCGTGCCCTCTGCGCGCAGTCTGCGTCCGAGGGAAATGCGGGCCGAGGCGGCGCGGGCCGAGGGGTCCTGGGTAGAGCCCTCCTCGCCCGCCCGGGGCCTGCTACTTGCCCGAGGCGGATTGCTCATCCGCCCCACCTCCCAGAAATTCTCGTACCGCGCCGGCGAACAGGGTGCCGCGCTCGGCGTAATCGGCGAACTGGTCCATCGATGCCGCCGCCGGTGCCAGCAGCACCGCGTCACCCGGCCGGGCGACGCTCGCGGCCAGCCGGACAGCGCTCGGCATGACCTCTCCAGTGTCGGTTGCGTCGACCTCGAACACCGGCAGCGTCGGCGCGTGTCGCGCGAATGCCTCGCGCAGCGCGCTGCGGTCGACGCCGATGATCACGGCGGCACGCAGGCGCTGCACCTGGCTGCGCACGAGGTCGTCGATGTCGACGCCCTTGAGCAGGCCGCCGGCGATCCAAACCACAGACTCGTTCGCCTGAAGCGAGGCGAGAGCGGCGTGCGGGTTGGTGGCCTTGGAGTCATCGATCCAGCGCACGCCGTCTGTGACAGCGACCACCTGGATGCGGTGCGCGTCCAGCTGGAAGTGGTCGAGGGCGCGGTGGATCGCGTCCACACCGACACCTGCCGCCCTGGCGAGGGCGCTGGCGGCGAGGATGTTGGCGACGATGTGCGGGGAATCCAGCCCACGCTCGGCGAGTTCGGCGAGCGTGGTCAGCTCGATGGCGCTGTGGTGGCGCTCATCGAGGAAGGCCCGGTCGCAGAGGATCCCGTCAACGATGCCGAAGTCGCTCGGGCCGGGGGCGCCGAGGTCGAAGCCTATGGCGCGGGCGCCCTCTGCGACATCCGCGTTCCTGACCATCTCCTCTGTGGCCGCGTCGGCCTTGTTGTAGACGCAGGCGACCAGGGTGTTTGCGTAGACCGTGGACTTCGCCTCGCGGTAGGCGGCGGCACTTCCGTGCCAGTCCAGGTGGTCGTCGGCGATGTTCAGGCAGACGCTCGCCAGCGGATGCAGCGCACCGACGCCCTCGCGCTTGACATGGTGCAGCTGGTAGCTCGAGAGCTCGACGACGAGCGCGTCCCAGCCCTGCGGGTCGCGGATCGCGTCGAGAACGGGCACGCCGATGTTGCCGCAGGGGGCGACGCGAAGGCCGCCCTCGGCCAGGAACGTGGCGGTGAGCTGGGTCGTGGTGGTCTTGCCGTTGGTGCCGGTCACCAGGATCCAGGGGGCTGGCTCGCCGGAGGCGGTGGGCACCTTGTCGCGCAGCCGCCAGGCCAGCTCGATGTCGCCCCAGACGGCGATCCCGCGTTCGCGGGCCCATTCCAGCACGACGTGATCGGGGTGGAAGCCGGGCGAGGCGATGAGCAGCTCGGCGTCGAAGTCGGGGAGCTCAGCAGGCACGGCGTCGAGCGAGCCCTGCACGAGCTTCGCCCCGATCACCTCGACCAGGCGCGCACGGTCATCGTGAGCGGCCGCGGCCAGCACCAGCACATCGGCGCCGAGCTCTGTGAGGGTGTCAGCGGCGGCGAAGCCGGTGACGCCGAGGCCGAGCACAGCCACCTTGAGCCCGCGCCAGTCGGCATTCCAGCTCTGCAGCGTGTCGAGCCTGGCTGCTACGGATGCGAAATCTGCGGAACTCACGTGCGGGAAATCCATTCCAGGTAGAAGGTGCCGACACCGGCAGCGACGAGCAACCCGCCGATGATCCAGAACCGCACGACGACGGTGACCTCCGCCCACCCCTTCAGCTCGAAGTGGTGGTGGATCGGGCTCATCAAGAAGATGCGCTTGCCGCGGGTGACCTTGAAGTAGGCCCGCTGCACGATGACCGAGCCGGCCTCGATGACGAAGAGTCCACCGATCAGGATCAGCAGCAGTTCGGTGTGGCTGAGGATGGCGAAGGCGGCCAGCGCCCCGCCGAGGGCGAGCGAGCCGGTGTCGCCCATGAAGATCTGCGCCGGCGAGGTGTTCCACCAGAGGAAGCCGATCAGCGCACCGGAGATGGCGGCGGCCACGATGGCCAGGTCGAGCGGGTCACGCACGTCGTAGCAGCGGTATGCGTCGCCCTGGTCGAGCCCGGCGCCGAAGCAGCTCTGGTTGAACTGCCAGAAACCGATCACGATGAACGAGCCGATGGAGAGGATGGATGCACCGGTCGCCAGGCCGTCGAGGCCGTCAGTGACGTTGACGCCGTTCGAGGTGGCCGCGACGATCAGGCAGATCCAGACGATGAACACGCCGAGTCCGATGATCGGGCCGAGCGTCAGGAAGTCGATCGGCAGGTCGCGGATGAAGGAGATGTGCGTGGATGCCGGGGTGATGCCCTGCGCGTTCGGGAACTGCAGCGCGAGCACGGCGAAGGTGCCGGCGACGATGACCTGGCCGACGATCTTGGCCCAGCCGCCGAGGCCGAGGCTCTGCTGCTTGCGCGTTTTCAGGAAGTCGTCGACGAAGCCGACGATGCCGAGGCCGACCATCATGAACAGCACGAGCAGGCCGGAGGGCGTCGGCGGCTCGTCGCTCACCCAGGTGGCGACGAAGTAGGCCAGGAGAACGCCGAGGATGACGACGATGCCGCCCATCGTGGCGGTGCCTCGCTTGGAGTGGTGTGCCTGCGGGCCGTCATCGCGGATGAACTGCCCCCACTGCAGTTTGTGGAACAGCTTGATGAAGACCGGGGTGAGGAACAGGGTGAACGCGAGCGACAGGCCGCCGGCGGTGAGCAGGGCTACCACGAGAACAATTCTCCCAGCTGATCGCCCAGAAAGCGCAGACCGGCCGAATTCGATGACTTCACCAGCACGAGGTCGCCCGGCTGGATGGTGTTTTTGAGCAGTTCGAAGGCCTCGTCGGCGGTGTCGACGATGCTCGACTCCCCGTCGAATGAGCCCTGGTTGATGGTGCTGATGTGCATGCGGCGGGCGTTTTGGCCGACGACGAGCAGCTGCGAGATGTTCAACCGCACGGCGAGCAGACCGATGCGGTCGTGCTCCTCGCCGGAGAACTCGCCCAGCTCACTCATCTCGCCGAGCACGGCGATGGTGCGCTGGCCGGGCGTGCGGATCTGGGCGAGCGTCTTGAGCGCCGCGGCCATCGAGTCGGGGCTGGCGTTGTAGGCGTCGTTGATGATCGTGACGCCATCACGGCCGCCGAGCACCTGCATGCGCCAGCGCTCTGCCAGCTCGACGCTCTCCAGCGCGGTGACGATGGCGTCGATGTCGACGCCGAGCGATTCGGCGACGGCGGCGGCGGCCAGGGCGTTCATCACGTGGTGTTCGCCGAGCACGCGAAAGCGCATGGGGCGGCTCTCCCCCGAGGCGAGGGTGAGGGTGAAACTGGTGCCGGTGGCGTCCGAGTGCACATCGGATGCGCGCACGGCGGCGTTCGGGCCGAGGCCGAACCAGACGATGGATGCAGCGGTGGCGGCCGCCATGCCGGCGACGCGGTGATCGTCGGCATTCAGCACGGCTACGTCGGCCGGGGTGAGCTCGCTGACCATCTCGGTCTTGGCGATGACGGTGGACTCGATGCCGCCGAACTCACCGGCGTGGGCAAGGCCGACGCTCAGCACGACGCCGATATCCGGCTTGGCCATGGCCACGAGCCGGGCGATCTCACCGATGCCGCTGGCGCCCATCTCGGCGACGAGGAACTTGGTCTCCTCGGTCAGCTCCAGCATGGTCAGGGGCGCGCCCACCTCGTTGTTGAACGAGGCGCGGGGCGCGATGGTGGGGCCGACTTCCTGCAGGATCGTGCGCAGCAGGTTCTTGGTGGTGGTTTTGCCGTTGCTGCCGGTGACACCGACGATCTTCAGCGTGCCGAGTGCGCGAACCCGGGCGACGACCTCCCTGGCGAAGGCGCCGAGGCCGACGACGACGTCGTCGACGAGCAACTGTGGCACATCGAGGTCGAGCTCGTGGTCGACGATGAGCAGCGCGGCGCCCGCCTCGACGGCGACCGGGGCGAACAGGTGGCCGTCGGTGAACTCGCCCGGCTTGCAGACGAACACGTCGCCAGGTCGCACGTCACGGGAGTCGGTGTGGGTCAGACCGGTGATGACGGCCGTCGGGTCGGAGGCGCGCAGCAGCTGCGCTCCCATCGCGGCTGCGATCTCGGCGATGGTCATGGCGATCACTGCAGCCACCCGGCCTCTCGCAGCGCAAGTCGGGCATCGTCTCTGGCTGAGTAGGGCAGCTTCACGCCGGCAACCTCCTGGTAGTCCTCGTGCCCTGGCCCGGCGTAAAGCACCGCGTCACCGTCGCCGGCGAGGGCGAGGGCAGCACGGAATGCCGCGCGTGGGTCAGGCACTTCGTAGAGTTCTGCGTCGGGCACGGCGGCCCGCGCACCGTCGAGGAGTGCCTGCCGGATGGCGGCGGGGTCCTCGAAGCGGGGATGGAAGTCGGTGATCACGACGGCGTCGGAGCCGCGGGCGGCGATGGCGCCCATGTCGGCGCGCTTGGTCGTGTCGCGGTCGCCGTCGGCGCCGAAAACCATGATGACGCGGCCGGTCGTGGTGCGCCGGATCGCCTCGAGCGTGTTCAGGAACGCGTCTGGGGTGTGCCCGTAGTCGATGTAGACGGTCGGGCCGTGCTCACCGGAGACGCGCTCCGTGCGGCCGGGGATGTACACGTCGATGCCGCCGTCGCGGTCCAGCGCGTGGGCGATGGCATCCAGGTCGAAGCCGGACTCCACCAGCATGACGATGGCGAGGGCTGCGTTGGCGGCCATGAACCAGCCGAGCAGCGGCAGCGTCGTCTCCAGCCGGCGCCCCTCCGGCCCGTCGAGGGCGAAGCGCGTGAAAGTGGCGTGCTCCTCGAGCACGCTCATGCGCCAGTCGGCGTTGCCACCCGGCAGGGTGCTCAGCGTGGTGACGGGGATCCGGGAGGACTGCGCGAGGCGCGTGCCCCATTCGGAGTCGACGGTGACGACGCCGCGGCGGCTGCGGTCGGGCTGGAACAGCTCGAGCTTGGCCTGGAAGTAGTTCTCGAGGTCGGCGTAGTCGTCGAGGTGGTCGTGGCTCAGGTTGGTGAAGCCGGCGATGTCGAAGACGAGGCCGTCGACCCGATGCCGGCTGAGCGCCTGGGCGGAGACCTCGACGCCGACGGCGCGCACCTCTGCCTCGCGCATGCGGGCGAGCAGGGCGTGCAGCTCGCTGGCCTCAGGGGTCGTCAGGTTGCTGGTGACCGCCACGTCGCCGATGCGGCGCTCGGCGGTGGAGGTGAGTCCGGCGACGACGCCGAGCTGGCTGAGGATTGCGTAGAGCACATAGACGACGCTGGTCTTGCCGTTGGTGCCGGTGACGGCGAACAGGGTCGCCGGGTTGTCTGCCGTGCGGTAGATCCACGCGGCGACGTCACCGAGCGCCGCGCGGGCGTCGGGAGTGACGAGCACGGGCAGCCCGGCCTCGGCGGCGAGGGCTGCGCCTGCCTCGTCGGTCAGTACCGCCACGGCGCCGGAGCGTGCGGCATCCGTCGCGAAACGAGCGCCGTGAGCATTACGCCCGGGCACGCCGACATAAAGATCTCCTGGCTGCACCGTCGTCGTGCTCAGGCTGATGCCGCTGAGCTCGACTCCGTCGATATCGCCCCGTACGTCAAGGTCGAAGGTGTCGACCAATCCGGACAGGGATCGTGAAACGGGGTGCTGCGGGCGGAGCGCCGTGGGTCCGGTCACTTGGCCCTCTTTCTTACCAGTTTGCTGGCAATTCGGGCGCCGGAGCGCCGGATGGAACGACCCGGTACTTCTTCAGCACCTGGCTCATCACTTCTTGGAAGACGGGAGCAGGCGCGGCAGACGTGTTCATATTCACCGGGCGAGCCAAGCTTACCGAAACCACGTACTGCGGGTCGTCTGCCGGGGCGTAACCGGTGATCGAAACGATGTAGTCCTTGGAGTATTTTCCGGTTCCGTCCGACATCTGCGCGGTGCCTGTCTTAGCGGCAACCCGGTAGCCCGGCACGTTCCACTGGCTGGCCAGCCAGCCCTTCTTGTAGACCATTTCGAGCATGTCGGATGTCGCGCGTGCCGCGCCGGGCGAGACAACCTGCACGCCTTCGGTGTTCGGCTGGTCGACGACGGTGCCGTCGGCCTTGGTGCAGCCGGTCGTCAGCTGCACGGGCAGCCGGACGCCGTTGTTGGCGATGGCCTGGTAGACGCTGGCGTTCTGGATGGCGGTGCTGGTCATGCCCTGGCCGAACATGGTGGCGTAGCGGGTCTGGTTGTCCCACGTGGATGGCCCGTCGCCGTTCAGGTCGCCGGAGTCCTCGGAGGGGAAGTGCACCTCGGTCTCTTTGCCGAGGCCGAACTTCTTCATGTACTCGTAGCGGGAGTCATCGCTGATGCGTTCGCCGAACTGCGACATGCCGGTGTTCGAGGAGTCGATCAGCACACCGGTCAGGGTGAGGTGGTCGTCGCCGTGGAAGCTGGAGTCGTTGACGTCGGCGCCGTTCGGGAAGATCATCCGGTAGGGCGCGACCACCTGGGAGTACGGGTCGGCCTGCCCGGAGTCGATCACGATGGCCGAGGTGAGCGCCTTGAACGTCGAGCCGGGCTCGTAGGAGGCGGCGAAGGCGCGGGAGCCGCGGTCTTCCGCCGCCGTGCCGTCGACGTTGTTCGGGTCGACGGACGGGTAGTCGGCGACGGTCAGCAGTTTGCCGGTCTTCGCCTCCATCACGACCAGGCTGCCCCAGGCTGCGCCCGTGGCCTGTGCCTGCTCGGCGAGGGCCTGCTGCGAGAACCACTGCAGGTCGGAATCGATGGTGAGCTGCAGGGTGCCGCCCGGCTTGGCCTCGCTGATGGTGCGGGTGGTGTCGGGCAGACGCACGTTGTCTGCGCCGGTCTCGTAGGCTTCCTTGCCGTCGATGCCGGCCAGGCAGCTGTCCTGGCCGAGCTCGAGCCCGGCCTGGGCCTCGCCATCGGCACCGACGAATCCGACGAGGTTTCCCGCCACCGCGCCGTTCGGGTAGGAGCGGGCCGGGAGTGATTGGGCGTACTGCCAGGGGATGTCCAGGTCGTCGACGGCGCGCCACACCTCGGTGTCGACCGATTTCGCGATGTAGGCATGGTCGGACTTGGGGTTCTCGGCCAGCGCGGCGTCGATGACGCCGAGGATCTCGGCGCCGCTCTTGCCGAGCGCCGCCCCCAACTTCTCGGTGTCGGCGACGAGCACCGCGCGGGACTTCACGGCGAAGTCGGCGTCGCTCTCTTTGAGCCCGGCCTGCGAGGCGGCGACGGCTTGCTTGGGCGAGATCGAGATATCGAAGCGCTGCACGCTGCCGGCCAGGACGGTGCCGTTCGCATCGACGATGTCACCTCTCGCACCGATGATCGGGGTGGAGCTGGAGCGCGTGTCCAGGGCGGCGGCATTCAGCTCGTCGGCGCGCACGACCTGGATCTCGACCAGCCGCAGCACGAAGATGCTGAGCAGTACGAAAAGCATGGCGGACGCGAAGAAGATGCGGGCCCGGTGGGATCGAGTGTTGCGCACCACTAGTGGGCTCCCTCTACGTCTGTCGTCACCTGAACAGGTTCAAGGGCTCTAGTGCGTGGCCGGTGCGGGGATGCCATCCTGCAACGCTAACTCCGGCGTGGCAACCGGCGCGACAGGCGCGGTCGGCGTGGCTGAAACTGTCTCAGTTTCTGCCGCGGCGGGCGGAGCCTGTTCGGTGACCAGCGGCACGCCGGCCAGGAGGGAGTTCGGCACGAGCGCCGATGCGCCCGACGCCCCGACGCCCTGCTCGCCAAACGGCTGACCGAGCACGGCGCCATCGGAGAGCTGTAGGTAGACGGGGTTGGCGTTGGTGACCATGCCGAGTGCCTGCGCGTTGGCGGCGAGGAACTGCGGCGACTTCATCCGGTCGAGGTCTTCCGTCACCATCTGTGCGTCGCGGACGGCGTCCTTCTGCTGGGTCTGCAGCGCGGCAATCTCGTAGGCACCCTGCGAGGTGACCACGCTCAGCACCAGCTGGGCCGCAATGATCGCGATGATGCCCAGCACGGCCGTCACGCCATAGACCAGCTTCGGCCGCGCCTTGCGCTGCTCACGCGTGGGGACGATCTCGATGTGCGTGCGTGCCGGAGTCTGCGGCGCCGCCGGCTGTGCCGGGCGGGCGTAGCTTCTGGCCAGGCTGTCGCTCATTCTGCGCTCCCCCGCTTCGTTCCGACGGATGCCGGCTTCCAGAGTCGCTCGGCGGCGCGCAGGCGCACCGGGGTCGCGCGTGGGTTCAGCGCCTTCTCTTCGTCGCTGGCCAGCTCGGCGCCGCGCACGAGCAGCTTGAACTGCGGTTTGTGCTCAGGCAGCTCGATCGGCAGGCCGGCCGGGGCGGTCGAGGAGGACGCCGCGGCGAAGGCGCGCTTGACCAGCCGGTCCTCGAGCGACTGGTAGGACATCACGACGATGCGGCCGCCGACGGCGACGGAGTCGAGCGCGGCGGGAATCGTCCGCTCCAGCACCGACAGCTCCTGGTTGACCTCGATCCGCAGCGCCTGGAAGACGCGCTTGGCGGGGTGGCCGGCGTTCTTCAGGGCGCCGGGGGTGGCTTCCTGCAGGATGTCGACGAGGCGGCCGGAGCGGGTGATCGGCTCGATCTGGCGGGCGGCGATGATCGCACGGGCGTAGCGGGCGCTGAGCTTCTCTTCGCCGTAGTGCTCGAAGATGCGGCGCAGATCGCCCTCGCGGTACTCGGCGAGGATCGTCTCGGCCGTCAGCGGCGATGTGGCATCCATGCGCATGTCCAGCGGCGCGTCCTGCGAGTACGAGAAGCCGCGCTCCACCCGGTCCAGCTGCAGCGAGGAGACGCCCAGGTCGAACAGGATCCCGTCGACCTCACTGAAGCCCTGCGAGGCGATCGCGTCGGCGATTCCGTCGTACACGGTGTGCACGAAGCGGGCACGGTCACCGAACGGCGCCAGACGCTGCCGGGCGATGGCCAGCGCGTCGAGGTCGCGGTCCAGCCCGATCAGCGTCAGCTCGGGGAAGCGGGTGAGGAAGGCTTCGGCGTGGCCGGCCATGCCGAGTGTGCCGTCGACCATCACCGCACCGGGCTTCTGGACTGCCGGGGCGAGCAGCTCGATGCAGCGTTCGAGCAGGACGGGTGTGTGGATGTCGTTGAGTGCCATGGTTTCCAGGGAGGGCTCCTGATTCCTGATCCCCATCCGGTCGACCTGCCACCGGGGAAGTGTGGCAGGGCAAATCGGCTGGGAGTCAGGCGTCAGGAACTAGAACAGTCCCGGAATCACCTCCTCTTCTGTGTTCGCGAATGCGGATTCTTGTTCATTCAGGTAGTTGTCCCAGGTGGCGCTGTTCCAGATCTCGAGCCGGCTGCCGACGCCGATCACGGTCAGATCGCGCTCCAGAGAGGCGTAGCTGCGCAGGTTGGCTGGGATGGTCACGCGGTGCTGCTTGTCTGGCGTCTCGGCGCTGGCGCCGGAGAGGAAGACACGCTGGTAGTCGCGGGCCTGCTTGCTGGAGACGGGAGCCTGGCGGATCTTCTCGTGCAGGCTCTCGAACTCGCGCGCGCTGAACACGTAGAGGCAGTGCTCCTGCCCGCGGGTGACGACGACGCCACTGGCGAGCTCCTCGCGAAATTTCGCGGGCAAGATCAGCCGCCCCTTGTCGTCGAGCTTGGGCTCGTAGCTTCCAAGGAACATGCCATCACCCCCGTAATTGCGGCTCAGGTCCGAGTTCACTCCACTTTACTCCACTATGCACCCCAAAACAACGATATTGGGAATAAATCTGGGCATCGCAATACACACTTGCCCGGAATCATGCGGGACTGAGGGGTGGAGTGAAGTGGAGGGATTTTCACCACACTCCCCCACGCCACGGCACAGAGCAACAAAAGGGCAACAAAAAAGGGGCCGATCCATGTGGATCGGCCCCTGATTCGAAGCGGTGTTTCAGTGCTGGTGGAGCGCGTTGGAGAGCGCTACTCCTGCCCGTCCTGGCGACGGTCCCAGCGGTGGTTCATCTTGTCCATGAAGCCCGTGTCTGAGCGGGCGGGGCGCGCAGCACCGCGCGCGCTGGCCGGGGGCTCAACGGGTATCGATTTGGATGGCTTGATCGCAAGCAGCACGCCGGCGAACATCACCACGAAGCCGACGATGCCGATCACAAGCTGGTGCAGCATGACCCCGGCGAGGATCCCGCCGATGCCGGCAATGGCGATCAACGCCCCCAACGCGATGGAACGGTAGCTGGGTCGTCCGCGGGACGCCCCAACTGTGGCGACGAAATCGGCGTCATTGCGATAGAGGCTTCGCTCCATCTCCTCCAGGAGCCTTTGCTCCTGCTCAGAAAGTGGCATCTCATTCCCTTCAGTCTCGGGATCGTGTCGAGATATCAACATCATTCTATCGGCGCAACGATGGCTAGGCTAGGCAGGTGGCAGAAAGCACTCGACTGGTCGACCTCGTCGACTCACGCATCTCAGAATTCCTCGCGAACCGTGCTCCCATTGTGCGCGCGATCAGCCCTGAGCTGAACCCATTCGTTGAGTTCTCTCGGCAGTTTCTCAGCGGTGGTAAGCGCTTCCGCGCGCTGTTCTGCTACTGGGGATTCGAGTCGGTCTCCGGGGCGGATTCCGGCTTCGATCCCTTCGCCGACGACGAGGAGCCGGGGCGCGACCTGCGTGCGATCGTCTCCGTCGCCGCCGCGCTCGAGATCTTCCACGCCGCCGCTCTGGTGCACGACGACATCATCGACAACTCGGACACCCGCCGTGGCGCGGCATCCGCCCACCGGCTGTTCGAGGCGCTGCACAGCGACTCGGACTGGGCCGGCAACCCGGCCGACTTCGGCCGCGCGGCCGCGATCCTGCTCGGCGACCTGCTGCTCGGCTGGAGCGATGAGCTGCTCGACGAGGGCCTGGAGCTGCTCGAGGACCGGGCCCAGGCCCGCGCCACCCGCGCCGCCTTCAACCACATGCGCACCGAAGTGACGGCCGGGCAGTACCTCGACGTACTCGAGGAGAGCGCGTGGCTGCGCCGCCCGGACGACGAGCTACGCGAGCGCGCGGAGCGAGTCATCGTCTACAAGTCGGCGAAGTACAGCGTGCAGGCTCCGCTGCTGATCGGCGCAACGCTCGCCGGCGGCACGCCGGCCCAACTGGCCGCGCTGCGCGACTTCGGGCTGCCGCTCGGTGTGGCCTACCAGCTGCGCGACGACATGCTCGGCGTCTTCGGCGATGCGGCCGTCACCGGCAAGCCGAGCGGCGACGACCTGCGCGAGGGCAAGCGCACCGTGCTGGTGGCCATCGCCAGGGGCCTGATGCCGCAGGGCGCCCGGCGCGCGATCGACGAGTTGCTCGGCGACCCCGACCTGGATGAGACGCAGGTGCGGATGCTGCAGAACACGATCGTCGACTGCGGCGCGGTCGAAGAGGTCGAGGCACTGATCTCACGCAATGTGCGCACGGCCATCGCCGTGATCGGCTCCTCGCCGCTCAGTCGCCGCGCGATCGCGCAGCTGAGCGAGCTCGCCGAGACCGTGACGAAGCGCTCGGCCTAAGGGGCGCTTTCTCACCCTGTGGGTTGTCATTGAGGGAGTCTCGGTGCGGCTCGCACCGCTTCGCTGATTGATTCCCAATGGGCTGATTCCCACTGTGCTGATCCCCAATGGGCCCTGATCGCGCCCGTGATGCCGAGCTCGCGGCGCAGGGCGGGCGTCCCTTTCGAGACCACCGCCGCGGTGCTGTCCTCCTGGCCATCACAATCTGGCTCACGGCGTGCAGAGACACGCCTCAGGCGCCGGCACGCCGGCATCCAGACACGCAGCGCAGTTGTGGCCCACAATCCTCGGATTCTGGGCCACAACTGCGTTACCTGCTCGGGGCCGAGCTCAATCAGCGGGAGATGCCAGCCCGCTCAACGAAATGGCTTAGGAGAGCGCCTGAGCGACCCGGCGCACCTCGGCCTTGCGGCCGGCGCGGAGCGCGTCGATCGGGGCGGCCTTCAGGCTCTCCTCGACGCTGAGCAGCCAGGTCATCGCCTCGTCATCGCTGAAGCCGTCGTCGGACAGCACGAAGAGAGTGCCGCGCAGTGCGGTCAGCGGCTCTGACTCGTCGAGGAAGTCGGCGGGCACCTTCAGTACACCGTCGATGCGCACCGCGAGCAGGTGCTTGTCTTCGATGAGCCTGCGCACACGGCTCTGGCCTACGCCGAGAAGGTCAACAAGGTCAGGGATAGTCAGCCACTGTCGGCCAGAGAACACATCGGTCACGTTCTAAGAGTGCCACGTCGCGCCGCTCGTGCAAACCAGCGCGCCGCAGCGCGGCGGTCGAACCGAGCCAATTCTGAGTCACATAAGTCACGTCAGTCACATACGTCACTCTGCCGGCATCGGATTTACTCGCAACACTCTGGTCGCAGTGATTGACTCTCGATGACTTCTCTGCCACGGTAAAAGGGTTGATGGACGGGGACCTTGGCGATGAGACTGATCAGACGATGAACGAGATCGAGAACACGACCACACGTCGCGCGGCGCTTCGCGCCTCCGCCAAACGGCGCTCCTCCTTCGTCACGATCCCGCTCGCCGTCGTCAGTGCGATCGCGGTGTCGTTGAACTTCGCGCAACCCGCCGAGGCGGCGACCACCCCGAAGCCGTCGCTCAAGCCGCGCGCCGCGACACCGACGCCCAAGCTCACCGTCGCCCCGGCATCCGTCGCCGCCGCGCCGGCGCCGTCCAGCTACACCGTCGCCGAGGGCGACACCGTCAGCGGCATCGCCGCGCGCTACAGCCTGTCCACGGCCGCCGTGCTCGCTCAGAACGGCCTCGGTTGGTCTGCGGTGATCTTCCCCGGCCAGCAGCTCAGCCTCGGCGGCAACCCCGTCGCGGTGACTTCCGCGCCGGCCGCGCCGTCCTCCGAGATCACCCGGTACACCGTCGTCAGCGGCGACACCATCAGCGGCATCGCCAGCGCGCACGGCATCAGCAGCCAGGTGCTGCTCAGCGCCAACGGCCTGCACGCCCAGAGCCTCATCTTCCCCGGCCAGACCATCGTGCTGCCGGATGCCGGCCAGGCTCCGCAGCTGGAGCCCACTGCTGTCGTGGTCTCCGACAACGGGACCGGCACCCACACGGTGGGAACCGGCGACACGATCAGCGGCATCGCGAGCTCAGCCGGCGTGTCGGTGCAGGCCCTGCTCGACGCCAACGGCCTCGGCTGGTCCAGCATCATCTACCCGGGCCAGACCCTCGCCCTGCCCGGCGGCCCCGCGCTTGCCCCGGCCGTTCTGGTGCGCGAGAGCGCCCCCGCATCGTCGATTGTCGACAGCGATGCTGTGCCCCTCAGCAGCGAGATGCGCGAGAACGCACGCATCATCATCGACGTGGCCCGCTCCATCGGTGCCAGCGACGAGGCCATCGTCATCGCACTGGCCACCGCCGCCCAGGAGTCGACGCTCCGCAACATCCACTACGGCGACCGCGACTCGCTCGGCTTGTTCCAGCAGCGCCCGAGCTACGGCTGGGGAACGCCGGAACAGCTGACGGACCCGGTCTACGCCACCCTCGCCTTCTTCGGCCAGGCGCCCAACGACAACGACATCGTGCCGCGGGGACTCTTCGACATCAACGGCTGGCAGTCGATGAGCCTCACCCAGGCCGCCCAGGCCGTGCAGGTCTCGGCCCATCCGGACCTCTACGCCAACTGGGAGCACTCGGCACGCAGCTGGCTCGCCCAGCTCGGCTAGGCAACCCAACCGACCTCTGCGGGCGATCTGGGCCCGCATCCGGTAACAACCCCATGTCAATGCGCCGCTTCACGGTGTTTTGTCGGGCTTTACCCGTGTGGACTTCCTAGACTTCAACGGTGAGCTCCACACCGAATGATCCGATGATCGGCCGTCTGATAGACGGCCGTTATCAGGTGCGCTCCCGCATCGCCCGTGGCGGCATGGCGACCGTCTACCTCGCCACCGACCTGCGCCTGGAGCGCCGCGTCGCGATCAAGATCATGCACGGCCACCTGGCCGACGACGACACGTTCAAGACCCGGTTCGTGCAGGAGGCCCGCTCCGCCGCGCGCCTCGCCCACCCGAACGTTGTCAACGTGTTCGACCAGGGCCAGGACTCCGACATGGCCTACATGGTCATGGAGTACCTGCCGGGCATCACGCTGCGCGATCTGCTCAAGGATTACGGCAAGCTCACCCCCGAGCAGACCATCGACATCGTCACCGCGGTACTGGGCGGCCTGGCCGCCGCTCACAAGGCTGGCATCGTGCACCGCGACCTGAAGCCAGAGAACGTGCTTCTGGCCGACGACGGCCGCATCAAGCTCGGTGACTTCGGCCTGGCGCGCGCCGCCAGCGCCAACACCGCGACCGGGCAGGCACTGCTCGGCACGATCGCCTACCTCTCCCCCGAGCTCGTCACTCGTGGCGTCGCAGACGCCCGCAGCGACATCTACGCACTCGGCATCATGATGTACGAGATGCTCACCGGCGAGCAGCCCTTCGTCGGCGAGGCGCCGATGCAGATCGCTTACCAGCACGCCAACGACTCCGTGCCCGCACCGAGCCTCAAGGTGCCGAGCCTTCCCCACGAGCTCGACGAGCTGGTGCTCTGGGCCTCTGCGCGCGATCCGGAGGACCGCCCACGGGATGCCGGCGCCATGCTCGAGCAACTGCTCGTGGTCACCGCTGGCATGCAGGGCACAGCCGAGCCGGGCGCGACAGAGGCCACCACGGTGATGCCCGGCCCCCTCGCGCCGACCATGGTGCTCTCCGGCGCTGCACTGGCCGGCGTCGACGACTTCGCCGGCTCCGACTCGGAGACCCAGATCATCGGGAGCGCCCGGCACCGCACAGGACCTGTCGACGCCGCCGACGCCGACGGCGCCGCGCAGCTGCGCGGCAAGGCCGCATCGCGTAAGCGCCGCGGCTATTGGCTGTTCGCGGCCATCGTGCTGCTGACCGGCCTCGCCGTCGGAACTGGCTGGTACTTCGGCTCCGGCCCGGGCTCCCGCGCCACCGTGCCCGACGTCACCGGCCAGAGCGTCGACAGTGCCGTCACCGACATCACTGCCGCCGGGCTCCAGGCAGCCGAGACCACCGCGAGTTGCTCCCACCCGAGCATCGCGCCGGAGCTGGTTGCCAGCACGAAGCCGGCCGTGGGCAGCTCCCTGCCCCGCGGCGCCCTCGTCACAATCTGCGTCTCCACCGGCCCGGCCATCATTGACGTGCCCGCCGTGATCGGCCTGCCGGAGGCCGAGGCCCGCACCACGCTCGGGCCGCTGTTCGCCGTCGCCGAGGCCAGCGACGTCCGCTTCACGGATGAGCAGCCGGCCGGCGCCGTCATCGCCCTGTTGGACGCGGACGGCAACGCCGTGGCCGCCACCGCCTACGAGCAGTCCCCCGTGACGCTCGTCGTCTCGGCCGGCCCGGTGCCCGACGTCGCAGGGAAGAGCGTCGACGACGCGACGAACACACTGAAGGCGGCGGGGCTCGAGGTCGAGACGACCGACCCCGTCTTCAATTCCACCGTGCCAGACGGCGTTGTGATCTCCGCATCGCCGCAGGCCGATGGCCCCGTGCGGGCCGGATCGACGATCGTGCTCTCGGTGTCGAAGGGCCCCGACCTAGTCGAGGTGCCCGACGTCGTCGGAATGAACCTCGGCGAGGCGATCCAGAAGCTGCGCGACGAGGGCTTCGTGGTCAGCTACAGCTTCCCCGACCTGCTCATCCCCGTCGCGAACGCGGTGTCGACAGACCCCGCCGCCGGCGAGCTCGTCGAGCGTGGCTCAGCCATCACGGTCAAGGGACAGGTCACGCTCTAGCGGCCACGCCCGGTCAGACAGGCACGCGGTCATCACTCCCCGCGCGCCGTCCGCTCCGGCTGGAGCCGGCTGCCTGTAGCCGGTCGGCGGATGCGCGCCGCGACACGCCGGCGATCCGGGCGTGCCGGCGCATTAGAGGGCGCCGCATCCGCGGACTGGCTACGAGCCGCGACACCGCCAACGAACGGCCGAGAGCCGAAACGACGGATGCCGCGCCCCACAGTGTGGGTCGCGGCATCCGTCGTCGTGACGTGTAGCGACTAGCGCTTGTCTGCGGCCAGCTCCTCTGCCACCAGGAACGCCAGCTCCAGCGACTGCATGTGGTTCAGGCGCGGGTCGCAGAGCGACTCGTAGCGCGTCGCCAGAGTGGCCTCATCGATGTGCTCGCTGCCGCCGAGGCACTCGGTGACGTCGTCACCGGTGAGCTCGACGTGGATGCCGCCGGGGTTCGTGCCGACGGCGCGGTGCGCCTCGAAGAAGCCCTTGACCTCGTCGACGACGTCGTCGAAACGACGCGTCTTGTAGCCGTTGGGGGTGGTGATGCCGTTGCCGTGCATGGGGTCGGTGACCCAGAGCGGCAGGGCGTCGCTGGCCTTGATGGCCTCGAGCAGCGGCGGCAGAGCCTCGCGGATCTTGCCTGCACCCATGCGGGTGATGAAGGTGAGGCGGCCGGGCTCGCGGTTCGGGTCGAGCTTGTCGACCAGGCGCAGCATGTCGTCGGTCGACGTGGTCGGGCCGAGCTTCACACCGATCGGGTTGCGTACGCGGCTGAGGAAGTCGACGTGGGCGCCGTCCAACTCGCGGGTGCGCTCACCGATCCAGATGAAGTGCGATGAGGTGTTGTACGGCGTTCCCGTGCGCGAGTCGATGCGCGTCAAGGGGCGCTCGTAGTCCATCAGCAGGCCTTCGTGGCCGGTGTAGAACTCGGTGCGCTTCAGCTCGTCGAAATCGGCGCCGCAGGCGGCCATGAAGCCGATCGCGCGGTCGATCTCCTTGGCCAGCTTCTCGTAGCGCTGGTTCGCCGGGTTGGCGGCGAAGCCCTGGTTCCAGCTGTGCACCTGGCGCAGGTCGGCGAAACCACCCTGTGTGAATGCACGGATCAGGTTCAGCGTCGACGCGGCCGTGTGGTAGCCCTTGATCAACCGCTGCGGGTCGGCCTGGCGCGACTCCGGCGTGAAGTCGTAGCCGTTGACGATGTCGCCGCGGTAGGCGGGCAGCGTTACGTCGCCGCGAGTCTCGTTGTCGCTGGAGCGCGGCTTGGCGAACTGGCCGGCCATGCGGCCCATCTTCACGACGGGCATGGATGCGCCGTAGGTGAGTACGACAGCCATCTGCAGCACGGTCTTGACCCGGTCACGGATCTGGTCGGCGGTCGCCCCGGCGAAGGTCTCGGCGCAGTCGCCGCCCTGCAACAGGAATGCCTTGCCCTGGGCCGCTGCGGCCAAACGGGTGCGCAGCTGGTCGACCTCGCCGGCGAACACCAGCGGGGGCAGCGTGGCCAGCTCGGCGGATGCCGCGGCGGTCGCCTCGGGGTCCTGCCAGTCTGGTTGCTGCTTGATGGGCAGGGTGCGCCAATAGTCCAGGCCGGCAATCACAGATGGATCTGCCAATACGACCGGTTCGGTGGGGTGTACCACGGGACTATTCCTGTTTTCTCGAGGCGGCGTCAGATGACGCCGGAATGACCGACCGCCGGATGCGGCAGTCGAATGCAAATTAGCCTAGCGCGAATGCGAGGCCCGCTGCTCCTTGACGGAGCTGGCGTAGACGTCGTCGTAGACCTGGCCACTGAGGGAGCGCAACTCGTACATCAACTCGTCCGTCACAGAGCGCAACACAAAACGGTCGCCTTCCATGCCCTCGAACCGGCTGAAGTCCAGCGGCTCACCGATGATGATCCCGATGCGGCGGATTTTGGGCAGCCGCTTGCCGATCGGCATCACCTTCTCGGTGTCGATCATGGCGACGGGAATGATGGGGACTCCGGCCTCAAGCACCATCCTGGCAACGCCCGTGCGTCCGCGGTACAGCTTCGCGTCTGGGCTGCGCGTGCCCTCCGGGTAGATGCCGAGCAGCTCGCCGCGCCCGAGCACGCCGAGGCCGGTGTTCAGCGAGGCCTCTGAGGCCTTTCCACCGGAGCGGTCGATGGGCAGCTGACCCGACGCGGTGAAGAAGAACCGTGTCAGCGCGCCCTTCAGTCCCTTGCCGGTGAAGTACTCGCTCTTGGCGAGGAACGCCATGCGGCGCTCCACGATGAGCGGCAGGAAGATCGAGTCGATGAACGACAGATGGTTGGAGGCGAGGATCGCTCCCCCGGACTTCGGTACGTTCTCCAGGCCGACGACCCAAGGGCGGAACAACGCGAGCAGGATCGGCCCGATCACGATGTTCTTCATGATCCAGTAGAACATGGCGTCGCCTCTCTACTCCTGACCTGTGCTCAGCCTAGCGAGGTCGGCCGCGCCCACGACGCCGGCATCGTTGACGAGTTCTGCGACGAGGAACTTCGGCTCCGGGTGGAAGCCGCGCGCCGGCAGGTGGTCGAGGTACGCCGAACGTATGGGCTCGAGCAGCAGCTCGCCGGCCGAGGCCACGCCGCCGCCAAAGACGAATACCTGTGGGTCCAGCACCGCCGAGAGGCTGGCGCTGGCCTGGCCGAGCCAGTGACCGAGCTGGCGGAGGGCCGCCAGGGCCCCGCCGTCGCCAGCGACGATCAGCTCTGCGACATCCTCGCCACGCAGCTCGCCGCGCTGTGCGCGCACCTCGGCCAGCGTCTGGCCGATGCCGCCGGCATCCGCATACTCGTTGGCCATGCGCAGCAGCGCGCGGCCGGAGCCGTACTGCTCGATGCAGCCGTGCGCGCCACACCCGCAGGGCAGGCCGTCCGGCACCACACGGAGGTGGCCGAGCTCTGCGCCGACACCGAAGCCACCGCGGAGCAGGCGGTCACGGCTGACGATGGCGCCGCCGACGCCGGTGCCGATCGTGAGCGTCACCATGTCGCTGTAGAGCCGGCCAGCGCCGTAGCGGAACTCGGCCCAGCCCGCGGCGTTGGCGTCGTTCTCGATCACGACGGGGAGGTCGAGGCGTGCCTCGAGCTTGGCCCGGAACGGCTCGTTGCGCCAGTTGATGTTGGGGGCGTAATAGACGGTGGACTGGGCGGCGTCGATGAAGCCGGCTGCCGCAACGCCGACGGCGGCGACCTGCTGGCCGGCGGAGAGGCCCTGGACCATGGCGACGACGGCGTCTTCGATCAGGCGCGGGTCACCCGCGGGGGTCGGCACGCGGTCGCTCTTCAGGATCGAGCCGAACTCGTCGACGAGTGCTCCGGCGATCTTCGTGCCGCCAATGTCGATTCCGATCGCGTGCACGTGCCACAGCCTTTCGCAGAGTTTCAATTGGGTGCGGCATCCGCGAGTGCCAGATCAGGCGGCGGCGCGCACCAGATTAGAGTGTAATCCCATACGCATTCCGGGACGCCCGCCCCGGCCACATCGCGCGCCCTCCCGCTCGCGCCGATAGGGTGGGTTCTATACATTTCCGGTACCAAAGGAGTTGCCGTGCAAGAATTCTCAACACCCGCCCTCGTGGTGGCCGATCCTCAGGCCAATGTCACTGACCTCCTGATCCAGCGGGTTGCGGCCACCCCCGAGCTCGTGCTGTTCTCCCTACCCCAGGGCGACGGCTGGTCGCCGGTCACCGCAGCGGAGTTCCACCGCCAGGTCGTCGCGCTCGCCAAGGGCCTCGTCGCCGCCGGCATCCAGCCAGGCGACAAGATCGGCCTGATGAGCAAGACCCGCTACGAGTGGACGCTCATCGACTTCGCCACCTGGTTCGCCGGGGCCATCCTGGTGCCGATCTACGAGACCAGCTCCCCCACCCAGGTGCACTGGAACCTCACAGACTCCGGCGCCACCTCGCTGATTCTGGAGACTCCCGACCACTTCGCTCGCTTCGATGAGGTGCGCGCCGACCTGCCCGCCGTTGCCAACGTCTGGCAGGTCGACCTCGGTGACCTCGACAAGCTGGTCGCCAGCGGCGTCGAAGTGCCGGATGCCGAGATCGAGCGCCGCCGCAACCTCGCCACTGGCGCCGACATGGCCACCCTCATCTACACCTCCGGCTCGACCGGCCGTCCGCGCGGCTGCGTGCTGACACACTCCAACTTCCTCGAGCTCTCCCGCAACGCCGCGGTCGCGCTCAGGGAGGTCTTGGAGGACCCGAACGGTGCATCCACGCTGCTCTTCATCACAACGGCGCACGTGTTTGCCCGCTTCATCACCGTGCTCTGCGTGCACGCCGGCGTGCGCGTCGGCCACCAGCCCGACACCCGGTTCCTGCTGCCGTCGATGGCCAGCTTCCAGCCCACCTTCCTGCTGGCGGTGCCGCGCGTGTTCGAGAAGGTCTACAACAGCTCGGAGCAGAAGGCCGAGGGCGCCGGCAAAGGCAAGATCTTCCGCAAAGCCGCGGATGTCGCCGTCGCTCACTCGAAGGCCAAGGAGGCCGGCCGCGTCGGCCTCGGCCTGGAACTGCAGTACCGCCTCTTCGACGCGCTCGTGCTGAAGAAGATCCGTGCCGCCCTCGGCGGCAAGGTGAAGTACGCCGTCTCGGGCTCCGCGCCGCTCGGCCAGCGCCTCGGCCACTTCTACCACTCGCTCGGCATTGTCATCCTCGAGGGCTACGGCCTGACCGAGACGACGGCTCCGGCCACGGTGAACCTGGCCACGAAGGCGAAGATCGGCACCGTCGGCCCGCCCCTCCCCGGCAACGCCGTGCGCATCGCCGAGGACGGCGAGGTTCTGGTCAAGGGCAGTTGCGTGTTCAAGGAGTACTGGAACAACCCGGAGGCCACCGCTGAGGCATTCACCGACGGCTGGTTGAAGACCGGCGACCTCGGCTCCTTCGACTCCGACGGCTTCCTGACCATCACGGGCCGCAAGAAGGAGATCATCGTGACCGCCGGAGGCAAGAACGTTGCCCCGGCCGGCCTCGAGGACCCGATCCGCTCCAACCCTCTGGTTGGCCAGGTCGTCGTCGTCGGCGACCAGAAGCCGTTCATCTCGGCGCTGATCACCCTCGACCCCGAGATGCTGCCGGTCTGGCTGAACAACCATGGCGAGGATGCCGCGATGACGCTCGAGGAGGCATGCGCCAACCCGGCCGTGCTGGCCGAGCTGCAGCGTGCCGTCGACGCCGCCAACGAGACAGTCTCGCGGGCGGAGTCGATCCGCAAGTTCCGTGTGCTGCCCCTCGAGCTGACGGAGGCCAGCGGCCACCTCACGCCGAAGCTCAGCATCAAGCGCAACATCGTGCTGGCGGACTTCGCCGGTGAGATCGACAGCATGTACTCCGGCGCTCCCGCCACGGAGGGCATCAGCGTGCAGTAACAGCGTGCGTCTATGGAGCGGGTCGGTCACCTCGGTGGCCGGCCCGCTCTGTTGTTGGCGGTGCCCCGGGCATCGGCGGCCGCGCTGCGGTGTGCGGGCAGCCGTGGTTTTGACAGGCTCAACCAGCGGGAGTCCCCCGCCGGCCCGCCCAGGGCGTTGGGGCTTAGCCCCCATTCGGACTATTTCAGTGTGAGCACAACCGCAGTCATGCCTGTCTCGGGGTAGGTACATGAGTACGAGCCATAAATGTTCACCTCGGTTCCGCTCAACTCCGAGTCCACAGCAACGACGGCTACAGATGCTCTCATTCCGGCTTCTCCGCTGAATTCCAGCACGCCACCGCGCTCATCTACGGAGGTGAACCCGGCCGCCAACAACCGTTCCACTGCTTCCTCGGCGTGCCCGGCTCCCTCCAAGCCGATCAATCTCTTGTGCACGCTGCCGCTCGGGTTGATGAAACCCGGCACACGCGTGAAGTCACAGGCAATCTCACTGATGCTCGACAGCTCAAGCTCGTCGAGAACATCGTTCAACCTCACGATCCGCGGATCCGGACCCTGCGCACAGCCTGTCAGAACAGCGAGCAACCCGCTCGCCACAAGAATCACACTCACACGCCCCGGCCTCACATTTTCCCCCTTGGATAGCTACATGTGCAGGATCCGAGTATGCACGGAAAGTCCCGGCGCGGGTGTGACGTGTTTCGACAAGCTCAACCAACCGGTACCGACGCAGCCCGTGCTCGTTTCCCCGGCGCGGCGCCCGGAACACCGGCGGAGCGCACGCGCGCACGGGGGTTTCGACAGGCTCAACCAGCGGGCCCAAGCTCAACCGGCGGGTCCAAGCTCAACCAGTGGGTACGGGCTCGAGCGGCGGGCGCCGCGGCATCCGACCTAGAACCAGGCGGACTCGCGCACCTGCTTCATCGCCAGGCGACGACCGTCGCCGGTCAGCCGGTCCAGGTAGAGCTTCCCGTTGAGGTGGTCGGTCTCGTGCTGCAGCGCCTGCGCCATCAGCCCAGTGCCGGAGAGCTCGACGGGCTTGCCGTCGAGGTCGATGCCGCTCACGCGGGCGTATGGGTAGCGCAGTGTGTCGTGCCAGAGCTCCGGCACCGACAGGCAGCCCTCGCCGACGAACTCCGGCTCGCCGGAAAGCTCCTCGATGACGGGGTTCAGGATGTAGCCGACCTCGCCGTCGACGTTGTAGCTGAACGCGCGCAGGTTGACGCCGATCTGCGGGGCGGCGACGCCGGCCCGGCCGGGCAGCTTCACACTGTCAATCAGGTCTTGCACGAGCGAGCGCACCCGCGCGTCGATCACGGTGATCGGCTCGGAAACGGTCTTCAGAACGGGGTCGCCGAAGAGGCGGATCTCACGAACGGTCATGCGCTGTTACAGGGTCCTGTCGGTCGGCAGGCCCTCAACCACCAGCGCGGCGAGGGTGCGCGCGGAGTGGCGGGTCAGGGGCTTCAGGTCTTCGTAGTTGACGACGGAGCCGGCTGCCAGCTGCGGGTCGTAGGGAATGCGCACGATCTCGCGCACGCGCGACTGGAAGTGCGACTCGATCTCTTCGAGCTTGACCAGGTTGGTGCCCTGGGTGGCCGTGTTGATCGCGACGACCGCGTTGCGAACCAGGTCGCCGTAGCCGTTGGCCTCGAGCCAGGTGAGGGTCTCGGATGCCAGCCGCGCCTCGTCGACGCTGCCGCCGGAGACGATAACGATCGAGTCGGCGCGCTGCAGGGTGGCCCGCATGACGGAGTGCACGATGCCGGTTCCGCAGTCGGTGAGCACGATCGAGTAGAAGCGTGCGGCCAGGTCGGCGACGACGTTGTAGTCGTTCTCGTCGAAGGCCTCAGAGAGCATCGGGTCGGTGTCGGACGCGAGGATGTCGAGCCGCGTCTCGTCGCGGGAGACCAGCGAGGAGAAGTCGGTGAAGCCGGTGATGGTGTGCGCCTTGGTGACGACGTCGCGCACTGTGGCGCGGGTCTGCTTGGTGACGCGCTCCGACAGCGTGCCGCGGTCGGGGTTCGCGTCGACGGCGATAATGCGGTCCTCGCGGGCATCGGCCAGAGCCATGCCGAGCAGGGTGGTGACGGTGGTCTTGCCGACGCCGCCCTTGCGCGTCAGGATCGGCACGAAACGGGTGCCGCCGGTGAACTGCTTGGCGATGCGATCGGTCATGGCCTGTTCGGCCCGCACCTTCGCCGAGTCGCCGAGGTTCACGCCGTGGAACGTCGCGTTGTAGACGAACCGGTTCCAGCCGCCCTTGGGCGCCGGGCGGGTGCGCCGGTTGACCTCGAGCAGGCGGTCGGCGGTGAGCATGCCGGCATCCTCCGGCCCGTCGCCGCGCACGTTCGGGGTGGGCTCCTCGTAGCCGGTCGACGACGACATGTCGACGTGTGCGGAGCGCACCCGTTCGCGCCGGGACTGCTGCGCGGCTGTCGCGGCATCCGTCGCCAGCAGCTTGTCGTAGGGCGAGGCGGCGGCAGGTGCCGACGCCAGCGCCGAATAGCTGGAGCGGCGCAGCGGCGGCGTGATGACCTCGACAGAGGTCGTCGTCGGGTCGGCCGACTCGACGAAACCGGGGTTGACGCCGGTCTCATCGATGGCGACGGCAGCCTCGTCCGCCGGCATGACCCTGGCCGGTGCCGGCGGGAGATCCACCTGAATGCTCAGGCTCTCGGGCAGCGACGATGCAAGGCTGTCGATTGTTTCCGGCGGCAGCTCGCTGTTGTACTCGTCGTTGCTCGTCTTCGTGTTGGGCACGGTGTCTTTCCCCTTATTTCGCGCAGAACTAGCGGTTCAACCTTAGCGCGGTCGCACAACCACCAGGAGATCGCCGGCATCCACCTGCTGCGTCTTGGGGATCGCGAGGCGCTCGATCACACCTGCGATGGGCGAGGTGATCGCGGCTTCCATCTTCATGGCCTCGATCGACGCGACGGTCTGGCCGGCTGCAACCTCTGCACCCAGCTCGAGCTGCAGCGTGACGACGCCAGAGAACGGTGCGGCGATCTGGCCGGGCTGGGAGGCGTCGGCCTTCTCGGCGACCTTGGACTCGACGGTGATGCTGCGGTCGCGCACGAAGACGGGGCGCAGCTGGCCGTTGAGGATGGTCATGACGGTGCGCATGCCCTTGTCGTCTGCCTCGCCGATGGCCTCCAGGCCGGCGTAGAGGCGCACACCCTTCTCGATCTCGACGACGTGCTCGCCGCCGGGGCGCAGGCCGTAGAGGTAGTCGAGAGTGTCGACGCTGGAGAGGTCGCCGAACAGTTCGCGAATCTGCTCGAACTGGCGGGTCGGCGCGGGGAAGAGCAGGCGGTTGAGGGTTGCGCGGCGGGTCTCGCTGTCGCCCTCCAGACCGGCACGGTCTTCCGCGCTGATCTCGGTGACACCGACGCGCACGTTGCGCCCGGCCAGCACCTTGGTGCGGAAGGGCTCCGGCCAGCCGCCGGGCAGCTCACCGAGCTCGCCGGCCATGAAACCGATGACGGAGTCCGGCACGTCGTAGCGCTCCGGGTTGGCCTCGAAATCGGCCGGGTCGGCGCGCACCGCGGCCAGGTGCAGGGCGAGGTCGCCGACGACCTTCGACGACGGGGTCACCTTGGGGACCCGGCCGAGGATGGTGTTCGCGGCGGCGTACATGTCTTCAACCAGCTCGAAGTCGTCGGCCAGGCCGAGCGCGATCGCCTGCTGGCGCAGGTTGGAGAGCTGGCCGCCGGGGATCTCGTGCTTGTAGACGCGGCCGGTGGGGCCGGCCAGGCCGGACTCGAACGGGCGGTAGACCTGGCGCACGGCCTCCCAGTAGGGCTCGAGGTCCGAGACGGCCGAGAGCGAGATGCCGGTGTCCCGCTCGGTGTGCGCGAGCGCGGCAACGAGCGAGGAGGCGGAGGGCTGGCTGGTGGTGCCGGCCATGGGGGCGGATGCCACGTCGACGGCGTCGGCGCCGGCACGGGCCGCCGCGAGCAGGGTCGCCAGCTGGCCACCGGGGGTGTCGTGGGTGTGCACGTGCACCGGCAGGTCGAAACGCTCGCGCAGGGCTCCGACGAGCTTCTCGGCGGCGGAGGGGCGCAGCAGTCCGGCCATGTCCTTGATGGCGAGGATGTGCGCGCCGGAGTCAACGATCTGCTCGGCCAGACGCAGGTAGTAGTCCAGCGTGTACAGGTTCTCGGCCGGGTCGAGCAGGTCGCCGGTGTAGCAGAGCGCCACCTCGGCGATCGCGTGGCCGGTCTCCAGCACGGAATCGATCGCGGGGCGCATCTGCGAGACGTCGTTGAGGGCGTCGAAGATGCGGAAGATGTCGACACCGGTCGCGGCGGCCTCACGCACGAAGGCGTCGGTCACCTCGGTCGGGTACGGCGTGTAGCCGACCGTGTTGCGGCCGCGCAGCAGCATCTGGATGTTGATGTTCGGCAGCGCCTCGCGCAGGGCGGCGAGGCGCTCCCACGGGTCTTCGCCGAGGAAGCGCAGGGCCACGTCGTAGGTGGCACCGCCCCAGGCCTCGACGGAGAGCAGTTCGGGGGTGAGCCGCGCCACGTACGGCGCGACGCTGACCAGGTCACGCGTGCGCACCCGGGTCGCCAGCAGCGACTGGTGGGCGTCACGGAAGGTGGTGTCGGTCACGGCGAGGGCGGTCTGGGCGCGGAGGGCGGCGGCGAAGCCGACCGGGCCGAGCTCCTGCAGCTTCTGCCGGGACCCGGCGGGGGCCGGGACGCTGAGGTCGAGCTTGGGCAGCTTGTCGGCCGGGTGAACGAGCGACACGGGCTTGCCATTGGGCTGGTTGACGGTGACATCCGCCAGCCAGTTCAGGATCTTCGTTCCGCGGTCCTTGGAGACGCGGCCACGCAGCAGCTGCGGGCGCTCGTCGATGAAGGAGGTGCTGAGGTCGCCGGCCGCGAACGACGGGTCCTCGAGCACGGCCTGCAGGAAGGAGATGTTGGTGGAGACGCCGCGGATGCGGAACTCGGCCAGGGCGCGCTTGGACCGGGCGACGGCCGCGGGGAAGTCGCGGCCCCGGCAGGTGAGCTTGGCCAGCATGGAGTCGAAGTGCGGGCTGATCTGGGCGCCCGGGTTGATGGTTCCGCCGTCGAGGCGGATGCCGGCACCGCCCGGTGAGCGGTAGGTGGTGATCTTGCCGGTGTCCGGACGGAATCCGGCCGTCGGGTCCTCCGTGGTGATGCGGCACTGCAGTGCGGCGCCGCGCAGCTTGATGTCCTTCTGCTCGAGTCCGAGGTCGGCGAGGGTCTCGCCCGCCGCGATGCGGATCTGCGCCTGCACCAGGTCGACGTCCGTCACTTCTTCTGTGACGGTGTGCTCGACCTGGATGCGCGGGTTCATCTCGATGAAGACGTGCTGGCCGGCACGCTCGCCGGCGGTGTCGAGCAGGAACTCGACGGTTCCGGCGTTGACGTAGTTGATGGACTTGGCGAAGGCGATGGCGTCGGCGTAGAGCTCTGCACGCTTCTCGTCGCTCAGGTTCGGCGCCGGGGCGATCTCGACGACCTTCTGGTGGCGACGCTGCACGGAGCAGTCGCGCTCGAAGAGGTGGACGGTGCCGCCCTGACTGTCGGCGAGGATCTGCACCTCGATGTGGCGCGGGCGGAGAACGGCCTGCTCCAGGAACATGGTGGAGTCGCCGAAGGCGCTGTCGGCCTCGCGCATCGCCTCTTCGAGGGAGCCGCGCAGCTCGGCCTTGCTGTTGACACGGCGCATGCCGCGCCCGCCGCCGCCGGCGACGGCCTTGGCAAAGATCGGGAAGCCGATGTCGTCGGCCTGCGAGAGCAGGAGCTCGACGTCGCGGGACGGCGGGGTGGAGCGCAGCACCGGCACGCCGGCGGCGATCGCGTACTCCTTGGCGGTGACCTTGTTGCCGGCCATCTCCAGTACTTCCTTGTGCGGGCCGATGAACGTGATGCCGTGGGCGCGCGCGGCGTCGGCAAGCTCAGGGTTCTCGGAGAGGAAGCCGTATCCGGGGTAGATGGCGTCTGCACCACTGTCGAGCGCGACACGGATGATCTCGTTGACATCGAGGTATGCGCGCACCGGGTGACCCGGCTCGCCGATCTGGTAGGCCTCGTCAGCCTTCAGCCGGTGCAGGGAGTTTCGGTCCTCATAAGGGAAGACCGCAACGGTCTTCGCACCGAGCTCTACTGCAGCGCGAAATGCACGAATGGCGATTTCGCCTCGATTGGCAACAAGGATCTTCTGGAACATGCAGGCCTTTCAGACGCCCCGGGCATTCAGCCGACGGTTAGGTTCTCTAAGACTAGTGAAGGTAACGTGTCTTCTTGTGCACGTTCTCTCTGTCAGCTCCCTCAAGGGTGGCGTCGGCAAGACCACAGTGACTCTGGGTCTTGCATCGGCGGCCTTCGCGCGCGGCATCCGAACCCTCGTGGTGGATTTGGACCCTCAGTCCGACGTCTCCACAGGGATGGATATCCAAGTCGCGGGGCACCTCAACGTCGCCGACGTGCTTGCTTCTCCCAAAGAGAAGGTGGTGCGTTCTGCCATCGCGCCCTCCGGCTGGACCAAGGTCCGCGCCGGAAGCGTGATCGATGTCATGATCGGCAGCCCGTCTGCCATCAACTTCGACGGCCCACACCCGAGCATCCGCGATATCTGGAAACTCGAAGAAGCCCTCGCGAATGTTGAGAAAGATTACGAACTCGTTCTGATCGACTGCGCGCCATCGCTGAATGCGCTCACCAGGACCGCCTGGGCGGCCAGCGACCGAGTCGCCGTCGTCACCGAGCCCGGACTGTTCTCTGTGGCTGCGGCCGACCGCGCGCTGCGCGCCATTGAGGAGATCCGCCGCGGTCTCTCGCCGCGCCTGCAGCCGCTCGGCATCATCGTCAACCGCGCACGCACCGCGTCGCTGGAGCACCAGTTCCGCATCAAGGAGCTGCGCGACATGTTCGGTCCGCTGGTGCTCAGCCCCCAGCTGCCGGAGCGCACGTCGCTGCAGCAGGCTCAGGGCGCCGCCCAGCCGCTGCACATCTGGCCGGGCGACAGCGCCCAGGAGATGGCGCGCTATTTCGACCAGCTGCTCGACCGGGTGCTGCGCACCGCGAAGATCGAGAAGTACGCGGAGACGCCGGGACCGTAACGGGCATTCGGGTGGATGACGCGGGTTATTGCGTCAGCGTGCCCGTAGCCGTTCTGCGGATGAGACGGCCGACACGCCGCAGGAACGCGCTCGCACAGGTCTTTTTCCGGCCCGCATCCGCGAACCGACAGACGGTGCCCGGTTTCGACAGGCTCAACCAACGGATGCAGGCTCAACCAACGGATGCAGGCTCACCCAGCGGCGGCGTCCAGCGTGTGACGTCCGTCGATCGAGGAGGCCGTCTACGGCCGTATCGAGATCCGGCTAGGAGATCTTCTTGCGGGTCGCTCGGCGGGCGGCGAGCTCGTCGCCGGCATCCGTCTGCACGTTGAGCTCGACCAGGCTGGTCTCCACCTCGCGCAGCACTTTGCCGACGGCGATGCCGAAGACACCCTGGCCGCGGCTGACGAGGTCGATGACCTCGTCGTCGGAGGTGCACAGGTAGACGCTGGCGCCGTCGCTCATCAACGTGGTCTGGGCGAGGTCGTTGACCCCGCTCTCGCGCAGCTGGTTGACAGCGGTGCGGATCTGCTGGAGCGAGATACCGGTGTCGAGCAGACGCTTGACGAGCTTGAGTACGAGGATGTCGCGGAAGCCGTAGAGGCGCTGCGTACCGGAGCCGGCCGCGCCGCGCACGGTGGGCTCGACGAGTTCGGTGCGGGCCCAATAGTCCAGCTGGCGGTAGCTGATGCCGGCGGCACGGGCCGCGACGGCACCGCGATAACCGGCAGAGTCATCGAGTTCGGGCAGGCCGTCGGTGAAGAGCAGACCGAGGTCGTAGCGGTCTTGCTCGCTTCGACTGAGTTCACTCATGCGGTTGCCTCTCAAACGGTGTGGGGCGTCGTTCGCCCTACCAGTGCAACGCTACCGAGCGCGAGGCCCCCCGGCAACGACATCCGATCAACGGATTCGGCGTGTCGCGGGTCAGGAGGTCAGGCGACCGAGCGCGGATCGGATCAGGCTACTACGCACCACTGAGAGCTGACCGGCGATGTCGTGCGCGCGCTCAACGGCGTGGGCCCTGCTGGAGGCGTCTCGGCGGCGCGACAGGGGCGCGAGGGCGGACTCGATGAGGCCGAGTTCGCGCTCGGCGGCACCGCGGAAACCGCGCAGGTGGCGGGGCTCAATGCCGGAGCGCTGCAACTCGACCAGGGCGCGCACCACGCTGAGGGTGTCGTCGGTGTACACCTCGGAGGGCGAGACGAGGGAGGCTGCGATCGCGTCGTCGAGCAGTGTCGCGGAGGCTCCGGATTCCCGCAACAGCTCCTCGCGGGCGTAGCGGCGCACGGCCGAGAGCATGGAGGGCCCGGCCGTCGCACCGGGCAGCGCGGGCGCGCGACCGGCATCCAGCTCGTCCAGGTAACTGCGGATCACCTTGAGCGGCAGGTATTGGTCCCGCTGCATGGAGAGGATGAGCCGCAGCCGGTCGAGGTCGGCCGCGCAGAATTTGCGGTAGCCGGACTCGGTGCGGGCGGGTGAGACCAGCCCTTGCTCCTCGAGGAAGCGGAGCTTTGACGGGGTGAGTTCGGGGAACTCCGCGTTCAGCCTGGCCAGAACCTGCCCGATGCTCAGCATCGGCGCCGGCCCGGCGTTGCGAGCCCTGGCCGTGGAAGCGGGCACTACTCGCTCGCCGCTTGGGCGAGGTCGAGCCGCGAGGCGTAGAACGTGAGACGGAACTTGCCCACCTGAACCTCGGCCCCGTCGCTGAGCAACGCGGTCTCGATGCGCACACCGTCGAAGTAGGTGCCGTTCAGCGAGCCGAGGTCTTTGACCTCGAACGCGGTGCCGTGGCGCAGGAACTCTGCGTGCCGACGCGAGACGGTGACATCGTCGAGGAAGATGTCGGCATCCGGGTGGCGGCCGGCGCTCGTGACGTCGGCATCAAGGAGGAAGCGGGCCCCTGTATTGGGGCCACGGCGAACGATCAGAATCGCGGATCCAGACGGGAGAGCGGCTATTGCATCCGCTTCTTCCTCGCTGATATCGCCGTCGATGGCCACAAGCTGCGCGGCCAGTTCGCGGCTGAAAGCCAGCGTCGTATCCACCAATTTTGCGTGCGCCTGCGTGTGGTTCAACGGCGCAGCACCCTCGGTGTTCGAGTTCTTCTGCTCGGAATCGCCCACGTTAACCTCCCCTATGGTTCCAGCGTATCGGATTGGCGGGGTACAACGGCACGGGGAAGCCGAATAACGCGCAGAGTTTCGATCAGGTAGATGGCGCCGGCCCACCAGTACAGGAAGGCTCCCCAGAGCGTGATCGCCCAGGCAACGGGCTGACTGAACGCGGCGATCTCCGGCACGGCCAGGCCGAGCATGATCAGCGGCAGGCCGAGGAAGAGCGCGAAGGTGGCCACCTTGCCGAGCAAGTGCACCGGCAGCGGGCCGAAGCCGTAGTTCGCCAGCACGACGCCGAGCACCAGCAACAGCACGTCGCGGCCGACGACGACCGCCACGATCCACCACGGCACGAGGTCGCGCCAGGCGAGCCCGATGATGGCGGCGAAGATGTACAGCCTGTCTGCCGCCGGGTCGAGCAGCTGGCCGAGCCTGCTCTGCTGGTTGAAGCGGCGCGCGATGTAGCCGTCGAGGAAGTCGGTGACGCTGGAGATGACGAGCACGACGAGCGCCGCGGCATCCTTGCCCTGGATCAACAAGACCAGGAAGACGGGCACCAGCAGCAGCCGGGCGAAACTCAACACGTTGGGCACCGTGAAGACTCGGTCACTCAGCTGTGCCTGCCCCGTGTTGTTCCCGCTCACGTTCTCGAGTCTATCCAGCTGCCGCGCCGGGCAACCGGAGGCGCAGCCGCGGCCACGCCGCCGCGAATCCCGGGTGCAGCGCGCGTTCGGCCACCAGCTCGGGCACGACCCACTCCAGCGCGATGCTCTCTGGATCGCTGATGACCGCCTCGAACGGGGTCACCACCTCGGCGATGACGGTGGTGTAGCTCCACACGCCGCGGTCCAGCACGTAGTCGCCGAGCACCCGGACCGCGGTCGCCGGCACGCCAGCCTCCTCATTGGCCTCGCGCAGTGCGGCATCCGCCGCGCTCTCGCCCGCGTGCCGCGCGCCGCCCGGCAGTCCCCAAGTACCGCCGTGGTGGCTCCACTCGGCGCGGTGCTGCAGCAGCACGCCCCGGTGCGGGTCGGCGACGAGCAGCCCGGCCGCGCCGAAACGGCCCCAGAACTTGCTGCCGTCCGGGCCGAAGACCCACGCGTCGCCGCTGTCGCGCGGCGCGGATGCCGGCGGGAACGATTTCAGGGTCATGAGTGCCTCCGGGTCAAGGCTACGCTCCCCCGCGCCCCGGCCCGCTACACGGCGTAACGCTCCCCTAGGCTGGGGCATGGCACAGGAGGGAACGGCGCGGGTCGACAGCTGGCTCTGGGCTGTGCGGCTGTTCAAGACGCGCTCGGCCGCGACGGCCGCCTGCCGAGCCGGGCACGTGCGCATCAACGGCGAACGGGTGAAGGCAGCGCAGGGCGTGCGCATCGGCGACGAGGTGCGCATCCGCATCGCCGGCTTCGACCGGATCGTCGAGGTGCGCCGACTGGTGGTCAAGCGGGTCGGCGCGGAGATCGCCGCCGAATGCATCATCGACAAGACTCCTCCCCCACCGCCGAAGTCGGAGCTGGCGCTGCTGCCAGTGCGCGACAGGGGCGCCGGGCGGCCCACCAAACGAGACCGCAGGGAGATCGAGAAGCTCCGCGGCGACCGCGACCTGGGCAGCGACCTGGGCAGCGACCTGGGCAGCGATCTGGGCAGCGATTTGCGCAGCGATTTGCGCAGCGAAAGAGAATAGTCCTCATTACATGTCGATTACGGCATGCACCCGGACGTAAAGTTCAGATATGGCTACCCGACGCAGCGAACCAATTTATTCCAGCGCTGTCGCGGTGGGGCGAACGGTCTTCGCCGCCCTCCGGCTCAAGCGCGCGGTCACGGGCATCGAGCACGTGCCGAACGAGGGTGGCGCGATCCTCGCGATCACACACTTCGGCTACCTGGACTTCGCGCTGACCGAGTGGGTCATCTGGTGCCACAACCGCCGCAAGGTGCGGTTCATGGCCAAGGAGAGCGTCTTCGCCAAGCCCGTGATCGGCAGCTTGCTGCGCGGCATGCACCACATCCCGGTGAACATGAAGGCCGGCGCCGCCGCCTTCGACTCGGCCATCACCGCGCTGAAGTCGGGCGAGCTACTCGGTGTGTTCCCGGAAGCCGGCGTGAATGCCTCCTTCACGGTGCGCGATCTGAAGTCCGGCGCGGCCAGGCTCGCCGCCCAGTCCGGCGTCCCGATCATCCCCGTCGCCGTGTGGGGCGGCCACCGGGTGCTGACCAAGAACCACAAGCCGACTCTGCGCGACGCCTACAAGACCCTGGTCAGCGTCACGTTCGCCCCGCCGATCACGGTGCGCCCGGACGACGACCCCGCCGAGGTCACCCAGGCGCTGCACGACCAGCTGCAGGGCATGGTCGACACGCTGCAGCGGGACTACCCGGTCGACGGCACCGGCCAGTGGTGGCAGCCGCGCCACCTCGGCGGCACTGCGCCGACCCCGGAGGAGGCGGCCGCCGCGGATGCGGAGCGCAAGCTGCGGCGCGAGGCCGAGGCTGCGGAGCGGGCGAACAAGACCAAGTAACCCAGCCGGGCCCGCAACCCAGCTGGGCCACACTTCGCGCGGCTCGTGGCCGGTCCGCGGATGCGAGCGCCGATCCGGCCTGAAAAATCGATTCAGTGCGCGATTCGGGGGCCCGCATCCGCTGACTGGCTACGAACTCGGCGGTTGTGGCTTCCGCAGGCCTAGACCGCGGTGCGCGCCGGCAGCACGCGCGGGTGGCTCTCGGCCATCACCTCGAGCACTCGCACCACCTGGCAGCTGTAGCCGAACTCGTTGTCGTACCAGACGTAGAGGATCAGGTTCTTGTCGGTGGCGATGGTGGCCAGACCGTCGACGATGCCGGCCCGGTGTGAGCCGACGAAGTCGCTCGAGACGACATCCGGCGAATCGATGAAGTCGATCTGCTGGCGCAGCGTCGAGCCGAGCGAGAGCTCACGCAGGTAGGCGTTGACCTCGTCGCGATCGGCGCTCGTCTCGAGCCGCAGGTTGAGGATGGCGAGCGACACGTTGGGGGTGGGTACCCGGATCGCGCTGCCGGTGAGCTTGCCGGCCAGCTCCGGCAGCGCCTTGGCGACGGCTTTGGCGGCTCCGGTCTCTGTGATCACCATGTTCAACGCCGCCGACCGCCCGCGGCGGTCACCGGAGTGGAAGTTGTCGATCAGGTTCTGGTCGTTCGTGAACGAGTGCACCGTCTCGACGTGGCCGTGCACGACGCCGTAGCGCTCGTTGATGGCCTTGAGCACGGGGGTGATGGCGTTGGTGGTGCAGGATGCCGCGGACAGGATCGTGTCGGAGGCTTCGATCACATCGTGGTTGATGCCGTGCACGATGTTCTTCAGCTCGCCCTTGCCCGGCGCGGTGAGCAGCACGCGGGCGACGCCCGGGCAGGCGAGGTGCTGGCCGAGGCCTTCTGCATCGCGCCAGCGGCCGGTGTTGTCGACGACGATGGCGTCGTGGATGCCGTACGCGGTGTAGTCGATCGTCGAGGGGTCGTTCGAGTAGATCACCTGGATCAGGGTGCCGTTGGCGAGGATGGTGTTGTTCTCCTCGTCGACGGTGATGGTGCCGTCGAACGCGCCGTGCACCGAGTCTCGGCGCAGCAGGCTGGCCCGCTTCAGCAGGTCGTTCGCCGAGCCCTTGCGCACGACGATGGCGCGCAGCTGGAGGCCGTCGCCGTGGCCCGCGTGCGCGATCAGGATGCGTGCGAGCAGGCGGCCGATGCGGCCGAAGCCGTAGAGCACGACGTCGGTGCCTCCGGCCGGGGCCGAGGCAGAGCCGCCGAGCACGGGGGCGAGCTCATCGCTGACGAACCCGGCGAGGTCGCGGCCGGCCCCGCGCTCCGCGTATCCGGTGACCAGACGGGCGATGTCAACGGATGCCGGGCCGGGCCGCAATGCCCGCAGCGCCTCGAGCACCCGGAGCGTGTCGTCGAGATCGAGCTCGGTGTCATCGACCTGCTTGGTGAACTTGTGCGCCTTGAGGATGCCGATGGCCGAGCGGTTGAGCAACCGCCGACCGTGCACGGATGTCACCACCCCGTGGTCGCGGTACAGCGAGCCGATCAGCGGGATCATCGCCTCGGCTCGCTCCTCTCGACTGGTCCAGAGCGTGCGGTGGTCGTTGAAGTGCTGAGTCACGAAATTCCTTTGCGCGGCCAGCGTGGTGTGTGCACCGTGCCTGGCCTCGTTGCCTGATGGGACAACGATAATTCTACGCAGCGGGACAGCCGAACAACCCCGCTTAGGCGCTCAGCGCACCGTTAAGAATCGCCTATTTTGACGTTTCGAGCAGTTCCCGCACGCGCAGGGCGACGGCGGTGCCGTAGAGCTCGATGCTGGACATCAGGTGCGCGTGCGGCAGCGTGCCGTTGCTGTACTTGAGGTCGAATCGGCTGGCGCCGAGGGCAATGACAGTCGCCGCGATCTTCTGCGCCACCGTCTCGGGCGAGCCGACGTAGAGCGCCCCGTCCGGGCCGGCGGAATCCTCGAACTGTTCACGGGTCATGGGTGGCCAGCCGCGCTCCCGGCCGATGCGCTGCTGCATCACCGCGTAGTGCGGCCACAGCTCCTCCCTGGCCTGCTCGTCGGTCTCGGCAATGTGGCCGGGCGAGTGGATGCCGACGGGTTGAACGGGCTGGCCGTACTGGGCGAGGGCACGGTGGTAGAGGTCAACGTAGGGGGCAAAGCGCACGGGGCTGCCGCCGATGATGGCGAGCATCAAGGGCAGGCCGTGGCGGGCTGTGCGCACAACCGACTCCGGGCTGCCGCCGACACCGACCCAGCTGCGCAGCGTGCCCGAGTCGGTGTGCGGGTAGACGTGCTGCTCGTTCAGGCCGGAGCGCACGGTGCCGTTCCAGGTGACAGGGCCCTGCTTGATGAGTTCGACGAAGAGGTCGAGCTTCTCCTCGAACAGCTCCTCGTAGCGATCCAGTGAGAGGCCGAACAGTGGGAACGACTCGGTGAATGAGCCCCGCCCGAGGATCACCTCCGCACGGCCGCCGGAGAGTCCGTCGAGCGTGGCGAAGCGCTGGTAGACCCGCACAGGGTCGTCGCTGCTCAGCACGGTGACCGCTGACCCGAGGTGGATCCGCTCGGTCTGACCCGCGATGGCCGCCAGCACCACCTCGGGGGCCGAGACGGCGAAGTCGGCACGGTGGTGCTCGCCGATGCCGATGAAGTCCAGCCCGACCTTGTCGGCCAGCACGCCCTGCTGCACGAGGTTGCGCAGCACTTCGCCCTGGGTGAGCGGGCGGCCGTCATCGCCGTTGGTGACATCGCCGAAGGTGTCGACGCCGAGCTCGATGGACCGTGCCATGTCTGGCTCCCTACTCTGTCTGTGTTGCGGGCTCCGCAGCGGGCGCGGGGGCGAGCTTGCCGAGGCTGAGCACGAGGCGCTGTTCGTCGTCGGCACCGGATGCACCTGTGGCCTCCGCGTTGGCCTCCGCGACGGCCTGCACGACCTCGGAGCGCTGGATCTTGATGCCGCGCGGCGCGTCGACGCCGATGCGGATGCTGTCGCCGCGCGCGTCGAGCACGGTGATGACAATGTCGTCACCGATGAGGATCTTCTCCCCTGGTTTTCGCGTCAAAACTAGCACTGGTTCAGCCTATCCTTTCGAGTGCCAGAGCACGGGGAGGCCGAGAGCGCTGACGGAGCCCGGCGTCGCCGTCTCTGCCCCGCCGACGGCCACGATCCCGTGCACCTCCACCACTTCGCGGCAGGCGGCCACCCAGGCCGCCGTGTCCTCGTCTTTGCGGGAGACGTCGACGACGAGCCAGAGCTGGTCGGCCAGGAGGGCGGCCGCCGTGCCCAGTTGGCGCTCCCGCCGGCTGCTGGCTGCCACGTCGGCGCCTGCCCGGGCACCGTCGAGTTCGACGACGGCTATGCAGGCGGCGGCACGCTGCACACCGCGAGCCCGAGCGGCGGCGGCATCCCGGCGGTCGGTCACCCGGCGAAGCTCGCCGTGACCAGCGGCATCGTCGGCCGTTGCGGGCGCGCACAACGCGACCTCCGCACCGTTCTCTGCGGCCCAGTCCGCCGCCACCCGCGCGGCGTCCGAGCGGGCACCGATGCAGAGCACCAGGTCGCCCGGGCTGGCCAGCAGCTCGGGCGGGGCGGTAGGGGCAGCCGAGCCCGCAGTGGCAACAGAGCGCACAGGGGCAACAATGGGCGCAGGGGCGACCGCACCAAGCTGGGCGGGAGGGGCCGGCGCGTACGCGGCTGCCGCCGCCGCGATCGGCAGCAGCCCAGCAGTGGGCAGCTGCGGCACGTCGGCGAGCTGCGGGTTCGGCGGAACGATGTCACGCGTCATCTGCCGCAGCAGCGCCGCGAAGTCCGGCGTCGCGGTGGTGGGCTGCTCCACCGGGGCCAGCGGGGCGGCCAGCGCCGACTCGGCGGTGTCGGCATCCTCCAGCAACGCGGCCAGGCCGACACGGGTCGGCAGGTCCAGGCTGTGCACTCCGGGGGTGCCGGTCTCCGGAAGTTCGACGGTGACCTCGAAGTGTTGTTTCGCGAAGAAGCCGCGGATGCCGCCGCTCACCACGCGCTCTGCGGCCACGATCCGGGCATGCCGGCCGTGCTCGGCCAACACCCGCTCGTGCAGCCCCTGCAGCGATGGCCCGTCAAGCTGCACTCGCCGTGACACCGCGCACCACCCCCACGGTCTCGATCTCGACGTTGGCAGAGGTGACCTCCTGGTAGGAGAGCACGGCGACGCCGGTCTGCGGAGTGACCAGGCGGTGGATGGCCGGGCGGAGCGCCGGGGCGCACACAAGCACGGCACTGGCGCCTAGGGCATCCGCGTGGGCGAGTGAAACGCGCAGTGATTCGATGACCTGCTCCATGCTGCGCTGGTCGAGCAGGATCTGGGTGCCCTGCTCGGCTGGGCGCAGGCCCTCGAGCATGCCCTGCTCCAGCGAGGGGTCGATCATGACAACGCGGAGGGTGCGGCCGTCGAGGTGCTTGGCGACGAGGGCCGGACCGAGCGCCTGCCTGGCGGATTCGATCAGCCCCTCCGGCTCGACGGACACCTTGGCGCGCAGCGAGAGCGCCTCGAAGATGCGCGGCAGATCGTTGATGGCGACCTGCTCGGCGAGCAGCCCCTGCAGCACCCGTTGCACCTCGGCCAGGCTGAGCAGGCCAGGGGTGAGCTCCTCGACGGCGGCGGGGTTCACCTGCTTGACGCCGTCACTGAGCACACGCACATCCTCGCGGCTGAGCAGCCGCGCGGCGTTGGCGGTGACAACGGAGGACAGGTGGGTGACGATCACAGACACCCGGTCGATCACGGTGGCACCGGCCATCTCTGCGCTGTGTCGCAGCTCGCTCGGCACCCACTTGCCCGGCAGGCCGAAAACGGGCTCGACGGTGGCGGTTCCGGGCAGCGCCTCGAGAGCGTCACCGAGGGCGAGCACCCGGCCGCCCGGTGCGATGCCGCGGGCCACCTCGACGCCGGCGATGCGGATCACATAGCAGGATGCCGGCAGCTCGATGCTGTCGCGGGTGCGCACGGGCGGCACGACGATGCCGAGGTCCATGGCGATGGTGCGGCGCAGGGCCTTGACCCGGCCGAGCAGGTCGTCGGAGGCGCCGGAGACGACGTCGACGAGGTCGGGGGCGAGCAGGATCTCGAGAGCATGCACGCGCATCTGCTCGATCAGTTCCTCGGTGGTCTCGGCCATCGTCATGCCCTCAGGCGCCGGCTGGGCGGCGGCCTTCTCTTCCCGCGCCGTGCGCACCTTGACCTTCTGGGCAGCCCAGACCAGCAGAGCGCCGATCACGATAAACGGGATCATCGGCATCCCTGGGATCAGCGACATCACGATCGCGGCACAACCGGCAATCATGAGCGCGTTGCGCGACTGCGCCAGCTGGGTGCCCGCCGTGGTGCCCATGTCGGCGTCGGCGGTGGAGCGGGTGACGATCATGCCGGTCGAGACGGCCATCAGCAGGGCGGGGATCTGGGTGACCAGGCCGTCGCCGATGGTCAGCAGCGTGTAGGTGCTGACCGCGTCGCCCATCTCCATGCCGCGCTGGATCATGCCGATCGCGATGCCGCCGATGATGTTGATGACGATGATCAGGATGCCGGCGATGGCGTCACCCTTGACGAACTTGGACGCTCCGTCCATGGCGCCGTAGAAGTCGGCCTCGGAGGAGACCTCCGCGCGGCGTTCCCGCGCCTGGATGTCGCTGATCAGGCCGGCGTTCAGGTCGGCATCGATCGCCATCTGCTTGCCGGGCATGGCGTCGAGGGTGAAGCGGGCGCCGACCTCGGCCACGCGCTCAGCACCCTTGGTGACCACGACGAACTGGATCACGACGAGGATCAGGAAGATGACGCTGCCGATGATGATGGAGCCGCCGACGGCGACGTGGCCGAAGGCCTCGATCACTTGGCCGGCGTAGCCCTCGCCCAGCACCAAGCGGGTGGAGGCGACGTTCAGGCCGAGCCGGAACAGCGTGACGGCCAGCAGCAGCGACGGGAACACCGAGAAGTCGAGCGGCTTCCTGATGAACATCGTCGTGAGCAGGATCACGAGTGCCAACAGGATGTTGACGATGATCAGGATGTCGAGCAGCCACGCCGGCACGGGAACGACGAGCAGCAAGATGATGCCGACGACCCCGATCGGCACGGCGAGTTTGGCAAGGTTGCGGTTCATAACCGGTCTTTCATCGTGCAGCCCCGGCGGGAGCGGCGAGTTGCGGATTGATCGTGTGGGTACCGTGGCCGGCACCGCGCTTCTTGAGGGCCATGACGAAGGCGAGCACCCGGGCGACGGCGTTGTAGTGCTCGAGCGGGATCTCATGCCCGATCTCGCACTCGGCGTGCAGCGCGCGCGCGAGCGGCACATCCTTGACGATCGGCACCCGGTGCGCGTCGGCCTCCTCGCGGATGCGGGTGGCGATGGTGCCCTGCCCCTTCGCCACGACGCGGGGCGCGGCCTTGCCCGCCTCGTAGCGCAGGGCGACGGCGATGTGGGTCGGGTTAACCAGCACCACGTCGGAGCCGGCGATCGAGGAGATCATGCGGTTGCGGCTCATGGCCAGCTGGCGGGCGCGGCGCTGCGACTTGATCATCGGGTCGCCGTCGCTGCGCTTGTGCTCGTCTTTGAGCTCCTGCTTCGTCATCCGCGTCTTCTTGCGGTTGCGCTTCATGACGACCATGATGTCGGCCGCGGCCAGCACCAGGCCGGCCACGACGGCGGACTGCAGCAACACGGTGGCACCGCTGCCGGCGGCGTCGAGCAGCGCGCTGACGGGCAGGCCGCCCGCGCTGCTGAGCACCGGCATCAGCCCCTGGATCACGAGGTAGAGCACGCCGCCGACGACGAGGGTCTTCAGCAGCGACTTCGCCCCCTCCCAGAGGGCCTGCATGCCGAACACCCGGCCGGCGCCCTTCACCAGGTTGAGCTGCTCGTACTTTCCGGTGAACTTGCGGAAGTGGATGCCGCCCTGGGCGGCCGCGCCGAGCAGGATCACGCCGACGGCGACCGCGAACAACGGCCCGATGGTGCCGAGCATCGAGCCGAGGCCCTGCACGAGCGTGTCGAGGGCCATCATCGGGTCGGGGGTGGCCACGATGGCGCGGAGGCTGAACATCTGCGATTCTGCGGCGGTCGTGCCGAGGGCGATGGTGGTCGGCAGCATGACGGCGACGGCGCCGACGCCCAGCCAGGCGCTCATGTCCTGGGAGCGGGTGAGCTGCCCCTTCTCGCGCACCTCTTTCATGCGCTTCGGGGTGGCTTGCTCGCTTCTCTCTGACGCGTCAGACATCTACCTCACCTCCCGCATCAGGCCGAAGGCCTGGTTGGCGAGGGAGGAGATGACCTCGGGCAGCACCACGACGACCATGCCGGCCAGCAGCACGGTGAGCAGGATCTTGATCGGGAAGCTCAGCGCGAAGGCGTTCAGCGCCGGCGCGACACGGGTGAGCAGGCCGAGGCCGGCATCCGCCAAGAAGAGCACCACGAGCAGGGGCCCCGCGATCTGCACGGCAGCCAACACCATCTGGGAGAGACCGGTCACCAGCAGCTCTGCGCTGCCGGCGAGGTTCAGGCCGCCGCCGAGCGGGAGGTCGTCGTAGGAGCGCACGATGCCGCCGATGACGAGCTGGTAGGCGCCGGAGGCGAACATCAGGGCGAGCGCGGTCATCTGGAACAGCCGGGTGAACTGGGCGCCGTTGACCATCGACCCCGGGTCGAAAGCCTGCGCCATCTGGAAGCCGCCGAACATGTCGATCAGGCTGCCGGCGGTCTGCACGGCGGAGAAGACCAGCGACACCAGGAAACCGAGCATCGCGCCCACCAGCAGCTCCAGGGCGAGGGCGGTGAAAAAGGGGCCGGTGTCCAGGGGAACGTAGTCGGGTGTGACGCGGGGTGAGACGGCCAGCGCGAGGGCGATGCCGAGCATGGCCTTGACTCTGGCGGGGATCGCTTTGTACGAAAAGGGCGGCGCGATGAACAGGAACGCCGTCATCCGCACCGCCGCCAGCCCGACAGCCTCGAGCCAGCCGCCGTTCAGCGTCGCCCCGAACATCAGGCGTTCCCGGTGAGCATCGGGATCAGGGTGAAGAGGTGCTGGGTGAAGCTCACCATCTCGGAGATCATCCACTGGCCGGAGACGAACAGCGCGGCGCAGACGGCGATCGCCTTGGGCACGAAGGAGAGCGTGACCTCCTGGATCTGGGTGATCGACTGGAAGAGCGAGATCGTGAAACCGACGACGAGCGCGGTGATCAGAAGGGGCGCGGCGAGCTTGGCGGTGATGATCAGACTCGCCATGGCGATGTCGAGGACGGCTGCGGAATCCATCAGCCACCCCGATAACTGGTGATGAGGGCGGTGATGATGAGGCCCCAGCCGTCGACGAGGATGAACAGCAGGATCTTGAACGGCAGCGAGATCATCACGGGCGGCAGCATCATCATGCCCATCGACATCAGCACGGCCGAGACGACGAGGTCGATGACGAGGAACGGCACGAAGATGACGAAGCCGATGATGAAGGCGGCCCTCAGCTCGGAGATCATGAATGCCGGGATCAGCGTGGTCAGCGGCACGGCGGCGGCGTTCTCGGGGTTCGCCAGGCCGGCCGCGCGGGTCATCAGCGCGATGTCCTCCTCGCGGGTGTGCGCGAGCATGAACGACGACAGCGGGCCGGATGCCGCCTCCAACGACTGCGAGAAGTCGATGGTGCCGGCGGTGAACGGCTGCACTGCCAGCTCGTTGATGTCGGTCAACACCGGGCTCATGATGAACAGCGAGAGGAACAGGGCGAGGCCGGCGAGCACCTGGTTCGGCGGGATCGTCGGCAGGGCGAGGGCGTTGCGGGTCATCGCGAGCACCACGAAGATCTTCGTGAACGACGACATCATCAGCAGCAGCGCCGGGGCGACCGAGAGCAGCGTGATGCCGATCAGGGTGACGACGGCCGAGGACGGTGTGCCGTTGGAGCCGTTGATCTCGACGGTGACGCCGCCGCCCGGGTCGCTCGGGGCCGTCGGCGGGGTGGGCAGCAGCGGCTCCCCCGGGTCGCCGGGCGCGGCAAGGGCATCGCTGATGCCGAACACGAGGTTGACTCCGACGAGCAGTGCGATGAGGCCGAGCGCGAACGCCCAGCGGCGCATTACCACCGGTCCCGAACGGCGGCGGCGGCCTGCTTCCACGTCTCGGGGGCGAGGATCGAGCCGGCCAGTCGGCCGGCGGGCGGCGTCGCGGCCGGGGTCTGGGTGGTGGCGCGCGTCTGGGTGGTGGAGGCGGAGAGGCCGGTGATGGGGCTCGGCGTGAGGAGTTCCTCCGGCTGGCCGGCCTCGGCCAGTACCTGGGCGAAGCGGGCGTGGCCCTGCTCGTCCGTTTCGTGCAGCTCGTATGGTTCGGCCGGGTCTGTTGCCGGGGCGGCATCCTGGGCCATCTCGGCGGTGTGCAGCACGGTGACTCCGTGCTCGGTCACGCCGAGCAGCAGGCGGTGGCCGTCGTGTTCGACGACGACGACGGATGCCTTGGCACCGACACTCTGCCGGCCGACGACGGCCAGGCTGGCGGCGTTGCGCGCTTTGCCCTTCGCACCGACCGCGCCGCGCGCGAAGCGTCGCTGCAGCAGCCACAGCAGTGCCAGGACGGCACCGAGGGAGAGCAGGACGCGCAGCGCGACGAAGAGGGTTTCCACCGTTAGAGCGCGCCGTCCGCTACATCGAGGATGCGGGTGATGCGCACGGCGTAGTCCTGGTCGACGACGACGATCTCACCGTGGGCGATCAGCCGGCCGTTCAGCAGCACGTCGGCGGGGGCACCGGCGGAGCGGTCCAGCTCGATCACGGCGCCGGGCTCGATCGAGAGCACGTCGCGCACCGTCATCCGGGTGCGGCCGAGTTCGACGGTGAGCGCCATCTCGACGTTGTTGATGCGGCCGAGGCGACCGACGACGTCGGCGTCGGATGACGAGGTGCCTGCGGAGGGGGCCAGCACGGCCGTCTCGCGCACGCGGATCGCGAACCAGCCGATCGTCGTGTCCTCGCCGGCGTTGTCTCCGAGCAGCTCGAACACGACGGCCTCGTCATCACCGATGAGTCCGCTGGCGTCGCTCAGCGTGCTGGCGCCGAGGAGTCCGGTGCCGAGGGTTCCGGATGCCGCCTCGAGCGACGGGCGGAGCACGTCGGAGGTGGAGATCAAGGCGGAGTCGCTGCCGGCAGCACCGAATAGCGCTGCCCCATCGAGGATGGCGATGGCCAGGTCGGCCGATCGCGTTCCCACGAAGCTCGCCTGCACGGCCGAGGCGATTGCCGCAGCGGCCACGGCGGCATCGCTGCCGCTCAGGTCGCGGGCGATGACCGCGCGGGTGACACCGGGCAGCGGCAGCACCGCGAGCAGGGCGTCGACGGCGTTGCGCTCCAGCGTGCCGGCTTCAAGAGTATTCGTCATCGTGTTGTCTCCTTGGTGCTCACAACGACACAGGCCAGGCGGGATCCGTTGACCCCCACAGCCGCGTCGGCAAGTTCGTGGCCATCGACGACGAGGTCGAGAGGGCGATGTTGGGAATGCGGAAGCTTGATGACGTCGCCGACGGCGAGGCCGAGCACGGCGCCGGGAAGCACGGGGGCCGGTGCCAGGCGCAGTGCGACGTCGACGGGGACGGTGCCCAGCTGCTGCTCGATCAAGGAGCGGGCGTTGTCGACAGAGCTGGTCGGGTTGGACTCGCCGAGCTGCGGCAGGATCACGGCGGCGGGCACGGCGACGGTCGCCAGGGAGCGGTGCTCCCCCACGCGCACGGCGAAGCGCGCGACGATCATCAGCTCGGTGGTCGGGGCGGCCTGCGCGAACTGCGAGTTGTACTGGATGCCGTCGATCGAGATCTCATTGACCAGCAGCTCGCCGAGCGAGTAGCGGAGGTCTTCGAGCGCGTCATCCATCAGGCGGCGCACCAGCGCCTGCTCGATCTGGGTGAAGACGCGCTCTGGCAAATCTGCTTCACCGGTGCCGCCGACCATTCGCGCCACCCAGGAGAGGCCGGCCGAGGCCGGGAACTGCACAACGGCCTTTGCCGTGTTGCCCTCGATGGAGCAGAGCACCATCGCGGTGGTGGCGGGCAGGGCGGCCGCGTACTCGTCGTAGCTGTGCATCAGCACCTGCTCGCAGTTGACCTGGGAGAGAACGCGCACCTTGGCGGTGAGCTGGGTCGCCCACTGCCGGGCGAACGTCTCGAAGGCCAGCTCCAAGACGCGCGAGTGCTCGCGGGCCAGCGTGGTCGGGCGACGGAAGTCGTAGACCTGGGCCGCGCCGGGGAACGCGGAGTCCGCGCGCTGCTGCTTATCTCTGACCGTCACTGTTGCCACTATCGGCAGCGATCTGCGGCGCGTTAGGCACCGGTGCGGCGATTTCTGCGAGCCGTGCCTAGCCGGCGACGGGCTCCTTCTTGGCGAGTGCCATGGGGATCAGTTCGCGCACCGATTCCGGCAGCTCGGAGAGCACGGCCACGTCGACGCGGCGGTTCACCGCGGCATCCTCTGGGCTGTCCCCCGTGCGTGCCGGCCGAGTGGAACCGTAGCCGACGGCGGAGATGTGGTCTCCAGGGAAACCGGCCGACTCGACCATGCGGCGCAGCACCTGTGTGGCGCGCCCGCCGGAGAGTTCCCAGTCGGTCGGGAAGGGGGTCGGGGAGCCGCGGTAGTCCGCGTGGCCCTCGACAGAGACGGCGTGTGCCGCGGAGGCCAGGATGGGGCCGATGGTGTCGACCACGGCGAGGGCGTTGCCCTGCAGTTGGATGCTGTTCGGCTGGAAGAACGTCTCCCAGCCGATCAGGCCGATGGTCAGGCCGCGCTGGTCGATCACGAAGGTCACGGTGTGCTCGAGGTTCTGGGTGGCCAAGGCAGAGCGCAGCTGCTCGCGCAGCTGGATCAGGCCGTCGACCTCCGCGGAGGCCAGGTCGGAGTCGGTGAAGCCGGCGCCTTGCTCGTCGACGAGGTCTTCCGGCACGACTACACCGGATGCCGTGTCCAGCTTGCCCACATCCACGCTGCCGAAGCCGGTGGCCAGGGAGTTCTTCAAGGCGATGAACTTGTCCTGGTCGACCGTCGACATCGCGAACAGCACGATGAACAGACACATCAACACGGTGACCATGTCCATGTACGAGGCCATCCAGCGCTCGTCGACGTGCTCCTCGGTGGGCTCGGCGCGGCGCTTGCGGCCGGTGGACCGGCTCATGCCGCTTCCGTCTCCGTCACCCGAGGCTCCTTGGCCCGACGGCTCGGCTCACGCGGGACCATCGCGCGCAGGCGATCGCCGAGCAGGCGGGGCTGGCTGCCGGCGTGGATGGCAAGGACGCCCTCCATCAGCAGCGTCATGCGCTCGACCTCGAGCTCGGCCAGGCGCTTCAGCCGGGTGCCGATCGGCAGGAAGATGAAGTTGGCGCTGAGCAGGCCCCAGAGGGTGGCGACGAAGGCGGTGGCGATCATCGGGCCGAGGGTGGCCGGGCTGTCCAGCTTCTCGAGCACGTGGATCAACGAGACCACCGTGCCGATGATGCCGATCGTCGGGGCGTAGCCGCCGACGCTGGTGAAGTAGCGGGCGGCGTTGCGGGCGCTGCGGTCGCTCGTGCTGATCTCGTCTTCCAGCATGATCCGCAGCTCTTCGCCATCGGTGCCGTCGGCGACGCTCTGCAGCGCACGCTTGAGGAACTGGTCCGGCTCCTCCTCCGCCTGAATCTCGAGGGCGAGGAGCCCCTCTGAGCGCGCCGTCTCGGCCAGCGAGACGAGCTTGCCGATGGTGGCGTCTGGCTTCGTCGTGCGGCCGAGGAACGCGCTGGGCAGCGCCTTGAACGCGGCAAGCGTGTCGCGGAGGGTGCCGCCGGCCATGCCGACGGCCATGCTGGCGCCGAGCACCAGGATCATGGGCGCCGGGAGCAGCACGGCTGTGACGGCGGTGCCCTCCAGCGTCATCATGGCGAAGAGGGAGCCGAAGGCGACGACGAGCCCGAGGATGATTGCGATGTCCACTAGTGCGTGTCTCCCGGCGTCGTCACGGGGCGGAGCACGGCGCGCGGCCGGGTGCTCTGCTCCTGCATCTCGGATGCCAGGTTGATGACGCGCGCGCGGTACTCCGTGATGCGGGTGATCACCTCGGCCAAGGATTCGGTCACGATGTACTTGGCGCCGTCGAGCATGACCAGGGTCGTGTCGGGGCTCTCGTGGATGCGCTCGATCAGATCAGGGTTGATCGCGAATTGGCTGTCGTTGAGTCGGGTGACGACGATCATCGCCTCGCCTCGCTTCTGCAGAAGTTTTCACGGCCAAACGGCCGTCACGCTGCACTATCGGCACGACCCGGGCAGCGGTAAGGCAGGCAGAAGCCATTCAGTGCCGCGCGGCGTCGGCGTCGGCGGCGCGATCGTCCGCGCGCGCGAGCTGCGGGACGATGATCCAGCCCACCACCAGGAGCAGGGCGACCGCGGCAGCGACGGTGATGCCCCAGACGCGGCCGAGCACGAAGTCGAAGATCAGAAGCGCGATGCCGACGACGGTGACGGCGACCCCGACAAGCGTGAGCCGGGCGAATCGGTCGGCATACGCAACGACCATCTCCTTGGCACGCTTGCGGAAGAGGTACCGGTGCAGACTCACTGGGGCCAAACCGACGATGGTCGTCAGCACCGAGGTGACGACGAGGCACAGATAGGTGGTGAGCTGGAAGGTGTCCAACTCGGTGAATCGAGATTGGAACACCGCAGCAAGCAGGAATCCGGTGATGACTTGGGTGCCCGTCTGCACCACACGCAGTTCCTGGAGCAGTTCGTTCCAATTTCGGTCGAGCCGTTTACTGGAGAACCGCTCCCCCGCATCGGGGGAACCGCCATCGGGCTGTTCGTGCGCCACCACACCGCTCTCTCGGCCGCGGTGCGCTCTAGGCCGGGGCATTGTCGGGGTCCACCGTCGCGACGGTGTCCTCCTCGACCTCGTTGTCGGCGGTGAGGTCGTCGATGTCCTCTCCCGGCGCAGCCTGCTTGGCTCCATCAGAGTCGTCAGCAGCGATCTGGTCGTCTCGTCGATCGGTCATTGTGCCATCTCCTTGTGTTCGGATGTCGGGCAATCCACGTGCGGCAGCACGGGCTTAGTGGTGTCGAAGCATCTCGATGAGCTCACCCTTGCGTTTGCCCGAGTAGCCCCGAATCCCCAGCTCTTTGGCGCGCGTGCGCAGCTCAGGTACGGTGCGGTCGTCGTAGTCCTCGGCCTCGCCACCTCGGCGCCCGACGGCACCGCGGCCGCTCTTCGCTGCGGCGTTGGAGATGCGCGCCGCCTTCTCTTTTGACGCGCCGTCAGCGCGGAGAGCCTCATACATCTCCGGGTCTTTCAGGCTCGGATTCGTGGTTCCTGGCATGGCAGTTCTCCCTTCCGTCTCTCACGGTACGACCCGAAGACAAGCCGAACGAGGGGCTTGACAGGCACACCTTCGCGTGGATATCGGCGAGACCCGCGACTTCCAAGTAGCACAGGAGAGCTTCGCGTTCAACCCCCTGCGTGGCAGCCCGCTGGCGAACTAACGTGGTGCTTCGTCATCGAGCCTCGTGGGGTGACCGACACCAGATACGTAGGCCACGGAACTCTCAGTAGGACGGATCAAGGAACATGCACAACATGGCCGAACAGGCGTCACGGACCAATCCAAGGCTCACCCTCGCTGTCGCCAAGGGGCCAGGCACCATCGGGGCCAGCGACGTGATCAGTGCAGTGCGGCCGGAGCTTGATGGCCGCACCCCCGCAGCTGTGAAGAGCATCCTGCGCGAGCAGCTCAACCAGTTCAGTGTCGAGGTCTCCGACAGCGAGCTCCAGCGGGTTGCAACGGACATCGCGACAGCGGGGCTCGCCCGGGTGCTGGCAACGGCCGGCTGACGCCGGAGGCGTACCCCCGAGAGCGCCCACTGAAACTCAACCCACGACACACACCCAGCGAAAAACACCCAGCGAAACTCTTTAGCCGAATGGATGGAGCGTGCCATGAACGACTTTAAGCTGCCTGCCGATGAGGGCTCGAACACCCAAGATGAGCCCGTGATGGAGCAGGATGCGGTCACCGATCGGGAGAAACTGGATGGGATTGCCGCCCAGACCGTCGCCGATCTCGGAACGCACGACCTGCGCCACGTCCATGCTGTTGTTTTTGAGCGGAGCACCGAGTCCGGGTTGCACGTTTCCCCCGGCGAACTGGTGGATGCCGTGGGCGCCGCAGCCCGCGAGAAGGACGCTTCCTTCTCCGTGCCCGCCTCCACCGACCGCGACACCGACTGACCCGCCATGCCCCGCCTGCGCACGGTCGACCCCGCCACGCCGGGCTGGAGCTTGGTCCGCGCCGGCGACGACGTCACCATCGTGGACCAACAGGGTTCAGTACTCGCGGACGAAGAGGTCGCTGAGCGAGTCGACGCACTGCGCATTCCGCCCGCCTGGACCGATGTCTGGATCGCACCCCACGCGAATGCGCACATCCAGGTGGTCGGCACCGACGAGGCCGGGAGACGCCAATACCTCTATCACGAGCAGTGGCAGCGCAGGCAGGCGAAGCGGAAGTACGACAGGGCTCTGGACCTGGCAGCCAGACTTCCCGCCGCGCGGCGGGTGGTCACCCGGGACCTGCGCGCGGACGGGCAAAGCAGGGCGCGGGCGCTGGCCGTGGCATTCCGTTTGTTGGACAGCGCCTACCTGCGCGTCGGGAGCGAACGCTACGCGAAGCGGCACGGCAGCAGGGGGCTGACGACGCTGCTCGGCTCCGATGCGCACGTCTCCGGCGACACCGTGCTCCTCGCATTCACCGGCAAGAGTGCCGTCGACTGGTCATCGCGGACGACGGACCCCGATCTCGCCCGCGCGGTGCGAACGCTGAAAAGGCGCGGGCCAGACGCCCATCTGCTCGCCTGGCAGGACGACTCCGGCTGGCATCCGCTGCGCGCCGACGAGGTGAACGAGTACGTGCGGGAGCGCACGCAAGGCGACTTCACGGCGAAGGATTTCCGCACGCTGCACGGCACCATCACGGCCGCGCAGTCACTCGCGGCGCAGGGCCGGCAGCCGAGCGCGGCGGCCAGGCGGCGGGCCGCAACGGAGGCGAGCCGGGTCACCGCCGAGGCGCTCGGCAACACGCCGACGGTTGCGCGCGCCACCTACATCGACCCCCGCGTGTTCGACCGGTTCCGTGAGGGGCGTGTGCTCCAGACGAACGGGCTGGCACCGGAGTCGGCACTCAGGCTGTTGCTGCTCGGCGACAACGCCTGAGGCGGACCGCGGCAGGGCTTAATCAGGTGCGGAGGCCAGAATCTGAGATTCTGGCCTCCGCAGGCGACGCGCGCCGCGTTCTGGGCGTTAGCGCTTCAGGTTGGTGAGCTCCTGCAGCACCTCGTCGGAGGTGGTGATGATGCGGGCGTTCGCCTGGAAGCCACGCTGGGCGACGATCAGGTTGGTGAACTCCTGCGAGAGGTCGACGTTCGACATCTCGAGCTGGCCGCCGGCGAGCACGCCGAGGCCGTCGCCGCCGGGAACGCCGTATGCCGCGTTGCCCGAGTTGACGGTGGCGCGGTATCCGGAGGATCCGGCCTTCTCGAGGCCGCCAGGGTTGGCGAAGGTGGCCAGCGCCACGCGGGCGATGGGCTCCTTCGCGCCGTTGCTGAACAGGCCGACGAGCGTGCCGTCCTTGGAGAGGGTGAAGGATTCCAGCGTGCCGGCCTGGCGGCCGTTCTGCCCCTCGATGGCGACAGTGCTGAGCGTGGCGTAGCCGGTGATACCGGCCAGGTCGACGGTGATGCCGCCGAGCACGAGCGGCGTTGCACCGGTCTGCACGCCGTTGGTGAAGCTGAGCGTGCCCGTGACGGGTGCGCCGCCCGCGGTGCCGGAGACGTCCCAACCGGCGGCCGTCTTGGTGAAGGTGAGGCTCAGGGTGCCCGGCTTGCCGTCGGCGCCGTACACCGGCACGTCGCGGACGAGCGCGGTGCCGTCGGCGGCGTCGGAGGGCAGGTTGCCGCCGACGGATGCGGCGGTGGTCGCCACGGCGGGGGAAACACCCTTCAACGGCAGGCTGATGGTGCCGACGGCACCGCCGGTGGGGACCTGGCCGTTCACGGCGTTCCAGCCCTGCACGAGGGAGCCGTCGGGCGCGGTCAGTCGGCCGTCGGCGTCGAGCTCGAAGGCGCCGGCGCGGGTGTAGCGGGTCTCGCCGCCGATGCTGGTGACGAAGAAGCCGTCGCCCGCGATCATCATGTCGGTCGCCCGGCCGGTCGCCTGGGCGGAGCCCTGGGTGAAGTTGGTCGAGATGCCGGCGACCTGCACGCCGAGTCCGACCTGCGATGGGTTGGTGCCACCGGTCTGCGCCTGCGGGCCACCTGCACCCTGGGTGAGCTGGGAGAGCGTGTCCTGGAACTGCACGGCAGAACCCTTGAATGCGGTGGTGTTGACGTTGGCGATGTTGTTGCCGGTGACGTCGAGCATGGTCTGGTGCGAGCGGAGGCCGGAGATTCCGGAGTAGAGCGAGCGAAGCATGTGTTGGCCTTTCGGTGGAAGTGTCGGCGGTCAGACGGCGGCGGCTGCGCCGGGATTTGCGGGGTCGGTGGGCAGCTAGCTGGGCTCCTTCGGAGCCGGTGGGCTGACGGGCGGGGTGGTCGCCGGCGGGGCGGTGACGCTGGCGATCACGTCGAGCGGGATGTTCTTGCCGCCGACGGAGACAGTGGGTACAGCACCGGTGTACGAGACGGACTCGGCGATGCCGGTGATGGTGTCGCCCTTCGCATCCACATAGGTGACCTGCTGGCCGACGAGTGCGGCGGCGGCCGAGCGCATCTGCAGCGAGAAGCCTTCCGCGCTGGTGACGGCGAGCTCGTTCATCTTCTCCATCATCGCCAGCTGGGTGGTCTGCTGGATCATCTGGCCGGTGTCCATCGGCGAGCTCGGGTCCTGGTTCTGCAGCTGGGTGACCAGCAGCGACATGAACACCTCACCGTCCATGTCCTGCTTGGGCGCCCGGACGGGGGCGTTGGTGTAGATGCCACCGCGGTTTGCGGTGGTGACGGGGTCAATCGGCACGGGGTCCTCTTCTATGCGATCAGATCGAAGTGCGGGTGGGCGGATGCAGCAGAGGCTGCGAGGAGTTCGGCGTCGCTGGCATGCTCATCGGCCTGCAACGCCCCCAGGGTGCGGGGGGCTGCGTCGGCCGGCTCGGCGGGGGCGGTGCCGTTCTGCCCTGGGCCGTGCTGGCCCTGCTGGTTCTGGCCTGCGCCGCCCTGGCCGGGCTGGTTCTGGGCGGCCGTGTGCGGGCCGGGCTGCTGCTGGCCTGGGGCGTTCTGCCCCGCCTGCCCGCCCTGCCTGGTGGGTGCATCGTCTGCGGAGAGGGCGAGGCTTGCATGCAGGCCGGTGCCGGCGAGGTCCCGGCGCAGCTCGCCGAGGATGCCGCGCACGGCATCCCTGGCCACGTCCGTCGGGGTGAAGAGCTCGATGCGGAGCTGGTCGCCGGCGACGACCGCCTGCACCGTGACCGGGCCCAGGCGTTCCGGGTTCACGGTGATCGTCATGTGGTGCGTTCCGTCACCGGCCGCCGCGAGGGTGAACAGCGGCCGGGCCAGTTGCGCGGCCAGCGGTGCCGGCTGGGCGGCCACGCCGGGCTGGGCGACGGTGGCCGTGCTCGTGAGCGCCGAGTTGGTGACCGCGCTCGGGGCGAGCGCCGCCGCGGGCGCGACGACGGGGGCGTTCTGGCTGCTGCCCTCGAGTGGGGCACCGCCGGCCGACGGCAGCGACGCGGGCCGGGCGGCCTGCGCGGCGGGCGTCGCGGCCGGGTTCGCACTGCCCTGCGCAGTGGGGTTGCTACCGGCGTTGGCCGTGAAGTTGGCGGTGGCTGCGGTCGCGATCGGCGCGACCGGGCGCGGCTCGCCCGGCACAACATCCGCCGCAATCGGGGCGGCGGGTGTGGCTGTGGTTGACACGAGGGCGACGGCACCGCGGGGGCCGCCGGTGTGCACGGCGGGGGCGGTTGCCCCGGCGGCCGCAAGTGGAGCCGCCGCGGCGCTGCCGGTCTGTGCACTCTGGGCGGTCTGTGCACTCTGGGCGGCCTGTGCAGTCTGAACGGCCTGCGCAGTCTGGGCTGCTGCATCGAGCTGCGCGGCGACGGCCGGCACCGCAGCGGGGGCTGTGGCGAGACCGGCGGTCGGCTGCGCTGCACCGGCGGCACCGGCCGCCGCAACGGCGGTCGTGCCCTGGCCGAGCGGCGCTGCTTCTGGCACGCTCGGGGTGCCGGCCGTCACGGCAGGGGCGATCGTGGACGCCGCAGCGAAAGCGCCCCAGAAGCCGCTGGCCTGCGCGACGCCCGGCGTCTCCGCAGCGGGAACGCTCGACTGGGCGCCCGCATCCGCAGCGTTGTCGGCGCCGGTCTCTGCACCGGCATCGCCGGCCGGGTCCTGTTCGCGCGCGGCGGGGCCGCGGCCGCCCACGAGCGTGGCCAGCGCCGCACCGAAGCCGGCGCCGGCGTCGGTCGTGCCGGGAGAGGATGCCGGGGCGGCGGCACGGGCGGGTGCGGCCACGCTGATCAGAGGCATGCTCATCGGGTGCCCCCGCCCAGCATTGCAGCGCGGGCCGCGGCGAGCAGTGATTCGTTCATGGTGGAGGAGTTCGTTTGCTGGCCGGTGATCGAGCCGAGCAGTGCCTGCAGGTCGAGTCGCTGCCCGGGGATGGCGCCGCTGCCGAGCGACGCCGTGTTGGCTGTCTCGGTCGGCACAATGCGGCGGATGGTGACGATGTCCGACTCGTCGAACCAGCGGTCGACGTAGCTGACGGTGCGGCCCTCATAGGGGGCGTGAATCACCTTGTTGTCGCCGGCGTAGATGACGATGTGCTCGGCGTTGTCGGTGACGATGAGGTCGCCCGGCTGGGCCTCGGCGAGCGACGCGACCGGGGTTCCCGCGGTCATCTGGCCGGAGACCAGGCGGGGAACCTCGATGCCGAGGTCGGCGTAGACGCGCTGCACGAGCCCCGAGCAGTCCATGCCGTTGGCGTCTTCGCCGCCGAAGACGTAAGGCACGCCGATGTACTTCATGGCGGCATCCTTGACGGCGGTGCCGGTGACACCCTCGCTGCCGGCGACACCGCTGCTCTGCGCCGCACCGGCACTGCTCAGTGCCTTGTTCAGCAGCGCCGAGAAATCGGTGTTCGCGGCCCCTGCGGTGGTGTCTGCTGTGGAGGCGGCGCGCGCGGTTGACGCGCCGCTCAGCTGCTCGATCGTGGTGCGGATCGTCTGGATCCGGCCGATCGCCTCGGTCATGGCCGCGGTCATCGTGCCTCCCCCTCTGTCGTGCCGTGCCCGGCGCTCGTGCGCTGCCAGGCAGCTCCGGCAAGTTCGTCGAGCACGATCTGCTCTGCGTGAAGCTCTTCTACGGCCACGTTCTCGGCGTGGCGGTCGGCCAGCTTCTCGATGCTCAGCGTGCTGCGGCGGGCCTCGGAGTACTCCTGCTGCGCCTCCTCTGCACGACGTTGGCGTTCGAGGGTGACGGCGCCGAGCTCTGCCACCATGCTGCGGGCGGATGCCCGTGCGGCGGCGATCCCGTGCAGCGCGCCGAGCGTCTCCGGCGTGGCCGGCGAATCGCCGAGCCCGGCCCGGGCTGCCGCCTCCCTGGCGGCGCTCTCGCGCCGGCCGGCGTTGGCGGCGGCGAGGCTGCCCGCTGCCTGGTCTTGCTCCAGGCGTCGAAGACGCAGCAGCCCATCCAGTGCGAATGCTCGCGTCATGGTCATACCCCCAACAGTCGGCTCAGGCGGGCCAGTGCGGCCCAGGCGTCATCCGCGGTCGTTTGATCGCTCATGCTTTGCTGCAGGAAGGCGTTGATCTCGCCCTCGTGGTCGACGGCGGCGTCCACCAGCGGGTTCGTCCCGCGGCGGTAGGCCCCGACATCGAGCAGGTCTTGTGCGGAACGGCGGGCGGAGAGCGCCCGGCGCAGCACCGTGGCGTGTTCGCGGCGTTCCGGCGTCGTCACCCGGCCGGCGACGCGAGAGACGGATCCCAGCGCGTCGATGGAGGGGAAGTGCCCGATGACGGCGAGTTTGCGGTCCAGCACGACGTGGCCGTCCAGGATCGAGCGGGCGGAGTCGGCGATCGGCTCGTTGTGGTCGTCGCCGTCGACGAGCACCGTGTACATGCCGGTGACGGAGCCGCGCTCGCCCGTTCCCGCACGCTCCAGAAGCTGGGCGAGCACAGAGAACGTCGAGGGCGGGTAGCCCCGGGTGGCCGGCGGCTCCCCCACCGAGAGGCCGATCTCGCGCTGGGCCATGGCGACCCGGGTCAGCGAGTCCATCATCAGCATGACGTCGTTGCCCTGCTCGCGGAACGACTCCGCGATGCGGGTTGCGACGAAGGCGGCGCGCAGGCGCATCAGGGCGGGCTCGTCGGAGGTGGACACGACCACGATGGCGCGGGCCAGGCCCTCAGGGCCGAGGTCGTCCTCGAGGAACTCGCGCACCTCGCGGCCACGCTCGCCGATCAGGGCGATGACGCTGATCTGGGCGTCGGTGCCGCGGGCGATCATGCTGAGAAGCGAGGATTTTCCGACGCCGGAGCCGGCGAACAGGCCGAGGCGCTGACCCTTGCCGACGGTGGTCAAGGTGTCGAGCGCGCGCACGCCGAGTTGCAGCGGGGTGTCGATGCGCGCCCGGTGCATCGCGGAGGGAGCCTCGTTGTGCAGGGAAACGTAGCCGTCGACCTGCAGCGGACCCTTGCCGTCGATCGGCCGGCCGAGGCCGTCGAGCACCCGGCCGAACAGACCGGTGCCCGTTGGCACGCGCACGGGCTGGTTGCGGGAGCGCACCGGCGTGCCGACCTTGATGCCGGCCATGCGGCCGAGCGGCATGCAGCGGATGCCGCCGCGTGTGGAAGCGACGACCTCGGCCTCGATGGGAGCGTCGCCCGCGGCGTCCCCGCCGCCCAGGGTGACCAGGTCGCCGATGGCGCAGTCCAGCCCAACGACCTCGATGCCGAGGCCCACGATCGAAGACACCAAACCGCTGCGCTCCGGCGCGGCGGCAAGCCTCGCCGCGCGGAGGCGGGCGGTCAGGGCGCCGGACACGGGAGCCTCACGGGTGGCGGCGCTCACATCGGCTCCGCGAGGAGGGCGAGTTTGGCGCGGCGCAGGGCGCTGTCGATGCGAGCGTCGACGAGCCCGTCTGCGAACACGGCAACGGAGTCACCGCGGAAGAGCGTGGGGTCGGCCTGCACGGTGAGGCCTTCCGGGAGCTGGCCGGTCTCGCGCAGCAGCGCGAGGTCGTCCTGTTGCAGGCGCACGATGAGCTCGGGGTGGGTGGTCTCTGCCGCCAGGGCACCGAGCACTCGCTGCAGTGCGGCGCTCGCGCCGCGCTGCTCGTCGCGGAGTTCCAGGCCGATGACGGCCTCCGCGAGCTCGAGGGCGGCGGACACCAGCGTGTCATCGCTCTGCTCCAACAGCGGCAGCGCCGTGCGCTGCACGGCGGCGATGGCTGTGTCCAGCACCGCGCGGGCGGCGTCCAGCCGGGCCAGCGCCTCCGCCGCGATGACAGCCTGCGCCGCCTCGAGTTCGGCCAGCCGCACGCGGGCCGCGGCATCCGCCTGACGGAGCCCCTCGGCGTAGCCAGCCGCGTGGCCGCGCACGCTGGCGCGCTCTGAGATCAGGGCCAGCGCTGCCGGGGACAAAGCCCCCGTCGCACCGGTTCCAGCGCCGTCCACGCTCGGGAAGGCGATGGCCGCGAAGCCGTCGTCAATCGAGGTACGCATCGTCGTCTCCCCGGGTCACGGTGATCTGGCCATCCGCTTCGAGGGTGCGGATGGCGCGGACGACCTCGGCGCGGGCCTCCTCGACCTGCGAGAGGCGCAGCGGTCCCGTGGAGAGGATCTCGTCGTCGAGCACGTCGCGGTTGCGCTCGGACATGTTGCTGCGGATCATCTCCGACACCGGCTCCGACGCGCCCTTCATGGCGACGGCCAAGACGCGGACGTCGATGCCGCGCAACAGCTGCTGCACATCGCGTCGTTCCAGTCGCACGATGTCCTCGAACGTGAGCATGCGCGAGCGCAGCTCCTCGGCCAGTACCGGGTCGCGCAGTTCCAGGCCTTCGAGCACGGCACGCTCGGTGGCGAGGTCGGAGCGGTTGATGATCTCGACGAGGGGCTGGATGCCGCCGACGACGTCGAAGCTGTCGCGGGAGGAGACGACGGCGCCCGTGCGCAGCTTGAGGGTGTCGGCGAGGATCCGCACGGCTTCCGGGGTGGCCACGCCCATGGTGGCGATGCACTGGGCCACGTCGGTGCGGGCGGATTCCTCGAATCCGGCGAGCACGGCAGAGGCGTGCTCCGGCCGGAGGTGGGCGAGCACGAGGGCAGCGGTCTGCGGCAGCTCATCGGAGAGCAGCGCCTGCACGTGGCTGGACTCCGCGGCATCCAGGAACTCGAAGGCCCGGCCGGCCATGGTGGAGGCCACGCGGCTCATCACCCCGGCTGCCTTCTCGGCGCCGAAAGACGCCTCAAGCAGGCCGACCGCGAAGTCGCGCCCGCCGCGGGTCTGGTGCAGGCCGCGGGTGGCCAGCGTGTGGAACTCGGCGAGCGTCTGCTCGGCGACCTGGGCATCGACGCGACGCAGCCGGATGATCTCGCCGGCGATCTCCTCCGCCTCGTGCTCGTCGAACTGCTTCATCACGGCGGCCGCGCGCAGCGGGTCCATGTTCATCAACACGACGGCGGCCTTCTGCGCACCGCTCAGCGTTGCACCCTTGGCGACGTTCATACCGATGCCTTGTCATCCATGAGCGCCCGCAGGTACTCGGCGGTCTTCTTGGGGTCCCGCTCTGCAAGTCGCTCGATCTCGGAGCGGGTGCGGTCGGCATCCGGTGCGACGGGCAGCACCTCGGTCTCCAGCTCCAGCGGCACGGTCGGGGCCTGCAGCATCAGGGGGTGCTCCGGCACCTCCAGCGCCTGACGGGCTGCCTCGAGTTCTGCCTCGTCGACGGCCTCGCGGCGGGCGCGCCGCGAGCGGCTCACCAGCACCGCGGCCAGGACGATCAGCAGGAGCGCGGTGAGGGCGATGATCGCGGTCCGCACGATCTCGGTGAGCTGCTCGCCGGCGGCCGCGTCCTTGGCGTCGGTGAGCGCCTGCTGTGCCGCGGCTGCCCCACTGGCGTCGAAGGTCATGTACTCGACGGTGACCGTGTCACCACGGGCCACGTCAATGCCGGCCGCGGCCGAGACGAGCGCCCGCAGGTTGCGGATGTTCACGGTTCCGGGAACGTCGTCGTTGACGGCGACGGAGACCGACTGGCGGCTGAGCGTGCCGGCCGGGATCGTGCGCGTCTCGGTGACCTTGTCGATCGCGTTGTTGCGGGTGACCGACTCGGAGTTGTACGTGCCGTCGCCGCCCGTGCCGCCCGGCACAGCGATGTTGTCCGGCCCGAGCACCCCGGCCCCGGCTCCGCCGGTTCCGGTGTAGGTCTCTGTGTCGCGGGATTCGTTCAGTGACGTGATCGTCTCCGGCGCGGTGAACGTCTCAGCGGTGCGCTCGGCCGATTCGGTGCTGACGTCGGCGGCGACGACGACGGTGGCGTTTCCGGCGCCGACGACCTTGTCGAGCATCGTCTGCACGGAGTCGCGCACGCGGGTCTCATAGTCGCTGGCGAGTTTGCCCGCTCCGCCGGTCGGGCCGCCGCCGACGGCGGAGAGCACGGTGCCGGCCGAGTCGATCACGGCGACGTCCGTCGACTTCATGCCCTCGATCGATGCCGAGGTGAGGTGCACGATCGCCTGCACCTGGTCTGCGCCGAGCGTGACGCCGCGGTTGGTCTCAATGAACACGGATGCCGTCGGCGCCTCCTTCTCGGCGGCGAAGACGGTCTCCTGCGGGATGGCGAGGCGCACAGACGCGGTCTTCACGCCGGTCAGCGCGCCGATCGTCGCGGCGAGCTCGCCCTCGAGGGCCCGCTTGTAGGTCACGGACTGCTGGAACTCGGAGGTGGTGACGCCCATCTTGTCGAGCAGCGAGTATCCCCCGCTGCTCGAGCTCGGCAGCCCGGCCGCGGCGGCCTTGAGGCGCTGAGCGTAGACGTCGTCCTGCGGCACGAGGATGCTGGAGCCGCCATCGCTGAGCTGGTACTGGATGGAGTCGGACTGGAGCTGCTCGACGATCGCACTCGCGTCGGCGGCCTGCAGGCCGGTGAACAGCGGGGCGTATGACGGCCGGCTGAGCCAGATGCCCAGGCCGGCGACGCCGAGCACCAGCACGGCGACGGCGAGCAGCGCGATCGTGCGCTGTGCGACGGTGAATTCGCGCAGACCTGCGGTGAAGCGCTGCAGCGCGGAGGTGACCTGCCGCGGCATTAGGCCTGCATCCTCATGATCTCGTTGAAGGCGTCGACACCCTTGTTGCGCACGGCGGCGACGAGTTCGACGGTCACCTGTGCCCTGGTCGACGCGATCGTGGCGGCGTGGATGTCGGTGAGGTCACCGGTGACGGCGCGCAGGGAGAGCTCGCTCGATGCGGTCTGCACCTGCTGCATGTTCTCGACGGCGCCGCTGAGCGCCGTGGCGAACCCGGCTCCCCCGCTGGCCGCCGGTGCGGCGGCCTGGTCGATGTAGCCGCTCGGACGCACGCCCTGAACCGCTCCAGCGCCGATTGCGTCAATGGGTCCGATGGGCATTAGCCACGTCCGATCTGGAGGGCTGCCTGGTAGCTCTCCTTGGCTCTGTCGACGACAGCGGCGTTGGCCTGGTAGCCGCGCTGCGCCATGATCAGCTGCCCCATCTGGGCGCCGAGGTCGATCTCTGGGTAGCGCACGTATCCGTTGGCGTCGGCCAGCGGGTGCTCTGGATCGTGCACCATGCGGCCCTCTGCGTCGCCGAGCGCGGTGCCCGCGACGAAGACGCCGCCGTCGGCACCTTCCTGGGCGAGCACGTAGCGCTCCTGGAACGCGGCACCGTCTGTCGAGGTGACGGTGTTGATGTTGGCGATGTTGTCGGAGATCGCGTCGAGCCACTTGCGGTGCACGTTCAGGGCCGAGCCGGCGATTCCAATTGCGTCAAAAGTCATGTCCCGCTCCCCCGTTAGTTGCTTCTCATCGCGCTGCGCACACTCGTGAACTGGCCCTCGATCGCCCGTGAGGCGAACTGGAAGCGCAGCACGGTGTCGATGTTCGAGAGCGTCTCGGTATCGAGGTTGACGTTGTTGCCGTTGAGCTTCGTCGGCTCGAGTGAGCGCTCCGTCGTGGCGTCAGCGTGCCCGTCACCACGGGCGATCGAGCTGGCCAGTGCGCCCTCGAATGCAACCCGCTTGGCCGTGTAGCCGGCGGTGTTGATGTTGGCGATGTTGTCTGCGATGGTGCGTTGGCGCAGGGCCAGGCCATCCAGAGCGCTGGAGATCGCGGAGAAGCTCACGGAATCGAACACATTCGTCCTTCATGACGGCGATGCGAGTGACAGGTGGCCGATCCGTGGCCGAAGGAGGCGAGCAATCCGTGCTCATAACTCACAATCGGCCGCTCGGGTCGATCCGTTAGTGTTCGCGCGCACGCAATTGTTGTGCGCGCACAATTCGTGCGCGGGCCGGGCTCAGCCGGAGACGTCGAGGTAGACGGATGACGCGGCCGCGCGCGGGCGCGGCACGGAGCGCAGCGCCTCGAGGTGCCGCAGCACGTCGGCGCGCTCGGCGAGCAGCTCGGCCTCGCGCTCGTTCTGCCGTTGGTAGAGGGCGTCGGCGCGTTCGCGCAGGGATTCGGGGAGCACGGGCAGCTGAGCGGGAGCGCTCCACATGCCGCTGCCGGCAAAGGAGACATGGCTCGCGTCGTCGCCGACGCTGTCGGCCGGGCCGAGCTCGGCCTCCGATTCGGCGGCCGGCTCGATCTCCAGCTCGGATTCCAGCTCGGTCAGGACGCGTGCCCAGAGTTCCTCGGCCACCTCCGTCGCGCGGGCCGGCACGCTCTGCGGTCTAGGCAATGCCGATCGCTCCCGTGCCCGTGGCGGACGGTCCGGCCGGCAGGATGGCCGCGGCATCGTGCCAGGCCAGCCGCAGCGGCTCGAGCAGCGCGATGGATTCGCGGGTGCGGGCGATGTCGCGGTGGATGTTGGCCATGACGAGGGCGTTGGTGACGTACGTGTACAGCGCCAGCAGGCCGTCGGCGCCGTCCCAGACGTCGAGCTTCAGCGACCCGCTCAGCTCGGCCAGGATGGCCTGGGCGTGCTGCAGCTGTTCGCTCGCGACGCCCCAGTTCTCGACCGACTGCGCCTGCTCCGCCCGGTTGAGGTCGAGCAGCAGCCGGTCGTAGAGCATGGTGAGCAGCCGCACCGGCGTCGCCGACAGCACGGCGTCGCGGTTGAGTTGCGCAGCACGGTCGGCGGCGCCGCGCTCTGCGGCCGGTCGGCGCAGCGGCACCGGCATCGCCGCGCCGGCGAGCTGGCCGAGCGGGGTGACGGGCGCCAGGCCCGCTGCGGGTGCGGCCGGGGGCGTGACGTCGACGGGCTGTGCGGCAGTCTCGGGGGTGACGATCAGCTTCACTGCGAGTTCCCGGAGTTCAGGCCGGCCAGCTGCGAGCCGATCCAGGAGGACTGCGCGTTCAGCTTGCTGAGCTGCACCTCGAGCGCCGAGTAGGTGCGCTTGAGGGTGTCCTCTCGCAACGCCAGGCGGCGGTCCCAGTCTGCGATCTGGGTGGTGATGTCCTTGGAGAGGGCCGTCTGCCCGGTGATCTTCGCCGTGATCTGGCCGTCGTACTTGTCGGAGGCGAGGCGGGCGGCCTCCTCAAGGCGGGTCGTGATCACGGTGAGCGCGTTCTGCGTGGCCGCCGGGTCTGCGGCCAGTGACTTCGCGAACTTCTCGGCGTCGAACTCCATCCGGCCGCCCTTGGTGATGCTGATGCCGAACTCGGACGGCGAGCGGCCGTTGATGGGTGCGGATGCCGCATTCATCAGCTTCTGCTCGGCATCGCGCACGGTGCTGTCGGAGCTGAACACGCCGCCCGTCACGACGGGCTTGCCGTCGGCGCCCGTCGTTGTCGTGAGCGTGCGCTTCGTTGCGATGAAGTCGAAGATCTCGTTGAGCTTGCCGATGAGCGTCTCGGCGACCTTGCCGATGGCCTTGTCGTCACGGGCGACGGTGACAGTGATCGGCGTCGCGCTCGTAGCGGTGACGGCCACGCTGATGCCGGGCACCAGGTCCGTGAAGGTGTTGCTGCTTGACGTGATGGTCTGCGCGGCGGCCGTGCCCTTCCAGAGGGTGACCTCGGCGTTCTCGGCGCTGCGGATCGTGGTGGCGGTCAGCTGGCCGGCGGTGCCGGCGGTGACGGCCGCCTTGGTGCCGTCGTAGACGGTGAATGCGCCTGCTGTTCCCGACTCCTTGGCCGTGAGCTGCAGGCGGTAGAGGGTGTCGCCGGTCACGGCGTCAACACCGGAGGCGACACGAGTGGCCTGCACACCGGCATCCGCGGCGTTGATGGCCGAGACGACGTCGAACAGCGACGACGACTCAGCGGTGATCTCGGTCAGCGTGCCGTCGGCCGACTTGACGGTGAGCACGGGCGGGTCAGTCGGCCAGGTGGCCATGGCGTCGGTCACGAGCTGCTGCGATTGCGCCAGCTTCTCGACGGTGACATCGAGCTGCGTGGCCCCGGCACCCTTGCTGACCGTGACGGTGGCGGACTTGTCGGAGCTGCTGGCCGTGTAGAGGTCGAGGGCGTCCGGCTTCATGCCGTTCTTGCCCAGCTCCGCGAGGGCCGCGACCGAGCTGTTCAAGGTCTGGAGCGACTTGAGGTAGTTCTGCGTGGAGACGTACTTGTTCTGCAGGAGGTTCTGCGGGATCGCCTCGACAGCCATCAACGACTTGATGAGATCCGCGGTGTTGAGCCCGCTGACGAGTCCGCCGAGAGAGATTCCCATGAGTTCTGCCTTCGCGTTTCGACTGTCGCGCGTTCCTGCCGCGCGGGTGGATACTGCACGAGGGCCGGTGCGGGGCGAGACAGGTCTGTCACGCCCGGCACCGGCCGTCGTTGTGTAGCGATGCTCTACTGCTGGTCAGATGCGGCGTGTTGCCGCGCCTGGCTAGCGGAGGAGCTGGAGAACGCCCTGGTTGGACTGGTTCGCCTGCGCGAGCATGGCGGTACCGGCCTGCGACAGCACGTTCGAGCGGGTGTACTTGACCATCTCGGACGCCATGTCGGTGTCGCGGATGCGCGACTCGGCAGCCGAGAGGTTCTCCTTCGACACGTTGAGGCTCTTGATGGTCGACTCGAAGCGGTTCTGCTGCGCACCGAGGTCGGCGCGAGCGGTCGAGACCGCGGTGATGTGTCCGTCGAGGGCCGTGATCGTTGCCAGCGCAGCGGTCTTGTCGGCGAAGCCGGCAGTGGCGAGCGTGGTAACAGCCGCACCGATCGTCGAGACGTTGGTGAGGTTGACCGCGATCTGGTCCTCAGCGGCAACGCCGCCGGCGCCGACCTGGAAGGTCAGGCTGGCGTTGGAGCCATCGAGCAGCTTGATGCCGTTGAAGTTGGTCGACGCACCGATACGCGTGAGCTCTGCACCCAGCGCGGTGACCTCGGTTGCGATGGCCTCACGCGACTTCGCGTTGTTCGAGTCGTTGCCGGACTGCACGGCGAGGTCACGAACGCGCTGCAGGATGGAGTGCACCTCGGTCAGGGCGCCTTCAGCGGTCTGGATGACGCTGATGCCGTCCTGTGCGTTGCGAGCGGCGACCGTGAGGCCACCGACCTGCGAACGCAGACCCTCGGAGATCGCGAGACCAGCTGCATCGTCGGCCGCACGGTTGATACGCAGACCACTGGAGAGCTTCTCCAGCGACTTCGACAGGTCGTTCTGCGTGATGGACAGGTTGCGGTACGAGTTGTTGGCCGCAATGTTGGTGTTGATCTGCATACCCATGATGAATTCCTCCGTGAGTGGGTTTCGGTACACCGGCCCATCCGTGGGCCAGTACTTTGCACAATCGACCGACCGGAGGCATCCGTTAGCGAGTCACGGAAAATTCTTGCCCGTGCGGGTGGCTAGCCGACGTTGCTGATCAGCGAGGGAGCAGTGGCGGCCCGCGCGCCCTGGCCGAGGTGCTCCTCGAAGCGCGAGAGGTAGGCGACGCGGCGGGTCGCTGTGAGCTTGGGGTCCGGCACGCTCTGCACCTCTGCGTCGTCCGAGTAGCGCTCACCCAGCCCGTCGCGGATCAGCCGGAGCGCCTCTGAGCGCTGCTGCGAGACGGCGGAGTGGGTGATGCCCAGGTCTTCGGCGATCTCCTTGACGGTCCTGTCGTCGAAGTAGATGGCGCGCACAATCATGGCCATCCGCTCCGGCAGGGCGTCGACGGCTGCGGTGACGAAGCGCTGCCGCTCGTCCAGCAGCAGGGACTCCTCCGGCGAGGTCATCTCGGAGACGAGGTATTCCGCCGTGCTGTCGTCGATGGTGGTGACGGTACGCGCCGCATCGGAGAGGGCGGCAGCCGCGGTCTCCCGGTCGACGCCGAGCGCTGCGGCCAGTTCATCGACGTTGGGAACCCGGCCGAGCGTGGCCGTCAACGTCTCGCGAGCGGAGACCGTCTCGGTGATCCGCTTGCGGGCGGAGCGCGTCGCCCAGTCGCTGGAGCGCATCTCATCGGCAAACGCGCCGAGGATGCGGGTGCGGGCGTAGGCACCGAACGGTATCCCCCGCTCGACATCGAAGTTGTCGGCGCACGTCACCAGCGCGAGCGCGCCGGCAGCGGCGAGGTCGTCCCGAGAGAGGTGACTTGCCCTGGCACAGACGTCGTTCACCAGGTAGCCGACAAGCGGCAGGTTGGCGACGACGAGATCATTGCGGTCCGCACGATTCACAAATATCAATTCCTGCAATTGTGGCAGCGTGCAGGGTTCACGTACCGGTTTGGACGATTGACGCGGGTAATCGGGTCAGTTCCTCGGGTGTTCCAACGCTAACAATGCATGGGGCTCGACACGCGGGGGAATGTCCCCCAATGAGGGTGTCCTCCAAAGTGACGACCCCCGTTCGGGGCCGCGCCCTTTCACGAAGGCCTCAGGCCCCGTCACTAACATGAAAGCTTGGCCTGCCGACAGTGGTTGGGAACCGAAAAAGTTTCCCTGCTTCCGGCAGTACCCGATTGAAAGGCGAGCCAGTGGGCGTCAACGAACTCTCTGCCGTGCTGTGGCGCGAAAGGGAACTTCTCGAGCTGCTGCTGTTCAAGCTTGAGGAGGAGCAGCTGCTGCTCACCGCGGGCAAGTCTCGCTGGGTCGGCCACGCCAGCCGTGAGATCGAACAGGTGATGGTGCGCCTGCGCGACATCGCACTCAGCCGCTCCGTTGAAGTAACCAGCGTCGGCACTGAGTGGGCCTGCGCCGAAGATGCCACGCTGCGCGAGATCATTGCGGCCGCACCCGCCGGTCCGTGGCAGGACATCTTCGCAGCGCACCTCACCGCGCTGACCGAACTCACCGTGCAGATCCGCGACATCCGCGATGTGAACGAGCAGTTCCTGCGCACCGCCGTGCGCAGCGTGCAGGAGACGCTCGCCGGCGTGGAAGCGGCCTCGGGAACCTACGACTCGAGCGGCGCTGCCCAGCACGCCCACGCGTCATCCATGCTCTTCGACGAGAAACTGTGAGCCAACGCACGTGAGTACTTTCAGCGGATTGAACACGGCTTACCGCGGACTCGCGGCCGCCAAGGCCGGCATCGACGTCTCCGGTCAGAACATCGCCAACGCCCGCACAGAGGGGTACACCAGGCAGCGCCTGACCACCTCGGCGATCGGTGGTCCGACCATGGCCGGCAAGTTCTCGGTCGGCGTCCGCCCGGGCGGCGGCGTCAACATCGACGGGATCGCCCGCCTGGGCGACATGCACTTGGATGCCCGCGTGCGCGCCTCGGCCGCCGTCTCCGGTTTCAGCGCGGTGCGCGCCGGCGTGTTCTCCGGCCTCGAGGCCGTGCTGCACGAGCCGGGCCCCAACGGCATCTCGACCCAGCTGCAGAGCTTCTGGGCCTCCTGGCAAGAGCTCTCCAACAGCGCGGGTGAGGGCGCCCAGTCCGGTCTGCTGCTGCAGCAGTCCCAGGTGCTCGCCCAGCAGATCTCCTCCACCTACACCGAGTTCGACAACCAGTGGACCCAGGTGCGCGGTGAAGTGCGCGACCTCGCAGCAGAGCTCAACGGCGCAGCGAGCCAGCTCGCCGACCTGAACGGACGCATCCGCCAGGCGACGGCGTCCGGCGGCTCGGTGAACGAACTGCTCGACCAGCGCAATCTGCTCACCACGACGATCGCCGCCATCGCCGGCGGCACGGTGCGGGATGCCGGCGACGGCACCATCGACGTCTACATCGGCGGCAACGCCCTCGTCACCGGCACCACGGCGCGCGTGGTCAACGTGGTCGGCTCGAACACTATGGCCGGCGCGGATGCCGCACCGGTCACGCTCGAGTGGGCGCACCGCCCCGGCACCGCGATCTCCCTCGACGGGGGCGAACTGGCCGGTGCGGTCTCGACGCTGGCGCCCGCCTCGAGCGGCGGAGCCATCGCCAAGGCCGCGGCCTCGCTCAACGACTTCGCCCTGAAGCTCGCGGATGCCGTGAACACCGTGCACCGCACCGGCGTCAGCTCCGACGGCAGCACCAACCTCGAATTCTTCGCGTTTGCCGCTGGCAAGCCGGCCGCGCAGGGCCTCACGGTCGTGCCCACCGGCGCGGCGGGCATCGCGACCGGCGGCCCCGGCCTCGGCAACAGCGACGGCAGCATCGCCGACAAGATCTCGCAGCTGGGCGTCGGCCCCGGCTCACCGGATTCCGTCTGGTCGAACTTCGTCGTCGAACTCGGCATCGCCACACGCTCAGAGAAGCGTCAGGCCGATCTGGCCGCGTTGGCCACCACCTCGGCCGTCGGGATGCAGTTGGCGAACGCATCCGTCGACCTCGATGAGGAGAACGTGAGCCTGCTCATGTACCAGCACGCCTATCAGGGCGCGGCGCGCGTGATGACGGCCGTCGACGAGATGCTCGATGTGCTGATCAACCGCACCGGGCTCGTGGGAAGGTAAGCAATGATCTCCAGAGTCACCCAACAGACCACGTTGCTCACGGCGCAGCGCAACCTGCAGGCGAACGCAGCACAGCTGGCCAAGCTGCAGGACCAGGCGTCTACGCGCAAGGCGTTCTCGCGCGCATCCGAAGACCCGAGCGGCGCCGCCGACGCGCTCCGTATTCGGGCGCAGCAGCGGGCCAACGACCAGCACAGCCGCAACGTCAACAACGGCCTCGGCTGGGTCACCACCCTCGACTCGACGCTCACCGAGGTCAACGACGTGATGAAGCGCGTGCGCGACCTCACCGTGCAGGGCGCCAACGACGGATCGCTCTCCGCCACCGCCAAGGAAGCGATCGCCGTCGAGCTGGACAGCTTGAAAGACCACCTGCTCGGCCTCGCGAACACGCAGTACCTGGGCCGCACCGTCTTCGCCGGCAACTCGAGTGACGGCGTCGCGTTCAACCCCGACTACAGCTTCACCGGAGCGCCGGGCAGCGAAGTGAACCGCCGTGTCGGCCCCGACACGACGGTGCGCGTGGACGGCGACGGTTCCGCCGTCTTCGGCGAGGGGGCGACCTCGGTCTTCGCCCTCATCGAGGGCATCGCCGCCGACCTCCGCGGCGGCACCAACATCGGCGCCCGCCTGGGCGACATCGACCAGCGCATGAGCGCCGTTCGCACCGAACACTCCGCGGTCGGCAGCCGCCACGCACTCATCATGCGCGCCGAGGAGGCAGTCATGGACAAAACCGTTTCGTTCGAGGCACAACGCGCCGCGGTCGAGGACATCGAACTCAGCCGCATCATCCTGGACCTCAAAGCCCAGGAGATCACCTACCAGGCCGCGCTGGGCGTCACCGCCCGCGTGCTGCAGCCGACGCTGATGGACTTCCTGCGATGAGCACTCTGAACTTCATCGCCTCGCCTCCCGGCTTCGAGCCGAGCCTGCAGTTCGCCTTCACCCCGGTGGATGGCTCGACCGGGCTCTACACGCTGGCCGCGACGGATGACGAGGCACGACGTGTCTTCGTCGTCGACGCCGCCATCTACCTGCAGGACTACTCGCCGAGCCTGAACACCGCTCAGGCCGAGGCGCTGGGCCTGACCTCCGGCGCGGACGCCCAGGTCTACGTCGTGGCCAACGCCGCGGCATCCGGAACCACCGTCAACCTGCTGGCCCCCGTCGTGGTGAACTCGGTCACGAACGCGGCCGCCCAGTTCATCCTCGACGGCGACTGGCCGCTGCGCGCGCCCCTCGGCGCCTAGCCCCCTCCGCGCTACCGCATCGAGCCACCAAAAAACGTACCAAGACGCCGGTCTTGGTACGTTCTTTGGCGAGTGGATGACGCCGGCCGGGAGTTCCCGGCGGGTTGGCTCAGGACGCGGGCGGAGCCTCTGCCGGTTCCGCGTCGACGGTGCGGGCGGGCAGGCCCGCCTCGATCGCGGCAATCACGGCCGGGTCGTCGGGCGTGACCGCCGACCGGAAGCGCGTGATCGCGCCGTCGGCGCCGATCACAAACTTCTCGAAGTTCCAGCGCACGCGACCCGTCTTGCCACCGGTGTCCGGCACATCGTGCAGCTCGTTGTAGAGCGGATGCGCGTGACGACCGTTGACCTTGACCTTCTCCATGAGGGGGAACGTCACGCCGTAGTTGATCGAGCAGAAATCCTGGATCTTGTCGGCATTGCCCGGCTCCTGCCCGGCGAACTGGTTGCAGGGGAAGCCGACGATGGTCAGCCCCTGCTCGCCATACTTCTCGTGCAGGGCCTCCAGCTGGGTGTACTGCGGAGTAAAGCCACACTTGGACGCCACGTTCACGACGAGCAGGGCACCGTCGCCGAACTCGGCAAGCGTTGTGCTGCGACCGTCAAGGGTGGTCACGGGGATCTCACGAATGTTCACAGGCTCAGCGTACGCGGATTCACCATCCGGAGGGCCAATCATTCGCCGTTGTAGGCAGCTTCCAAGACTGCGATGTCCAGCTTCGTCATCGTCAGCATCGCCTGCATCGCGCGCCCAGCCTTGGCCGGGTCGGGGTCGGAGAGCAGCTCGCCCAGCCGGGGCGGCACGATCTGCCAAGAGATGCCGTATTTGTCGGTGAGCCAGCCACACTGCCCCGGCTCTCCCCCATCGGCGGTGAGCGCGCCCCAGAGGCGGTCGATGTCTGCCTGCGTCTGTGCACTCACCGAGAGCGAGATGGCCGCGCTGGGCCCGGGCGCCGGCGCACCGTTGATCGCCTGCATCTCCAGCCCGTCGAGCGTGAACTCGACGGCCAGCGCCGTGCCGGCCGGCATCGGGCCGCCCTCGCCGTAGCGCGTCACCGTGTTGATGCGCGAGTTCTCGAAGACCGACGCGTACAGCGTGGCGGCATCCTCTGCTTGGCTGTCGAACCACAGGCACGGTTTGATGGAGTTCATAGCTCTGCTCACCTCGTTGTGACTGGCCCCGACCGGGGCCGTGCGCTGGCAGCCTCGCCGGGCTTTCACAAGGCCGTTAAACAGGCTACGCCGCCCCGCGTGGCCGCGCAGATAAATCTGCGAGCCAGGCGAGGCGGCGCGTGCCGGTTGCGGTGGGCGGATGCGGGTTAGTACCAGCCCTGCGACTCCGAGGTGTCCCACGCGCCGCATGGGGTGCCGTAGCGGCCCGAGATGTAGCCGAGGCCCCAGGTGATCTGGGTTGCCGGGTTGGTCTGCCAGTCAGCTCCGGCCGAGGCCATCTTGCTTCCGGGCAGAGCCTGCGGGATGCCGGCTGCGCCGCTCGAGGCGTTGTAGGCGTTGATGTTCCAGCCGGACTCCTTGTTCCAGAGGGCGACGAGGCAACCGAACTGGTCATCGCCCCAGCCGTACTGGGAGGCCATCAGGTCACGGGCGATCGCCTGGGCGCCGCTCGGGTCAGACGGAGCGGAGGGGCGGGACCCGCCGGACGAGGAGGAGCCGGAGTCGGACGCAGCGTTCTTCGCGGCTTCTGCCTCAGCGGCAGCCGCTGCGGCAGCTGCCTCGGCGGCGGCCTGTGCAGCGACCTGCTCGGCGGCGACACGGTCGACCTCGGCCAGCGCGGCCTGAACGCCGACCGTCTTGCCCTTGGTGGTGTCCACGAGCTCGAACACCCGGTCGGGTGCGAGGAGCTCGAAGTTCGACAGGGCTGCAACAGAGGAGGCGAGATCGCCGGCATCCGTCTTGCCCGAGGCGGCCGCAATCACGGTGTTGGCCTCGTCGATGGTTGTCGACGCGGCTCGTGCGGCGTGCGCCGAGGCGATGGTCGAGTACGCGTCCAGCTGCTCGTGGGCGAAGCCAGAGGCGTTGTTCATGGCGGTCGTGGCGGCGATGCGCTCGTTCTGGGCGACAACCGAGGATTGCACAACGAAACCGGTTCCTGCGACGGCGCTGATGGCGATGACGGCTCCCGCGACGAGCAGCTTATTGCGGCCGCGACGGCGGTTCCGGATCTGGGCCCTGGTGACACCGGGCTCGATCGTGGGCTTTTCTGGGCGAATCGTTGAAGAGTTGAAGTTAGGCATGACTTTCACAAGGCGAACCGCTCGAGATCGTGCTGAGAGCGACTCTTGTCGGGAACGTCCCGGGCGGGGGCCCCGGGCGAAGTTGCAAGTATGCACACGCTGTCTGGACGAGTCCTCCTCATGATCTGGCAATGTCCTCCGAATCTGTTTCCGTCTTTTTCACTGCCCCGGGGCCCGAAAAGGCGTCGCAGCCGCGCGTGCTGCACACCGGCTACGCTGGCCAGATGAGCGCAACCTCGGCACAGATATCCGGCGCCGCGCGGCCGAATAAAGGCGTGCTGACCAGCGGTTTGCCAAATTCGCCCGGAGTGGGCGGCCGTGTTCACCCGCGCCGGCCAGGCGCTGGCCCCCGCGTCGCGACCGTCAAACGGGGCGCGAGGCCAGGGCGCCTTCCCGGCGGCATCCACTTGCGCGGCCGTTGCGGCGAAATTAAGCCAACTTTGAGGCGGTACAGAGCGGTACACGGGGCGGTTGCCGTCTGCCAGAGGGAGGGTGCCCGATGAATCCGCGCCCGCTCGGCCACGCCGTTCTCGACGTGGTGCAGGCAGTTCCGGCCGCCGCCGAAGCGTGGGCGCTGCTGCGCCGGATCCCCCGGTTGCCGGAGGCCTCCGGGCCCCGGCGCGGCCTGGCCGGTGGCCCTGTTGGAGCTGGGGCGCAGTCGCCCGCCATCACACTGCTGGTGCTGGGCGAGTCGACGGCCGCGGGAGTGGGCGCGCCGACACAGGAGTCCGCACTCGGCGGCCGCCTCGCCGAGGCGTTTGCCGCCCGCAGCGGCCATCCCGTGCGCTGGCAGGTGGCCGGTCAGAACGGCGCGACAATCCGCCGCATCCGCCACCGCCTGCTGGCAGAGGCCGATGAAGCCCCGATCGACGTGGCCGTGATCGCGGCCGGCGCCAATGACGTGATGAGAGGGCGCAGCACCTCCGAATGGGAGGAGCACCTGCGCGCGATCGCTGGCAACGTGCGGGGTGCCGCCGGAGGCGGCGAGACTCTCGTCGTGTTGACCGGCGTTCCGCCGTTCTCGCACTGCCCCGCCTTGCGCCGCCCGCTCCGCGACTACCTTGCGCGTCGAGCGGCACGGATCGACGCCCGCTCGGCCGAGCTCTGCCGTGAGCTGGGGATCCTCTTCCTCCCGTTCATCGAAGGCGAAATGGAGCTGGGCGACGACTTCTTCGCGGAGGACCAGTTCCACCCGTCGGCGACGGGCTATGCGCTCTGGGCCGAATACATCGCCGCCCACATTGCTGACCGGCTGCGCGACGACACTGAGAGCAGGACCGGCACCGGCTAGCTCACGCCTCGGGGTCGCGGGCCACGCCCGGTTGAAGCCGCAGCCGGAACAGCCGCACCCTGCGCCCCGACTCCCGCTCGTAACCGCGGTAGCCCGGCCACTGCGCCTCGATGCGCTGCCACGCCTGCTCGCGTTCGGCCGCGCCGAGCAGTTCGGCGTGCACCGGCACGCGCCGCCCGCGCACCGTGATCGCGGCATCCGGACGGGCCAGCAGGTTGTAGCTCCACGCCGGGTGCTTGTCGCGGGCGAAACTCGTGCCCGCGACGAGCGCACTCCCCGGCCATCCGGCGTGTACATGAGCTCGGTGTCGCGCGGGGCACCGGTCTTCGCGCCGGTGCTGTGCAGCAGCAATGACGGAACGAGCAGACCGCTCAGCTGCATACGCCCACCGCTCAGCGCGGTGACCACGCGCTCCAGCACGGGCAGGACGGTCGGAGCCGCCCAGCGGAACGCGCGGGTGTGCGTGAGCGGCGCGACCACGCTGCGAACGATCTGCACGACGGTGATCTTCTCAACTGGGGCCATGCAGGCATTCTGCCGGGGCAGACTGGATCTGCGAAAGGCTTTCGAGCGGCGGATGCCGCGGCACGGCCACTCAGCAGCCGGGCCCCTCCGGCTGCTCGAGGCAGTTGCCGGCTACCAGCACTGTCGTTGCCGACTTCACGGCCACCGGCGAGGCGGCCCCCGCGACGCGGATGCTGCCCGCAATCGAGTGCCATGCTCCCCCACCGAACCGGTACTCGGCCGCGAGCTCGACGGCGACCGTCGCGGCGAAGTCACCGCGCGTCGTGTAGACGTGGCTGGTGCTCGTCTCCGCGAACTCCGCCACCCCGGTTGCACTCCAGCTCGCGCCCCCGGAGGCGCTGTACCGCGTGCTCCCGTCGCCGTAGTCCCAGGCGTAGCCGGCGGGAGTGAAGCGCACCTCGGCCGGGAAGTTCAGCAGGCGCCCGGCGATGACCTCGACGGATGCCGCCGCCACGAAGTTCGTCGGCAGCCCGCGCACCGCCCACCCGGCCGGCTCCATCGCGAGCGTCGGTGCGGAGGCCCGGAACGAGGCGATGTCGCTCCAGGTCACCACGAGCTCTGGATCGCAGACATCCGGTGCATCCCGGCACTCCGGCGGCTGACCGTTGTCGTTGGCCGGCGTCTCCTCGGCGCCCAGCACAGGCGGGGTCTGGGCGTCCGTGCCGCCCCCAACGCTCTCGAAGCCGTCGCCTCCGGCTCCCCCGCCTGACACGTTCTCGCCCTGCCCGATGAGGTCCACGCCGTCGGGAGTGAGGCCGGCGTCAACGTCGGGGCAGCCTCCCAGCGCGTAGTCAAGTTCCGTGCATGTTGAGGCATCAGCGGGTGATCCAGCGGGGAAGACAGTCATGGCCACAATCACTAGGGCTCCCACAACTGCACCGATGCCACGCGAAACAGATTTCAACACACGCCCGTTCCCGCCCATGGCTCCTTGGTTGCGAGAATCAACTCATCTGCAGTTGAGCCAGCAATGAACCCAACGACGAAGGCCAAATCAGCAGGTCTATTCGGCGCCGTTCGCGACAGGCCACCCGCATCGACGACATCGACGCCGGCATAATTCACACAAACGTAGGCCGAGACCACAGTGGATCCAGGTCCGGGATTCGGATTGTGGGCTTGCAACTCGAATCGGCTGAACGCCGTCTCTCCCACATACCGCAGGCCTTCTTCACGTGCTCGCTCGAATCCTTCCATTTCGTGTTCGAAGAAAGCCGGGGATACGAATGGGACTAGTCGCTCGGGCTTCACACCGCCACTTGCAAGAATCTCATCGCTAGCAGCGAGGTAAGCCGCATAAGCCGCCTCCGCTGCGGCGAGCGCCTCCTCGTCCGTGGCGAAGAGGGGTGCGGCGGCATCCGGGGTCTCAGTCGGGGACGGCACCGGCAGCGGCGCATTCACACAGCCGGTGAGAAGCCCCGCCAGAAGCGCTGCGGCGAGCGCGCACACCGCACTCGTTACCCCTGAGCGCGCCCGTCGTGGATGCATGCGATCACCGTAGGGCAAATCGACCTTGCACCGTCAAAGTTATCCACATGTGGTGCCCGGGTACACGAAAGGCGGGGCCCGGCTCAGCCGGACCCCGCCTCCCCCCTACAGAGCTACATGGGAGCTTCCTACCATTCAGCTACACGCTGGACGGCGCCTTGCCCCCTGAGACAATCACCTTGATGACGTCGGTCTTCGGGTGACCGAGGTAGCGATCCAGGCTGTCGTCGAGCTCCTGCAGCCACGGCGTGTGGTGCACAGCGCTCATGGTGCCGGTCATCACTGAGGGGTAGACGGCATCCCGGTAGGTCAGGATGTTCTCCTTCTTGTCCTTCTTCCATTCCAGGAAGATGCGCACGACCTCGTCCAGGTCGAACATGGGGTAGTCGCTCTGCTCGATCAAGTCGCGGATGTAGTCAGCCTGGAAGCGCACTTCGGCGTTGCTGTCCTCCAGCGCACGGAAGCGTGTCAACCACCGGTCGATGTCGGCGCGCTGTGCTGCGGCATCCGGCAGCTTCGCATCGCCGAGGATCACGTCGCGCACGTACCAGGCCTGAGCGTCGAACATGTTGAAGGTGAACCACTGGTCCTGGGCACCCAGGTAGAACAGCTTGTTGTTCGCCTCGCTGACGACTCCCCGGTACAGGGTGTCGGGATACAGGTTGTTCGGTGAGTCCAGCGAGAGGTCGCTGGGCAGGTACGGGTAGTGGTGCAGGTACCCGGTACACAGGATGACGGCATCGAAGCGCTTCGAGGTGCCGTCGACGAAGTGCGCGACCGAGCCGTCGAAACGTTCGATCAGGGGAACCTCGGTCATGTCCTCTGGCCAGTCGAAGCCCATCGGCTTGGTGCGGTAGCTCAGGGTCACCGAGCGGGCGCCCATCTTGTAGGCCTGGATGCCGATGTCCTCGGCGGAGTAGCTCGCGCCGATCAGGAGCACGTCCTTGTCGGCGAGGCTCTCTGCGCCACGGAAGTCGTGGGCGTGACGGAGCGTGCCGGGGAACGTCTCGATCCCGGTGAAATCGGGAACGTTGGGGAAGCTGAAGTGACCGGAGCCGACGATCACGTGGTCGAACTCGCTGCTCTCGGTGGTGCGGGCGACCAAATCCTCGACCGTGACGGTGAAGGTCTCTGTCTCTGCGTTGTACTGCACCCAGCGCACGGCGGTGGAGAACCGCACGTGCTTCTTCACATCGCTCTGCTCTGCCCGGCCGCTGATGTAATCCCAGAGCACGGCGCGCGGCGGGTAGGAGCTGATCGGGCGGCCGAAGTGCTCATCGAAGGTGTACTCGGCGAACTCGAGGGCCTCCTTGGGCCCGTTGGACCACAGGTTGCGGTACATGCTGGAGTGCACCGGCTCCCCGTGAGCGTCGATGCCCGTGCGCCAGTTGAAGTTCCACTGTCCGCCCCAGTCGCTCTGCTTCTCGAAGCAGACGATCTCGGGGATCTCCCGGCCCTGTTCCCGTGCCGAGTCAAAGGCCCTAAGCTGAGCCATACCGCTCGGCCCGGCTCCAATAATTGCGATGCGCTTCTGCAAACTGTTCCTCTCCGGCCTTGCGGCCTTCGCCTGTCCTTGTCAATCAGAATTGCCCACGGGCAGAAATTGGGCAGGCGCAACGGCCTACTCCCCGTGAAGTGTTGGTCACCAGAGGCCAGTCGCAGAATGTGTGCAACACGGATGCCGTGTGGGATGACCGCGAGGATACGCGGCCCAGCTACTCAAGGTTAACAGGGCCGGCTTTACGAGCCTGTGTGCGTACACAGGCGGAACAGATAGCCTCCCGGGCGGCTTGCATCCCCTACCGCGCCACTGGCACACTGGGGAAGTCTTGTTGCCAAGGAAAGGTAGGGACATGAGGACATTCGAGGGTTTCGCGCCGCACCCCGCGCGCTGACAATCGTCGATTCGCCGTCCTCGGCTCCGGTTTCAGCGCGTCCGCTGAACACTCTGGAGTCTGCATGCCTACCAATACCCCCTCATCCGTCACCGCGTCATCTGTCACGGCGTCAGCTGTAACCCTGAACAACGTCTCGTTCGCGTGGCCGGACGGCACCCCCGCGTTCTCTGCCCTGAGCGGCAGCTTCGGCAGCGGCCGCACCGGGCTGGTCGGCAGCAACGGCGCGGGCAAATCAACCCTGCTGAAGCTGATCGCCGGGCTGCTCACCCCGGCCACCGGGCACATCGGCGCGCCCGCTGACATCGGCTACCTGCCACAGGCCCTCACCCTCGACGCCTCGGTCACGGTGGCCGGTCTGCTCGGCATCGCCGACAAACTCGCCGCCCTGCACGCCATCGAGCACGGCGACGTCGCCGAAGAGCACTTCGAGGTGCTGGGCGACGACTGGGATCTGGAGACGCGCGCCGCCGAGGCGTTGCGGGCGATCGGGCTATCGGCCGCCGATCTGGAGCGCAGGGTCGCGCAGCTCTCTGGCGGCGAGGCGATGCTCGTCGCGATCACGGGCCTGCGGCTGCGCCGTACCGCCGTCACCCTGCTCGATGAGCCCAGCAACAACCTCGACCGCGCGGCGCGGGCCCGGCTGCTCACCCTTCTGCGCTCCTGGCCGGGAACGCTGCTCGTCGTCAGCCACGACACCGCGCTGCTGGAGTGCATGCAGCAGACGGCCGAACTGCACGCCGGAGAGCTCACCGTCTTCGGCGGGCCGTACAGCGCCTGGCGCGAGCACCAGGGCGTGCAGCAGGCCGCCGCCGCGCAGTCGGTGCGCACGGCCGAGCAACGGTTGAAGGCCGAGAAGCGCCAGCGGGTCGTGGCCGAGACGGCCCTAGCCCGCCGGGCGCGCACCGCGCAGAAGAACTACGACAACCGCACCGCGGCCAAGATCGTGATGCACCAGAAGGCGTCGAACGCCCAGGTCTCGGCCGGCAAGCTGCGCAGTGGCGGCGACGACCGGGTGCAGGAGGCCCAGGGGGCGCTGGATGCCGCCGCATCCCGGATGCGAGCAGAGGAGAGCATCCACCTCGAGCTGCCGGACCCGGGTGTTCCGGCTGGACGGGGCATCGCGGAGCTCTCCTCTGCCAGCGGCACCACCGTGTATCTGCGGGGCCCGGAACGCGTGGCGCTCGTCGGCGCAAATGGCGTCGGCAAGTCGATGCTGCTCGAGGCGCTGGTCAATGGGCACGCCTCGCTCGATCTCGCAGCGGCTGCCGACCGCGCCGGCGGGAGGCTGCTGACCGAACGGGTCGGCTACCTCAGCCAACGCCTCGACGGCCTCGACGATGACGCCAGTGCCATCGAGAATGTGCGCGCCGTGGCATCCGGCGCGTCAGAGAGTGTCATCCGCAACCGACTGGCCCGACTGCTGTTGCGGGGCGACAGCGTGCACCGGCCGGTGCGCACCCTCTCCGGCGGGGAACGCTTCCGGGTGGCGCTGGCCCGGCTACTCTTCGCCGAGCCGCCCGCGCAGCTGCTGGTGCTGGACGAGCCGACGAACAACCTCGATCTGCAGACCGTCGACCAGCTCGTTGGTGCGTTGCGGAGCTATCGCGGCGCGCTGCTGGTCGTCAGCCACGACGACGCCTTCCTCGGCCGGCTGGCGCTGGACCGCGTGCTGGAGCTCAGCTCAGACGGCTCGGTGCGTGAGATCGCGGACGGCGTCGCCGGTCTAGTCGGCTGAACCGCGCGGCGCTCGCGGCACCTTCGGGCGCACCAGGGCGTGGCTGTCGTTGACCAGCTGCTCCACCAGCTGGTTCTCGAGCGTGCCGTCCAGCACGATCGTGATCCAATGCTTCTTGTTCAGGTGGTAGCCGGGCGTGATGTGCTGCGGGTACTCCTCGCGGAGTGCCCGGCCCTCCTCCGGGTCGACCTTGACCGAGACGGTGAGCGGCGCGGCATCCAGAACGCTCAGGGCGAAGATCTTGTCGTTGCCGCTCGTCTTGAACACGGTCGTCTGCTCGCCGAAGGGGTAGGTTTCGATCGCCTGAGGCAGGCTGAGGCAGAATGCGGCGAGCTCGTGCGGGGTCATAAGCACAAGCTTAGGCAGCGTTCACGGGCCGCGACACGCGCTCGACGCGCGCCCGGCTCCTGCGCATTTGCCCCGATAGTGTGGTTTCAGGCATGATTCTGTCAATGGGCGCGCTGTGAGCGACTACCGTTGAGGTTATGACGTCTTCTGACACCACTATGCCCGGCGAGGCTGAGACCGCCCCCGCCACCCTTACTTTTTCCGAGCTTGGGCTCGATGACTCCGTACTCAAGGCCCTGAAGGACGTCGGCTACGAGACCCCGTCCGCCATCCAGGCCGCGACCATCCCGCCGCTGCTCGAGGGCCGCGACGTGCTCGGCACCGCCCAGACCGGCACCGGCAAGACCGCTGCGTTTGCGCTGCCCATCCTTTCGCAGCTCGACATCTCGCAGAAGACCCCCCAGGCCCTCGTGCTCGCGCCGACCCGCGAGCTCGCCCTGCAGGTCTGTGAGGCGTTCGAGAAGTACGCCGCACACCTCAAGGGCGTGCACGTTCTCCCGATCTACGGCGGCCAGGGCTACGGCGTCCAGCTCTCCGCACTGCGTCGCGGCGTGCACATCGTCGTCGGCACGCCCGGTCGCATCATGGACCACCTCGCCAAAGGCACCCTCGACCTCTCCGAGCTGAAGTTCCTCGTGCTCGACGAGGCCGATGAGATGCTCAAGATGGGCTTCGCCGAGGATGTCGAGACGATTCTCGCCGACACCCCCGACGAGAAGCAGGTCGCCCTGTTCTCGGCCACCATGCCGGCCGGCATCCGCCGCATCTCTGGCCAGTACCTCAAGGACCCCGAGGTCATCACGGTCAAGACCAAGACCACGACCTCTGCGAACATCACGCAGCGCTACCTGATGGTCGCGTACCCGCAGAAGGTCGACGCGCTCACCCGCATCCTCGAGGTCGAGAACTTCGAGGGCATGATCGTCTTCACCCGCACCAAGAACGAGACCGAGACGCTCGCCGAGAAGCTGCGCGCCCGTGGCTACTCTGCTGCCGCGATCAACGGCGACGTTGCGCAGGTGCAGCGCGAGCGCACCGTCAACCAGCTCAAGTCAGGCAAGCTCGACATCCTGGTGGCGACGGATGTCGCAGCGCGCGGTCTCGACGTGGAGCGCATCAGCCACGTCGTCAACTACGACCTGCCGATCGACACCGAGTCCTACGTGCACCGCATCGGCCGCACCGGCCGCGCCGGCCGCAGCGGCGACGCGATCAGCTTCGTCACCCCGCGCGAGCGCCGCATGCTCACCTCGATCGAGAAGGCCACCCGCCAGGAGATCACCCAGATGCAGCTGCCGAGCGTCGCCGACGTCAACGTGACGCGTCTGGCCCGCTTCGACAGCGCCATCACCGAGGCGCTCAGCCAGGGTGACCGCATCGCCGAGTTCCGCGACATCGTCAACCACTACATCAAGCACCACGATGTGCCGGAGGCCGACGTGGCTGCAGCCCTCGCCCTCGTCGCTCAGGGCGACACCCCGCTGCTGCTCTCGCCGGAGGAGGCGCGCAGCCAGCGTTTTGACCGCGAGGACCGCTTCGACCGTGGATCCCGCGACGAGCGCAGCCGCGACGACCGTTACTCGCGTGACGACCGTGGCGGAAGCCGCGACCGCGGTGACCGCCCCGAGCGCCCGGAGCGCCGCCCGCGCAGCAACGAGGGCCTCGCGACCTACCGCATCGCCGTCGGCAAGCGCCACAAGGTGGAGCCGCGCCAGATCGTCGGCGCCCTCGCCAACGAGGGTGGCCTGAGCCGCGACGACTTCGGTGCGATCCAGATCCGCCCCGACTTCTCGCTCGTCGACCTTCCCGCCGACCTCAGCAAGGACACCCTCGCGCGCCTCGAGAACACCCGCATCAGCGGCAAGCTGATCGAGATCCGCCCCGACAACGGTGCGCCAGCGCGCCGCGACGACCGCGGCTCCTACGGTGACCGCGACCGCGGTTCCTACGGGGATCGCGGCGACCGCGGCGGCTACGGAGACCGCAAGCCGCGCGAGCGCTACTAGCCACATCTGAAGTGGGGCACCCGTTTTCTCGGGTGCCCCACTTTTTTGTGCCGGCAGGTCGGCGAGGCGCGGCGCGTCATAGCGAACTCCCAGCCCACTCAGAGGCGGGGCATGGCGCGACTGCGCAGGCTCGGAGTATTCTCCGACCACTGAACCCGCGAGGTGACCATGCACCGCATCCCCGAACCAGACTCCACACCAGACGGCCCCGCATTCGAAGGCCGGCTGCTCGAACGGGCGCACGAGGAGGTGGTCGACCAGGGCGTCGCCTTCGACATCGGCACCCTCATGACCAGGCGCGGCGTGCTGACCGTGTTCGGCGCCGGCCTCGGCGCGGTGCTGCTCGCGGCATGCACCCCGGGCGGCTCCGGTAACGGATCGTCCAGCGGAGCGACGACTGGGGGCTCGAGCGGCACCGCGAGCGGGGAGATCCCCGACGAGACGGCGGGCCCGTATCCCGGCGATGGCTCGAATGGCCCCGACGCGCTTGAGCAGTCCGGCATCATCCGCAGCGACATCCGCACGAGCATCGACGGCGGGGCCACGGCCACCGGCGTGCCGATGGCACTGACCCTGACAATCATCGACATGGCGGGCAACAACGTGCCGTTCGCGAATGTGGCCGTCTACGTCTGGCACTGCGACAGCGCCGGCGGCTACTCGATGTACTCGTCGGGCTTGGAGGACGTGACCTACCTGCGCGGTGTGCAGGTGGCGGATGCCGAGGGCACGGTCTCCTACACGTCAATCTTCCCTGCGTGCTACTCCGGCCGGTGGCCGCACGTGCACTTCGAGGTGTACCCGAACGTTGACGCCATCACCGACTCGACCGCGGCCATCTCCACCTCCCAGCTGGCCCTGCCAGAGGATGTCTGCAAGACGGTCTACGCACTCCCCGGCTACGAGGGCTCGGCCCAGAATCTCGCGCAGGTCAGCCTCGCCACCGATGGCGTCTTCGGAGACGACGGGGGCGCGCTGCAGCTGGCGACCGTGACGGGCGATGCGACATCCGGCTACCAGGTGTCACTCACCGTGCCGGTGGACACGCGCACGACGCCGACATCGGGCGGGATGCCCGGCGGCGGGGGCGGCGGAGGTGGCACCCCGCCGAGTGGCGGACCCGGCGGCGGCCCCGGCGGAACGCCGCCCGCGCGCTGACGCCGTCGCGCCCCGACTGTACGCGCTTCATGCAGCGTCATGCGTCGGGGCGCGGTCGGCCGCCTCAGTACGCTTGCAGCATGAGAATCCCCCTCCTTTCCGCGGCCGTTATCGGCGCCCTGCTGCTGAGCGGTTGCGCCGCCGGAGCAGATGCCGCTCCTGAGCCGAGCACCCCCGCAGCAAGCAGCGCCGCCGGGTCCGATTCGGGCACAGACGCCAGCTGTTCCGGCGTCGAGGTCGTCGTCGACTTCGGCATCCTCGACTCCCCGTCCGTCACCGAGTGCATCGACGCGAGCGCCCCGATCGCCTCCGCCGATGCGATCGCAGCGGCCGGCGTGGCGACAGAGGGCAACGCCGACTACGGCGACGCCGTCGTCTGCCGGGTCGATGGTCGCCCTGCCGCCGACGAGACCGTCACCGTGCCGGGCGAAGCGCCGTTCACCGAGCCGTGCAGCGCCATGTCGCCGGCCTACGCCTTCTGGGCGCTCTGGGTGAAGCCAGCCCCTGAGGCCGACTGGGAGTTCGCCATGGAGGGCCTCGCCACGCTGAAGTCCGAGCCCGGCCAGAGCGTCGGACTCGTCTACACCACCGGCTCCGGCACCGAGCCGCAGCCCCCCGCGGCGGACTAGGTGCGCTTCCACGCGGGCGCGCTGCGCACGGCGGCACTCGTTGCCGCCGTGTTCGTCGCGACCCGCGTGGTCTACCGCGTCATCTTCGGCGGGGCGGGCGGCGGCGGCATCCTGCTGCTCGACCTGCCCCGCATCCCCCTCGCCGGGCCGTTCGCCCACGTCGCGCTGTTCGGCCCGATCACGACGGGCGGGCTCGCCAACGCCGCCGTCAGTGCGCTGCCGTTCGCGGCCGTCATCCTCGCGTTCGGGGTCGTCAACGCCGTCGTCGACGTGCGCCGGCTGTTCGTTCACGGCTCGACCCGCGGCCCACTCCGGGCCATCAGCCGCTCCCTCGTCATCGCCTGGTCGACCGCGCCGGCGCTCGCGCAGTCCGTGCGCCGCGCCCGCCGGGCGGCGGCGCTCCGCGGCGAGCGAGGCGGCGCCGCGCTGCTCGTGCCGGTGTTCGAGCAGACCGTCGAGCGAGCGCTCGCCCTCGCCGCGTCGATGGAGGTGCGCGGCTTCGCGGCGCGGCATCCGCGGCCCGCCGACACGGCCGCAGGCGCCGCCCCTCAGCCGGATGCCGGCACCGCGGTTGTCGCCGAGTTGACGGATGCCGCGCTCGGGCACGACGGCGGCTGGACGCTTTCGGGAATGAGCTTCACTATTACCGCCGGTACCTTTACAGTGCTCGTCGGCCCGACCGGCGCGGGAAAGTCCAGCCTGCTGCGCGGCCTGGACGGGCTGTTCCAGCACTTCGACGGCGGGCAGCAGCGCGGGCGCATCGAGATCGCCGGCATCGACCGGGCGAAGACGCCCCCGCGCGAGACCGCCGCGCTCGTCGGCTCGGTCGCGCAGAATGTGCGCCTCGGCTTCGCCGCCGCGACGGTGCGCGAGGAGATCGGTTTCGCGCTGGCCGTGCAGGGCGCCAGCCCCGCGGAGGTGCAGCGCGGCGTGCACGACGCTGCCGCACTGCTGGCGATCGAGCACCTGCTGGGCCGCGACATCGCCGCGCTCTCCACCGGCGAGGCGACCCTCGTCGCCATCGCCGCCGCCACGGTCGCCGGGCCCCAACTGTTGCTCGTCGACGAGCCGCTCGCCGAGCTCGACACTGCCGCCCGGGCGACAGTGAGCGCCGCGCTCACGCGTTTGGCCAGGCAAAACGGTGTCGCCGTGATCGTCGCCGAGCACCAGAGCGAGCTGTGGCGGCCGGTTGCCGACCAGTGGCTGCAGATCGACGGCGGGCGGGTGCAGGTGACGGGGGCGCCCGCTCCCGCTGATCGGGTGGCGGCACCCGCTGCGCTCGACCAGACCGATGAGCCGTCGCATCCGCTTGCCCAGGTGCGCGGTCTCAGCGTCGCCCACGACGGCGCCACCGTTGTCGATGCGGTGAGCTTCGATCTCGCCGCAGGCGAGTTGGTCGCGCTCGGTGGCCCGAACGGCGCGGGCAAGTCGAGCCTGCTGCTCGCCCTGGCGTTGGCGGATGCCGCCAACACGGTGTTCGTCGCCGGTGACGACGTCTCGACGCTCGCCCCGCGACAGCGCAGACGGCGCCTCGCCCTCGTGCCGGAGCGCGTGGATGAGCTGTTCTTCCACACCACCGTGGCGGCCGAGTGCCGCCGTGCGGACCGCGCCGACTCCCCCGCCGTGCCGACCGACGTGACCCTGGCCCGGCTGCTCGGGCAGGCCGCCGGGGCGCCGGGCCACACGGACCTGCTGCTCCGGCATCCGCGTGACCTCTCGGCCGGGCAACAGCTCTGCCTGGCCCTGGCGATCCAGCTGGCGGGCAACCCCGCCGTCCTGCTCGTCGACGAACCGTCGCGCGGCCTCGATGCCGAGACGCGGCGGATGGTCGGCGAGGCGCTGCGCCACGCGGCACGGTCGGGGGGCCCGGCGGGCGCGCGGGCCGTCTTGTTCGCGACACATGACAACGGGTTCGCCGGCGACTACGCGTTGCGCCAGCTGAGCATCGCGAGGGGCCGCCTGCAGGCCGCGGATTCGGCGGTGCTGCGATGAACCGCTCCGTCTGGACCGCGCTCGCCCTCACCACCGGCAGCGTGCTGGCGTTCGCGGGCTTTGCCTGGCCGCTGCTGGCCAGCGCCGTTCCGGCCGACGCCCAACGGGCGGCGCCGTTCGTGGCGGTCGCGTTGGTGCCCGCGGCGATCGCGGCCGTCGCGCTGGCTCTGGACCGTGAGATGCACTCGGCGAAGGCCGTCGCCCTGCTCGGCGTGCTCGCCGCGATCGGTGCGGGCATCCGCATCGCCGGCGCCGGGGTCGGCGGCCTTGAGGCGGTGTTCATCGTGCTGATCTTGGCTGGACGCGCCTACGGAGCCCGCTTCGGCTTCTTGCTCGGGCTGCTCACCATCGCTGTGTCGTCGCTGCTCTGGGGCGGCTTCGGGCCGTGGACGCCGTTCCAGATGTTCGCCTGCGCCTGGGTGGCCGCCGGAGCAGGGCTGCTGCCGCGCATCCGCCCGCGCGTGCGCACTGACGGGGCCGCGGATGCGACATCCGCCCGCAGCGCGCTGGCCGCCGTGAAGCGGGCCGGACGCCTCGAGATCGTCATGCTCGCCGGCTACGGCATCGTCGCCTCCTACCTGTTCGGCCTCATTATGAACCTCTGGTTCTGGCCGTTCGCGGTCGGCGCGGGCACCGACATCTCCTATGAGGCGGGCGCGCCGCTCGGCACGAACCTGGCCTCGTTCGCGTTGTACTCACTGCTGAGCTCGACGCTCACCTGGGACACTGTGCGGGCCGTCACCACCGTGGTGGGGTTGGCCGCGCTCGGCCCGGCGCTGCTGGCCGCCCTCCGCCGCGCGAAGCTGCCCGCCGCGCGCTGAGCCGAGCCTCGACCATACCCGTTGGTCGAGTAGCGAGGTCTCGATACGGCGCTGGCGCGCCTACTCGACCAACGGGGATGGCCATGCAGGCGCTGTTGGCTTCAGTCGCTGGCGCTCCGCCTCCCCCCACGTCGGCTCGAGGAAGCGAGGAACGAGCGACCGAAGCCCCGGAGTGCGCGGGAGACTGCAGCACCCGCTGGTCGAGTAGCGAGGAACGAGCGTATCGAGACCAGATTGCGAGGTCTCGATACGGCGCTGGCGCGCCTACTCGACCAACGGGAAGGGCACGGCAGGGCGCACGGAGTCGGCTTCGGTCGCTGGCGCTCCCTCAAGCCAACGGGAGAAACCACGCCGGCTCGAGGGAGCGAGGAACGAGCGACCGAAGCCCCGGAGTGCGCGGGAGACTGCAGCACCCGCTGGTCGAGTAGCGAGGAACGAGCGTATCGAGACCAGGGCGCGAGGTCTCGATACGGCGCTGGCGCGCCTACTCGACCAACGGGAAGGCGCGGCAGGGCGCACGGTGTTGGCTTCGGTCGCTGGCGCTCCCTCGAGCCAACGGGAGATCCCACGTCGGCTCGAGGAAGCGAGGAACGAGCGACCGAAGCCCCGGAGTGCGCGGGAGACTGCAGCACCCGCTGGTCGAGTAGCGAGGAACGAGCGTATCGAGACCAGGTTGCGAGGTCTCGATACGGCGCTGGCGCGCCTACTCGACCAACGGGAAGGGCACGGCAGGGCGCACGGTGTTGGCTTCGGTCGCTGGCGCTCCGCCTCCCCCCACGTCGGCTGGAGGGAGCGAGGAACGAGCGACCGAAGCCCCGGAGCGCGCGGGAGACTGCAGCACCCGTTGGTCGAGTAGCGAGGAACGAGCGTATCGAGACCCGGGCGCGAGGTCTCGATACGGCGCTGGCGCGCCTACTCGACCAACGGGAAGGGCACGGCAGGGCGCACGGCGTTGGCTTCGGTCGCTAGCGCTCCGCCTCCCGCACGTCGGCTGGAGGGGGCCGCGCCGCGACGAAGGAGCAGCGCAGCCCCCGAAGCCCCGGAGGTAACGGGAACTGGCTGGCCCCAGATGTTGGCTTCGGTCGCTGGCGCTCCCTCGAGCCAACGAGGCGGCGGCGCTACACCGAGAAGTACTTGGCCTCCGGGTGGTGGAAGACGAAGGCGTCGGTTGACTGCTCCGGGTGCAGCTGCAGCTCCTCCGAGAGCACGACGCCCATCCGCTCCGGCTTCAGCAGCTCGACGACCTTGCGGCGGTCCTCCATGTCGGGGCAAGCCGGGTAGCCGAGAGAGAAGCGGGCACCGCGGTACTCCAGCTTGAACAGCCCGGCGACATCCGTCGGCTCCTCGCTTGCCAGCCCCAGCTCGGCGCGCACGCGCGAGTGCCAGTACTCGGCGAGGGCCTCGGTCAGCTGCATGGCGAGGCCGTTCAGCTCCAAGTAGTCGCGGTACTTGTTCGCGGCGAACAGCTTCGAGGTCGTCTCGCTGACCCGCTGGCCGGCGGTCACAAGTTGCACGGCGACGACGTCGACCTGCCCGGTGTCCTGTCCGCGCACGAAGTCGGAGAGGCACAGGTGCCGGTCCCGGCGCTGCCGCGGGAAGGTGAAGCGCAGCCGCTCTGTGCCGACCGCTCCCCCGGAGCCGCCGTCCGGTGCGAGCAGTCCGGCAGTGCCGAGCAGTCCGGCGTCGTCGTCCCCGTGGTGAAGCACGACCATGTCGTTGCCGTCGGCGACCACCGGGAAGTAGCCGTAGGCGACGGAGGCGTCGAGCATGCCCTCGGCGAGAATGCGGTCGAGCCAGTAGCGCAGCCGCGGCCGCCCCTCGGTGTCGACGAGCTCCTGGTAGCTGGCACCGTCGTCGCCGCGGCCCGGCTTCAGCCCCCACTGGCCGAGGAACGTCGCCCGCTCGTCGAGGAACGCCGAGTACTCGGCCAGTGCGATGCCCTTGACGATGCGGGTGCCCCAGAACGGCGGCACCGGCACCGCGTTGTCCACTGCGACATCCGACCGGGCCGGCAGGTCCTCCGGCTCCGTCACGATCAGCTGGCTCTGCCGGTGGATGCGCTTCTTCAGCGCGGGCAGGCCGACGCTGTCCGGATCGGCGCCGCGGGCGATGGCCACGAGCGGCTCCATCAGTGCGAGCCCCTCGAAGGCGTCGCGGGCGTAACGCACCGTGCCGTCGAAGAGCGCGTCGAGGTCGTCCTCGACGTAGCTGCGGGTGAGGGCGGCACCGCCGAGGATGATCGGCCAGCGCTTCGCGAAACCGCGGCTCTGCAGCTCGAGCAGGTTCTCCTTCATCACGACGGTGGACTTCACGAGCAGTCCGCTCATGCCGATGACGTCGGCGTTGTGCTCCTCGGCGGCGGCGATGAACTCGTTGATGGTCTGCTTGATGCCGATGTTGACGACCGTGTAGCCGTTGTTCGAGAGGATGATGTCGACCAGGTTCTTGCCGATGTCATGCACGTCGCCGCGCACGGTGCCGATCACCATGGTGCCCTTGCCTGCGGCATCCGTCTTCTCCATGTGCGGCTCGAGCAGGGCGACCGCGTTCTTCATCACCTCGGCAGACTGCAGCACGAACGGCAGCTGCATCTCGCCGGCGCCGAAGCGCTCCCCGACGACCTTCATGCCCTCCAGCAGGTGCAGGTTGATGATGTCGATGGCGCTCGCCCCGCCGGCACGGGCCAAGTCGAGGTCGGCCTCCAGCCCCTTGCCCTCGCCGTCGATGATGCGGCGTTCCAGCCGCTCGCCCACCGGCAGTGCGGCCAGCTCGGCGGCCCGCTGGTCTTTGAGCGCGGCGGCATCCACCCCGGCGAACAGGTCGAGCATGGTCGAGAGCGGGTCGTAGACGAGGGTGCCGTCGGCGTCGTACTCGCGGCGGTCCCAGACGAGGTCGAGGGCGACCTTGCGGCGGTCTTCCGGCACGGATGCCAGTGGCACGATCTTCGCGGCGTCGACGATGGCGCTGGTGAGGCCCGCCTCGACGGCCTCGTGCAGGAACACCGAGTTCAGCACCGAGCGGGCGGCGGGGTTCAACCCGAAGGAGACGTTGGAGACGCCGAGGGTGGTGTTGATTCCCGGGTATTTGGCGGTGATCTGGCGGATCGCCTCGATCGTCTCGATGGCGTCGCGCCGGGTCTCCTCCTGACCCGTGGCGATGGGGAAGGTGAGGGCGTCGACGATGATGTCTTCGACCCGCATGCCCCACTCGTCGACGAGGGTGTCGACCAGCCGGGAGGCGATGGCGACCTTCGTCTCGGTGGTGCGGGCCTGGCCCTGCTCGTCGATCGTCAGGGCGATGACGGCGGCGCCGTGCTCCTTGACGAGCGGCATGATGCGGGCGAAGCGGCTGGTGCCACCCTCGCCGTCTTCGAAGTTGACCGAGTTGACGACGGGGCGCCCGCCGATCAGCTCGAGGCCGGCCTGCAGCACGGCCGGCTCGGTGGAGTCGATCTCGAGCGGCAGCGTGGAGGCGCTGGCCAGCCGGGAGACGATGGAGCGCATGTCCTCCACGCCGTCGCGGCCGACGTAGTCGGTACAGACATCGAGCATGTTGGCACCGTCGCGCACCTGGTTGCGGGCGATATCGACGCAGTCATCCCAGCGGCCGTCGAGCATCGCCTCACGGAAAGCACGGGAGCCGTTCGCGTTGGTGCGCTCTCCGATAGAGAGGTACGAGTTCTCCTGCTCGAAGCTGACGTGCTGGTACAGGCTGGCGACGCCCGGGTCGCTCTCCAGCGCACGCACCGCAGGGGCAGCGCCCTGCAGCCGCTCGACAACGGCCCGCATGTGCGCGGGAGTGGTGCCGCAGCATCCGCCGATCAGGCCCAGGCCGAACTCCTTGACGAACTGCTCGTGCGCGGTCGCCAGCTCAAGCGGCGTGAGCGGGTAGCTGGCCCCGTTCGCGCCGAGCACCGGCAGGCCGGCGTTCGGCATGCACATCACGGGAACGGTGGCGAATTTGGAGAGGTGGCGCAGGTGCTCGCTCATCTCGGCGGGGCCGGTGGCGCAGTTGAGTCCGATCGCGTCAATGCCGAGCGGTTCGAGCGCGGTTAGCGCCGCACCGATCTCACTGCCCATCAGCATGGTGCCCGTTGTCTCGACGGTCACCTCGACGAAGATGGGCAGGCGGATGCCGCTGGCGGCAATGGCCGCCCGGCATCCGTTGACCGCCGACTTGGTCTGCAGCAGGTCCTGCGAGGTCTCGATCAGGAAGGCGTCCGCCCCGCCGCGGATCAGGCCAAGCGCCTGCTCGGCGAACGTCGCCTTGAGGTGCGCATACGTCGTGTGACCGAGGCTCGGCAGCTTGGTGCCGGGGCCCATCGAGCCGAGCACCCAACGCAGTCGGCCGTCGCGGGCCTGCCAGACCTCTGCCCGCTGCCGCGCGATCGCGGCGCCGGCGTGCGCGAGCTCCTCGATGCGGTCGTCGATGTTGTAGTCGGAGAGGTTCGACCAGTTCGCGCCGAAGGTGTTGGTCTCGACGGCGTCGATGCCGGTCTCGAAGTAGGCGTCGTGGATGGCGCCGATCATGTCGGGGCGGCTGATGTTGAGGATCTCGTTGCAGCCCTCGAGCTGCTGGTAGTCCTCGAGCGTCGGCTCGTGCTCCTGCAGCATGGTGCCCATCGCGCCGTCGGCGATGACGACGCGGGAGGCGAGCGCGTCGAGCAGGGCCTGGGCGCGCGCCGGGCGGACCGCCGCCGAAATGTCGGTGCTCCCCAGATCAGCGCTCGCGAAATCGGTGCTCGCGGGGGTCTCGGTGGGCAGCGTTGCGTCAGTCACCCGCCCAGCGTAGCGAGCCACGGCCGCGCCGGAGCACGCGTGACGTTGTGTGCCGCCCCCTTGCCCCGCGGCCCCGCGCGGTGTAGCAAGGGGCATGGACTTCTACGGATTCATCGAGGCCGTCGGCATCGCCATCGACTTCGTCGGTGTCGCGGTCATCGTGATCGGGGCGATCATCGCCACGGTGATCGCTCTCCGCACGCTGCTGCGCCGCGAAGGCGCCGTCTACCTTCCGTTCCGCCGTTCCCTCGGCCGCTCGATCTTGCTCGGGCTCGAGCTGCTCGTCGCGGCCGACATCATCAAGACGGTGGCGCTGACCCCCACGCTGGAGAGCGTGGCCGTGTTGGGCGGCATCGTGCTGATCCGCACGTTCCTGAGTTTCTCACTCGAGCTCGAGGTCAGTGGGCGCTGGCCGTGGCAGAGCAAGGCTGCGGATGCCGAGACGCCGGGTCTCACGCCGCCTCCTGCCTCGCCGCCCGCATCGCCTCCGCGCGCGGCATCCGCCGACTGACCACGCCCTGCTACCCCCGAGCGGGGGGTGTCCCCCTTAATGTCGACTATCGGCGTTCTCAGCTCCTTCATAGGCTTCGGAACCAGGAACGGGCCTGATCGAAGCTGCAGAGTGTGATTCACCCTGATGCGCGATCGAGCCCTCATGAATTGAGGAGAACGATGTCCAACCTCCGTACAACCACCAGCCGCCGTTTGCGGAAGCGAGCGCTCACCGCCGGACTCGCGATCTCGGTGGCGCTCGGCGCCGCGGTGCTCGTGCCCGGCGTCGCCTCGGCCGCACCCTACCCCGCAGCGAAGACGCCCGCGGTGGAGGCGAGTCCCGGCCCGCTCATGAACTACGCCGTCAACGTGCGCATTGTGAACCGCGGCCAGACGCTCAAGGTCGAGCGTGCGGTCGCCGCGGCCGGCGGCACCGTCATCGAGTCGTACGCCGAGATCGGCGTCGTGATCGCGCAGTCGGACAACGCCGCGTTCGCCGCATCCGTTGCGCGTGAGAAAGCCGTTCTCTCCGTCGGCGCGACGCGCACCGCCCCCGTTGCGGCCACCGACCCGACCTTCGGGGTGAGCGATCCGCTGGCACCCGGCGAGTCCGGCCACGGCCGTGCCGCGAAGCAGACCAAGGACATCGGCGTCGAGGCCGAGGTCAACGTCGTCCCCGACCCGTCGGAGAGCCGTCAGTGGGACATGGCGGCGATCGGCGCGGTCGCCGCACACGAGATCACCGACGGCAGCCGCGACGTGCTCGTCGCCGTGATTGACTCCGGCATCCAGGGCGACCACCCCGACCTGGCGGCGAACATCGACGCGAGCCTCTCGGCGAGCTGCCTGAGCGGTGTGGCCGACAGCAGCTACGAGTCGTGGCAGCCGACGACCAGCTCGCACGGCACGCACGTCGCGGGCACGATCGCCGCGGCCCGCAACGGCATCGGCATCGTCGGTGTCGCGCCGAACGTGCGCGTGTCTGCGGTGAAGGTCGTCAATGACGACGGATTCATCTACCCGGAGGCAGCGATCTGCGGATTCATGCACGCAACCAAGACTGGCGCAGACATCACGAACAACAGCTACTACATCGACCCGTGGGAGTTCTGGTGTGACAACAACGCCGACCAGAGTGCCGTGAAGGTCGCGGTGAACCGCGCCGTGCAGTACTCGCAGGGCAAGGGCGTGCTGAACGTCGCCGCAGCCGGCAACTCGGCGCTGGACCTCGCCAACAAGACCGTCGACTCGGGCAGCCCGAATGACACGGTGCCGATCACCCGTCCGGTGAACACCGGATGCCACGACATCCCCGCCGAACTCGACGGCGTCGTGACTGTCTCCTCCACCACGTCGACGGGCGCCAAGTCGAGCTTCTCGAACTACGGCCTGAACGTCGTCGACATCGCGGCCCCCGGCTCGTCGATCCTGTCGACCGTTGCGGGCGGCGGCTACGGCACCTCGTCCGGAACCTCGATGGCCTCGCCGCACGTCGCCGGCGTCGCCGCCCTGTTGAAGTCGGTGCACCCGGAGTACTCCGGACTCGGCCTCGGCGATGTGCTCTACGCACAGGCCACCGACGTCGCCTGCCCGACCGGATCGGCGCAGTGCACCGGCCCGGCGGCGAAGAACGGGTTCTTCGGCGAGGGGCTGGTCAACGCACTCGCTGCGGTGAAGTGAACTAGTCAGCTCTGATCAGAACTGAGGAGCACTCTGGGGCGTGTCGGCGATGGCCGGCACGCCCCAGCTGCGTCTCGGGGCCCGCACGGCGTCAACGCGCGGCATCCGTCGACTGAACCAGCGCCTCCCCTCGACCTGCACTCCCGGGATCAGTCCCCACTCGGCCCAGCCGCCGTCATACACACGCACGCCCTCCTCGCCCAGCAGCGAGGTGAGAATGAACCAGGCCATGCAGGCCCGCGCTCCGATCGTGCAGTACGTGACCGCCACTCGGCTGGGCCCCCCGCCACGCGGGAGTGCCGACTCGAACAGCGCCCGGAGCTCCCCGCTCGGTCGGAATCGCCCCTCCTCGTCGAGATGCCCGGCCAGCGGCAGGTTCACGGCCGACGGAATGTGGCCAGCCCGCCCGCCGGGCTCGAAGCCACCTGATGGCCAGAACCGCTCACCGTCGAACTCGAGGCGGGTGCGCATGTCGAGGATCGTCGCATCCGGGTCATCGATCATCTGCGCCACCTCGTCGGCGTCAACCCGGAGCCGAGCATCAGGCGCGGGAACCGGGTAGCCGGCCGGCGCGGGCTCCTCGTCTTCTGGCACTGCCTCAGCGCCCCACGGCCGCCCCTCGGCGACCCACGTTCCACGAGAGCAGTCCAAGATTCGTGCGTCCCGGTGCCCGTAGAGCTTGAGCAGCCAGAAGCCGATCGCCGGTGCATAGCCGTAGAACACGACGGTCGACTCGGCCGCGATCCCCGACCGGGCCAGCAGCGCCTCCACGGCGGCCGCGTCGCGCAGCCGGTACTCGCCGTCTTTCAGGTCGATGTACACGTCCCAGAGCACCGCGCCGGCAATGTGTCCCTCGGCGAAGGCGCGTCCGTTCACGTCGACCTCGACCACGCGGACCAGCGGATCCGCAAGATGCCGCTCCAGCCAGTCCGGCCGGGCGAGCACCTCGGCCCGGCGCCGGGCGTCTCGCCCAGCCTCGGTCTCGATGCCTCCCCGTCTGGTGTCGCTCAGTGTTGCATTCATCACACGCCTCCGCTCCGGCGGTCGGCTGTTCGCGCGGTCGGCCGCTCACTCAATCTGGATCCAGGCGAGCAGGTCTTCCTGCGTCACCTTCTCCAGCAGGGCAGGATGATCGGTCGCCATGTGGCCGCGGATGTTTCGGATGACGTCGCCCTCGCTCTCACCTCGAGCGACGTAGCCGCATTCGCATCTGATGATTCGTGACATCGTGCCTTCTCTCATAGCTGTAGTCGCACACTATTGCGAGAATGTTGGTGTGACATTGGCGTCGGCGACACCGACGAGAATTCAGCTCTGTGGTGCGACGCTCGTCGAGCTCGACGGCCGGCGCATCGACGGCGGTCTGCCCGGCCGGCAGGGGCGCGTGCTGTTTGCCTTCCTGGTGCTCAACCGGCATCGGTTCGCCAGCCGGGCTGAGCTGGCCGCGGCGGTCTGGCCGGAGGATGCCGCGGCGCCTGCGGCATCCGGCCTCAACCCGTTGCTCTCCAAACTGCGCAAGATCCTCGGCGACAACCGTCTGGAGGGACATTCCGCGCTCCGGCTGAGACTGGATGCGGGGGCCCGCGTCGACGTCGAGGACGCGGTTCGCACGGTGCACCGCGCCGAGTCCCAGATCGCGCTCGGCCAGTGGCACGGCGCCTGGGGGCCATCCGTTGCGGCGCTCATCATCACCGAACGGGAGTTCTTGCCCGGTGAGGAGGCCGAGTGGATCGACGAGTACCGGGCGGGCATGGTCGAGCTGCACCTCCGCGCGCTGGAGGCGTACGCGGCCGCGACCCTGGGCATCGGCGGAACCGAGCTGCCGGCCGCGGTGCGCTCTGGCCGCCGGCTGGTGCACCTGGCACCGCTGCGGGAAAGCGGGTACCAGCTGCTCATGCGCGCGCTCGACCGGCAGGGCAACTCGGCCGAGGCGCTCGGCGTCTATGCCGAGCTGCACTCGCTGCTGCGCGACGAGCTCGGAGTGTCTCCGAGCGCGGCGAGCCAGGCGGTTTACACGGCACTGAATCGGGGGTGAGGGGCACGGCTCGCGGCGGCCGGCCCCCGCTGGCAGACTGGGCACGTGAACGTCATCACCCCCGTGCTCGGAGACATCACCACGCAGCAGGTCGATGCGATCGTCAACGCCGCGAACAACGCCATGCGCGGCGGGGGCGGGGTCGACGGAGCCATCCATCGCGCAGGCGGCCCGGCGATCCTGCGTGACTGCATCGCACGCTTCCCCAACGGCCTGGCGACGGGCGACGCCGGCTGGACGACGGCCGGTGAGTTGCCCGCCCGCTGGGTGATCCACACCGTCGGCCCAAACTACGCGGCCGGGCAGCGCGATCGTGCGCTGCTGCTGAGCTGCTATCGGCGCGCGCTGGAGATCGCCGGTGAGCTCGGCGCGCGCAGCATCGCGTTCCCGCTGATCAGCGCGGGCGTCTACGGCTGGCCGCTCGACGACGCGATCGCCGCGGCGGTGGAGGCCATCACCGGTGCGACGACGCAGCTCGACGACGTGCGCCTCGTGGCGTTCTCCCGCAACAGCTATGACGCCGTGCTGCAACAGCTGGCCGCGTAGACGATCACACACCGGGCCCCCAGCGCGCTCTCACGTTATCCCCAGCGCGTCGGCACACGCTCACAGTACGAGCAGCTCTGCACTGCGGAAGGAGCCATCATGTCCGAGCGACGCCAGGACTGGACCCAAACCATCATCGACGAGTTCCGTGCGAACAACGGCACAGTCTCCACCGCTGGCTTCGGGCGGCGGTTGGTGCTGATGCACCAGCGCGGCGCTCACAGCGGCATCGAGCGGGTGACGCCGGTGACCGGCATCCACCGTGACGACAACACCTGGCTGGTCGCGGCGTCCCGCAGCGGCTCCCCGCAGAATCCCGGCTGGTACTACAACCTGCTCGCACACCCCGATCTGACGATTGAGACGCCGGATGACGGCACCGTGCAGGTGCACGCGCGCGAGCTGCCCCGGGCCGAGCGGGACGCCGCCTGGCCACTGTTCGTCGCCGCCAATCCGGCATTCGCAGGGTACGAGCAGCTCACGACCCGGGTGATCCCGGTGCTGGCGTTGGAGCGCCACACTGTCACGGGCTGAGCCCCGAACGATCCTCCCCGGGGCGTCTCAGGTGGCTCTGTCGTAGCATGGGGAGGTGCGTCGTTCGCGGAACGACGCGTATTAGAGGTGTATCTACCATTCGCTCCCCGGCGAAAACGGCGGCACGAACCGTCGCGGCACAGCCGCCGGGAAGAGGGCAATCGTGGCAGCATCCGACAACCAACTCGAGGCGGAACCGGCGGTCGAGGCGGTTTCGCAGACAGAAACCGCGCAGCCGGATACCGCACGGTCCGGCGCGCAGCCGACCCGGTTGATCCAGGCCGCGGGCCTGTCGTACTTCCCCATCGCCTTCATTGCGCGCATGCCATTCGCGATGATGGTGGTCGGTGTGATGACCCTCGTCGTGGCCGCGCGCGGCTCGATCGCGCTCGGCGGCCTCACCTCCGCCGCCGTCGGGCTCGGTACGGCGCTGCTCGGCCCGGTGCTCGGCATGGCCGTTGACCGCTTCGGGCAGCGCAGCGTCGTACTCGTTGCCGCGATCGGCAACAGCCTCGCACTGCTCGCCTTCGCGTGGGCAGCGTTCGCGCCGGTGCCAGACATCGCGCTGCTCGGCGTCGCGTTCCTGATCGGCGCGACCGCACCGCAGGTGTCGCCGCTGTCACGCAGCCGCATGGTCGGCATCATCCAGACGCGGCTTCCCCTCAGAGTCCGGGCGAAGACGCTGAATGGCACCATGGCCTACGAGTCGGCGGCCGATGAGATCGTCTTCGTGTTCGGACCGGTCATCGTGGGCCTGCTCGCGACGACTTTGAACCCGGCGGCACCGATCATCGGCGCTGCGCTCCTGACGCTCGTGTTCACGACCGCCTTCGCCTTCCACAAGAGCTCGCGCGCCGTCGACGGCCACGCCGGTGCTGTGGTCGACCGGGCTCCCCTGCGCGAGCTGCTGCGCGCCCCGATGCTGGTTGTCGTGCTGGGCGTGCTCGGCATGGGACTCTTCTTCGGCGCGATGCTCACCGCGCTCATCGCGTTCATGGGCGAGGTCGCACAGGCCGAAGAGGCCGGCGTGCTCTACGGCGTGATGGGCATCGGCTCGGCGATCCTCGCGCTCAGCGTGGCCGCATTCTCGACCCGCTTCTCGCTGCGTGCCCGCTGGCTCGTGTTCTCGAGCGCGCTCGTGGCAGGGGCGATCGTCGCGACCTTCGCGACCACCATCCCGATCATGATCCTGGCACTCGCCCTCGCCGGCATCGGCGTCGGCCCCACCCTGGTGACGGCATACGCGCTCGTCGCCGCACGCACGCCGCGCGGCCGCTCCGCGACGGCCATGACGATCGCCGGCTCGGCCATCACCGTGGGCCAGGCCTCCGCGTCGGCGATCGTGGGGCTCATCGCCGAGGGCTCCGGCGCGCAGCTTGCGCTGCTCACGCCGCTCTGCGCCGCCGTGGTCGTGTTCGGTGCAGGTGTGGCGAACTGGGTGATCAGCTCGCGCCAGCCGACCCGCTGAGTGCGGCGGCGCGCGGCCCGTCCGTGCGCCCTCTCGGCCCCGGTCCACCAGGCCTGCCTGAATCGACTCGCCACAAAACGTGCCGACCCGCGGGGTGTGGCACGTTTTGTGGCGAATGGATGGCGCAGGCGCCGGTGTCGGGCGGTGGTGGCTTAGGCGGCGGCTGCGGCCAGCGCCAGGCCGTCCATGCGGAAACGGGTCCACTCGTCGAGGCCGACCGCGCCGAGTGAGCGGTAGAAGCCGATGGCCGGCTCGTTCCAGTCGAGCACGTCCCACTCCAGACGGGCGTAGCCGCGCTCGGTGCAGAGACCGGCGAGGTGCAAGAGCAGCGCCTTGCCGTAACCGCTGCCACGGTACTGGGGGCTGACGTAGAGGTCTTCCAGGTGGATGCCGTGCACGCCCTCCCAGGTGGAGAACGTCAGGTACCAGATGGCCATGCCGGCCAGCTCGCCCGGCTGCTCACCGTCGATCACGTTGGCGAAGACCATCGGGGTCTCGCCGAACAGCGCCGTGCGCAGTGACTCCTCGGTGGTGACGACGGCATCCGGCTCCTTCTCGTACACCGCCAACTCGACGATCAAACGCAGGATCTCGGTGATGTCGGACTCGGTGGCTGGACGCAAAACACTCATGCTTTCAGCGTAGCGGCGCCGCCCTGAACGGAACTCCGCCCCGGGGGCCCAGGTCGAAGGAGCGCAGAGCGAAGAGGCGCGACACCCTCGGTAGGTCACGAAAGTACATCGGATGTACGATTCATGTAGCAAAGTTTCTTCACGGGGGCCTCCAGCGCTCCACGCAGAAACGAACGCGTGCCACTGCGTTGTTATCACCGAGGAGACCCATGCCCGCGCCCGAAGCCCGCGCCGGAGTTCCGGCTCAGCGTGCCGTGCTCGTGCGCATGCGCGCGGTGATGCCCGAACTGCGCCCGAGCGAGCAGCGCATCGCCGCGCTGTTCACCGCCGACCCCGGCGCGGCCGCCGAACTCTCGATCGGCGAGCTCGCCGCGCGCTGCTCCACCTCGACCACCTCGGTCGTGCGCTTCTGCAAACGCATGGGCTACGACCACCTCAAGGAACTGCGCATGGACGTGCTGCGCGATGTGGCGCGCGAGGGCTTCGAGACGGCCGGGCTGCCCGAGGTGTCCGGTGATGTGGATCGCGACGACACCCTGGAGGACATCGTCGCCAAGGTCTCGCTCGCCGAGACCCTCTCCATCGCCGACACGGCGAAGGTTCTCGACGTCGCCTCGCTGCAGGCCGCCGTCGATGCGGTCGGCGCCGCACACCGGGTCGACATCTTCGGCCTCGGGGCGAGCTCCTTCGTCGGCCTGGACCTGCAGCAGAAGCTCACCCGCATCGGGCGCACCGCCCTGAACTGGGCCGACTCGCACGCGGCCTGGACGTCGGCCGCCACCACGCGCAGCGGGTCCGTGGCAATCGCCGTGTCACACAGCGGCAGCACCCGCGACACCGTCGAGTTCCTTGCCATCGCCCGGGCATCCGGGGCCACGACCATCGCCATCACCAACCACGAGGGCTCGCCGCTGGTCGATCACGCCGACATCGTACTGACCACCGCCGCCCGCGAGTCCGTGTTCCGCTCCGGCGCCCTCGGCAGCCGCATCGCCCAGCTCATGGTCGTCGACTGCATTTTCATCGGTGTGGCCCAGGCCAACTATGAGGAGTCGATGGAGGCCATCCGCAACACCTACGCGGTCGTCCACAACCTCCGGACGCGACGCCCATGAGCGCCGTGCCCCCGTCACTCGCCGCCACCCTCGTCGCTGTGCGCCCGCACAGTCACACCCGAACACCGTCAGGAAGCACGCCAGCATGACCCCTTCAGCAACCGCCAGTCGTTCCGCCGTCTCCGTCGGCGACGAGTCGCTCGCCGCCGAGCTCGGCCGCGTGCTGGGCGGCGCGTCCGCTGCAGCGGGCGTGAGCGTCGCCGAGTTCGATCGCGTCGTCGCGGGCGTTGACGCCTCCCACGTGCTGCTCACCCCCGAGGCCGTCGTCACCCCGCAGAGCATCGAGCACGTAGCCGCGGTGTTCGGTTTCGCCGCGGATGCCGGGCGGCACGTGACCGTGCGCTCTGGCGGCACCAGCCTCTCCGGTCAGGCCGCCGGTGACGGCATCCTGCTCGACACGCGCTCGGCATTCCGCCGCATCGCGGTCGAGGACGGCGGCGCCCGGGTGCGCGTACAGCCCGGCGCGACCGTGCGCCAGGTGAACGCGCGCCTGATCCGACACGGCCGCAAGCTCGGCCCCGACCCGGCCAGCGAGATCGCGGCGACCATCGGCGGCGTCATCGCCAACAACTCCAGCGGTATGGCCTGCGGCACCCACCACAACAGCTACCGCACCCTCGCCGCGCTCACCGTCGTGCTGCCGAGCGGCACCATCGTCGACACCGCGCTGCCCGGCGCCGACGCCCTGCTCGCGGCCGCCGAGCCCATCCTGCACTCGGGCCTCGCCCGGCTGCGCGACGAGATCCGCGGCCGCGCCGACCTGGTCGCCGAGATCGAGCGCCAGTACCGCGGCAAGAACACCATGGGCTATGGGCTGAACTCGTTCCTCGACCACACCGAGCCCGTCCAGATCCTGGCCCACCTGCTCGTCGGCAGCGAGGGCACCCTCGGATTCGTCGCCGAGGCCGTCTTCGACACTGTGCCGATCGCGCCGGCCATCGGCACAGCACTGCTCGTCTTCGACAGCCTCGATGCGGCGACCGGCATCCTGCCCCTGCTGGTGTCCACCGGCGCCGCCACCCTCGAGCTGATGGATGCGGCGTCGCTACGCGTCATCCAGGCCGACCCCAGCGCTGCCGGCATCATCGACAACGTGGAGATCACCGGCCACGCCGCCCTGCTGGTGGAGTACCACGGGGCGGATGACGCCGACCTCGCCGCCCAGATCGAGAACGCCGCCCGCACACTCGCGGCGGCCGGCGCCCCTGCCCTCGCTGTCACCCGCGACGCGAAGGAGCGTGCCCGGCTGTGGCACTTCCGCAAGGGCCTGTACGCGGCCATCGCCGGCGTGCGGAAGCCCGGCACGACAGCCCTGCTCGAGGACATCGCGGTGCCCGTCGAGCGGCTGGCCGCAACCTGCGCCGCGCTCCAGGATCTGTTCCAGCGCCACGGCTACGACGACGCCGTCATCTTCGGCCACGCCAAGGACGGCAACATCCACTTCCTGCTCACCGAGGATTTCACCGCCGACGGAGCCATCGAGCGCCAGGCACAGTTCACCGAGGAGCTCGTCGAGCTCGTGCTCGGCGCCGGCGGAACGCTGAAGGCGGAGCACGGTACTGGCCGCATCATGGCGCCGTTCGTGGAGCGCCAGTTCGGCGCGGAACTCTACGCCGTCATGCGCGAGGTCAAGCGGCTCTGCGACCCGCACGGCGTGCTGAACCCGGGCGTGCTGCTCACCGACTCCCCCAGCTCCCACCTCGAGCACCTGAAGGTGACACCGGAGGTGGAGGTCGAGGTCGACCGCTGCGTGGAGTGCGGCTACTGCGAGCCGGTCTGCCCGAGCAAGGACGTCACGCTGACGCCGCGGCAGCGCATCGCGGTGCGCCGGGCGCGGGCCGCCGCCCGCGCCGACGGAGACACCGCCCTCGACGCCAAGCTGGCCGCGGCCGAGGAGTACGCCTCCGTCGACACCTGCGCCGCTGACGGCATGTGCCAGACCGCGTGCCCGGTGTTGATCAACACGGGCGATCTGGTGCGCCGGCTGCGCGAGCAAGACGCGAACGCGCCGACACGCGTCATCGCCGCCGGGGTGGCGAAGGCCTGGGGCGGCGTCAGCCGCGGGGCATCCGTCGCCCTCAGCGCGGCCCGGCTCGTGCCACCCGTCGCCACTCTCGCCAGTGCCGCCGGGCGCGTGGTGCTCGGCACGGATGTCGTGCCGCAGTGGAGCGACGACCTGCCGCGCGGTGGCGCCAAGCGGGCCCACGGCTCGCCCGCCACCGGTGATGCCGTCTTCTTCTCCGCCTGCGTCGGGTCGATGTTCGGGCCAGCCGAGGGCGGGATCGGGGCCGCGGCCGCGTTCCGGCTGCTCTGCGAGCGGGCCGGCGTGCAGTTGATCACCCCGGAGCGGATCGACTCGCTCTGCTGCGGCACGCCGTGGAAGTCCAAGGGCCTGGCCGATGGCTACCGCACAGCGGTCGAGAAGACTGTGCGGGCTCTGCACGCCGCCTCCGACGGGGGCGCGCTGCCCATCGTCTGCGACAACTCCTCCTGCACCGAGGGCCTCGTGCACGCGCTCGAGAATGTGACTGAACTCGACGGGCAGCCCATCTCGCTCCGCATCGTCGACGCCGTCGACTTCGCCGCCGAGCGTCTGCTGCCCGGTTTGTCCGTCAACGAGCAGATTGATTCGCTGGCGCTGCACCCGACCTGCTCGAGCACCCGGCTCGGCTCCAATGAGCACCTGCGCGAGCTGGCCGGGGCCGTCGCCGTCGAGGCCGTGGTTCCGGATGCCTGGGGCTGCTGCGCCTTCGCCGGTGACCGCGGCATGCTGCACCCGGAGCTGACCGCCTCGGCGACGGCCGCCGAGGCGGCCGAGCTGGCCGAGCGCGACTTCGACGCGCACGCTTCCTGCAACCGCACCTGCGAGATCGGCATGACCCGCGCCACCGGCGAGTCCTACCTGCACATCCTGGAGCTGTTGGAGCGCGCAACCCGCTGAACGCGAACCGCCGCCGTGTCCTAATATCGAACAAGGCGACCGCATTCCGATGCGGGCACCTGATGAGAGAGCGCAGGGCTTCACAACGCAGAGAGGGCGATCACCCATGGCAGAACACCCCGGGGCACCGGCCACAGTACAGGCGGGCTCGCAGACGCTCAGCCGCGGCATCCGGCTCCTCGAGACCCTCGCCAGCGCCGACCGCAATCTCTCCATCGCCGAGCTGGCGGCTGCGCTCGCCGTGCACCGCTCGGTGGCGTACCGCCTGCTGCGCACACTCGAGGACCACGCGCTCGTCACCCGCGACGACGCCGGGCTGGTGGCGCTCGGCCCCGGGCTCGCCGCCCTCTCTTCCGGCGTTGCCCGCAACCTGCAGCAGGCGGCACTGCCCGAGCTCGGCGAGATCGCCGACGAACTGGGCATGACCTGCCTGCTCGCGGTGATGGTCGATGGCGGCGAGGCGGTCACCCTGGTGAGCGCCTCGCCCCGGCAGAGCGTCGCGGTCGTGTCGTACCGGCCGGGCCACCGTCATCCGCTCGGCCGGGGCGGGCCGGGCAAGGCGATCCTGCTCGGGATGCCGGAGAATGCCTGGCCGGAGGAGCTCCGCGCCGGGATGAGCGCGGAGCTGCACGCCGAGATCGCCAGGGGTCGCCTGCAGGGCTACGCCTCCAGCCGCGATGAGGTCCTGCCATCGCTCACCTCTGTCGCGGTGCCGCTCAACCTGGCGGGGCAGCCTCCAGCCTCCATCGCCGTTATCCATGTGGCACTCCCGCGCGGTGAGGCCGAGATCGCCGGGCGACTGGCGCTCGGGGCGCAGAACGTGGCGCGCGCCTACGGCGCATAGACGGCCCCGCGCAGCGCGTCGTTCGGGCGCTTGAGGCGCGGGCCTTTCGCGGCCTATGCTTCGTTCGTGGCCGAGTCAACCCGCGTGGCGGCCCAGAAGTCAGCCAAGCTGGACCGGCTGCTCCTGGACGCGAAACTGGCAATTCCCGCACCTCAGGCGGGCTTTGTCAGCCGCGCCACGCTCATCACGACGGCCCGCACCTCGCACCGCCAGGTGGTCGCCGTCACCGCGCCGTCCGGCTATGGCAAGTCCAGCTTCCTGGCCCAATGGGCGGCCGCCGAGGAGCGCAGCGTCGGCTGGGTGTCGCTTGACCGTTTCGATGACGATGCCGTCAAACTGCTGACCCTGCTCGCCTCTGCCTTCGTGCGGGCCACGGGGGCGGATGCCGCGCTGGTCACCGACATGCGCGGACACGGGGTCTCGGCGCTCGGGCGCGCGGCCCCCCGGCTCGCACTCGCGCTGAGGGAGAGCCCGAGCCCCTTCGTGCTCATGCTCGACGACCTGCACGAGCTCGCAACGCCCGCCTGCCATGACGTCTTGAGCGTCGTGCTCGACGGTGTGCCAGCCGGCTCACAGCTGGTGATGGCCAGCCGACATGAGCAACCGCAGGTCGCCACCCTTCGTGCTGCGGGGCAGACGCTCGAGATCGGCGCGGACAGTCTCGCCCTGGATGCCGACGGCGCGCGGAGGATCTTCGCTGAGGCCCAGGTTCCGCTGACCCCCGCACTCGCCGCCGTTGTCATCGAGCGTACGGAGGGCTGGCCCGTCGGCCTCCACCTGGCGGCCATGATCGCTCACGACAATGCGGACGGCGCCGCCGTGATCTCCGGTGACGACCGCTACGTCGCCGACTACCTCTACCGGGAGTCGCTGGCCTCCCTGCCGGAGAACACCCAGCGCTTCCTGCGCTGCACCGCCGTGCTCGACCAGTTCTCGGCAGAGCTGTGCGACGCGGTGTTCGGCCAGCCCGGCTCGCAGGCGCGCCTGCGCGAGCTGGAAGACTCCAACGTCTTCCTTATTCCGCTCGACCGCCGCCGCGGGTGGTTCCGCTACCACCCGCTGTTCCGCGAGTTCCTGTTGAGCGAGCTGCGCCGCGTGAGCCCGGCGCTCGTCGCAGAACTGCACGTGCGCGCGGCGGGCTGGTACGAACTGCACGGTTCCCCGGCGAAGGCAATCGAGCACCTGCTGGAGACTCCGGATCGCGCGACCTGCGTGCGTCTGGTCGCCGAGCATGCCATGGCCACCTTCCAATCCGGGCAGATGGCCACGGTGCGGCGCTGGATCGGTGACCTCGGCCACGTCGCCGTGGACGACCACCCTCCGCTCGGCGTCCTGGCCGGTTGGATCGCCGTCATGTCTGGGCAGGCCGCGGAGGCCGACCGGCTGGCCACGCGGTTGGAGGGCGCCGCGTTCGACCCCCTGCCGTTCGACGGTTCCGCATCCTTCGAATCGAGCAGGGCCATGCTCCGATCGCTGATGTGCGCGGCCGGGCCCGCCCAAGCAGCGGATGACGCAGAGTTCGCCCTGGCCCAAGAACCCTCGTGGAGCGCATGGCGGGAGCAAGCACTCTGCCTCGGCGGAGAGGCAGAGTTGCTGCGCGGAGACGGGGCAGCGGCGCAGGCATACTTTGCCGAGGCAGCCGACCTCGCCCTCGTGCACGACAACGCCGGCGTGCAAGCGCTGAGCGACGCCGAGTTCGCGCTGATCGCCATGGACAAAGGCCGCTGGGCCGAGGCAGCGCCCCGGGTGGCGAGCGCGATGGGATCCGTCGAACTGCATCGTCTGCAGGACTACGCCATCGCCGTGCCCGGCGTCGTAGCCGCCGCGAGGCTGGCGCTGCATGACGGCGACCTGGAGCGCACCGAACGGCAGCTGACCAAGGCCATGCGCGCGCGGCCGGTCTGCACGTATGCCGCGCCGGCACTGGCGACGCGCGTTCGCCTGTACCTCGCAAAATGCTATTGGGCTCTCGGCGATCACGTGACCGCGCGGCACTTGATGCGCGAGATCGACGACATCCTGATGCACCGCCCGGCCCTCGGGGCCCTGCTGGCCGAGGTTGACGGGCTGCGCGAGCTCATCTCCGCGAGTGCCGGCGGCCCAGGCGGGTACACCCCGCTCACCCCCGCCGAGTTGCGCCTGCTGCCGTATCTGCAGACACACCTCACGATCCCGGAGATCGGCGCCCGCCTGTTCGTGTCGCGCAACACAGTGAGCACCGAGGTGGGGTCGATCTACCGCAAGCTGGGCGTCTCCTCGCGCTCTGAGGCCGTCGAATGGGCGACCTCGATCGGCCTGCTCGGCAGCTAGTCACGCGCTGTGGGCACGGTGCCGTGCGGTCAGCCCAACGTGTCCTCCACGTCGAACCCGAGCGCGAGGGCGAGGCTGGGCGCGGCGGCCACCACACGCGGCAGCCCGACGACCGAGGTGATGCCGATGAGCACATCGACGATCTCGTCGGCGTTCGCCCCGGCGTTGACCGCCGCCGTGACGTGCTCCCCGAACGACGGTTCAGCTCCGCCGATGGCGACGAGAGCCGCGAGCCTGGCCAGGGCCAGAGTCTTCGGGTCCAGCGTGCCGAGTTCAGTGACGCTGAACTCCTCTTCGACCACACTGGGCTCGTTGACCGCGAGGCGGCGCAGGCGTTGCGTGTAGTTCGATGTCACATCGTCCTCCCGCGTGTCTCTGCCGAGCAGTGTTGCCTCCTATAGTCGACGCCTTCTCGGCCGAGAACGCGTCATACGGATGGGGTGAACACCGTGCTCTGACCCTCTGGAGCCATCATGTGATCGGGGTGATGCGGCGCTCTGGGCGGCACAATAAGTTCGAGCCGACCGTGAGCCACCGAGTCCACGGCAATCTGAGAGGCGGCACGCACATGAACACGTTCTGGGACTATCTGGTGTGGCTGTTCTGGGTGTACATCACCATCGCGTGCATCTGGATCTTCATCACCGTGATCATCGACATGTTCCGCGATCACACTCTGAGCGGCTGGGCCAAGGCACTCTGGGCACTGTTCCTGGTGTTCCTGCCGTTCCTGGCGACGTTCGTCTATCTGATCGCACGCGGGAAGAGCATGTCGGAGCGCCGCATGGGCGAGGTCCAGCAGGCGCGCTACCAGACCGACGAGTACATTCGCGGTGTGGCCAGCAGCTCGCCGGCCGCAGAGATTGAGAAGGCCAAGCAGCTCCTCGACGCCGGGGCAATCACCCAAGCGGAGTTCGATGCACTCAAGGCGAAGGCGCTCACGACGGCGTGAGCCGGCCGCGTCAGCTTCACTCACTGGGCGGGATCGGCGAGTCATCGCCGGTCCCGCTTTCCTTGCCCCTGCGCCGGCGCGATGTGGGCTGGCCGGACGCCTGATGCCGGTTCGCCTTGGCCTCCGCGTCTTCCGCAGCCATGATCGATCTGGCCTCGCCGACATCGCCGAGGGCTGGCCGCCACCAACGCACCTCCGGGTCGGCATCCACCAGCACCGCCCGCGCCAACAAGGTCAGCGGGATCGCCAGCACCGCACCGATCGGGCCGATCACGACCGCCCAGAACAGCACGGAGAAGAACGTCAGAGACTGGCTGAGCGCGACGGCGTTGCCGACGACCCGGGGCTGGATGATCGACTGCACCACGGCGTTGACCAGGCCGTAGATGATGACCACCGCGATGAGGGTCGGCCAGCCGCCGACGAAGTAGCCGAAGACGAGCGGCGGGATGATCGCGATGAAGTACCCGATGTTGGGGATGTAGCTGCACAGGAAGGACAGGATCGCCCAGAGAAGGGCGGCCGGCACCTGCAACAGCCAGAGTGCGATGCCGTTGATCGCCCCCTGGACGAGGCCGAGGACGGTGGTGACGACCATGTACCGCCGCACCCCCCGTGCGTAGTCAACGAGGGCGTCCTTCAGGTGCGGCCGGCGCTTTCCGAGCTGCACGAGCACGGTCGGCACATAGGAGGCGTCAGCCGAGAGCAGGATCAGCATGGTCAGGATGATGACGAGCGTGGCGGTGAGACTGGCGACCCCGCCGACGAGGCCCCCGAAGAAGCCCGCAATGGCGCTCGGATCGAATCCGCTCTTGACGTGCTCGATCTCGGTGGAGTCGACACCGAGCCGTGCGAGCCAGTTGCCGAAGTTCGCGGCGATCTCGGCGAACTGGTCGGCGTAGTTGGGGAGCATCGCGACAAACTGTGTGACGGCGATGACGAAGGTGTACGCGAGCCCCGCGAGCCCGGCGAACAGCACCAGGACGACTGATCCCGTCGCCAGGCCGCGGGGAACCCCACGCCGCTCGAGCATGGTGCGCACCGGCTGGGCGCAGATCGTGAGCACGATGGTGAGCAGCACCGGTCCGAGGATGGACTTGATGCTGCTCATGCCGATGGCGACGACGGTGCCGGCGGCGAGGCCGACCAAGATGACGACGCCGCGCGGGTATCGCCGAATCGGAGCCGGCCCACCCGGCTCCGGAATGCTCTCCGACATGCTTGCTCCAGCCTCCGCGTGGGAATGCCGGCGGTCGCTCAGCGCCGCGGGCGGGGCGTCATCCGAGCAGCTGGGCCTTCGCCGCCGTGAACTCCGCGTCGCTCAGCAGGCCCTGGGCCTTGAGCTCGGCAAGCCGCTGGATCTGAGTCACCGTGTCGGTGGCCGCGGGCGCGGCTGCCGCCGGCGGTGGCGGTGGGGGCGGTGCCATGGCTGCCGCCTGTTGCTGCTGCTCATAGGCCTGCGACTCGTATTGCTCGTTCGCGCGGTTCTGCTGGCGGCGGGCGACGTTTCCGCTGACCGCCGTCGCCGTACCGGCGACGACCGCGGTCCGCGCGGCCATGCCGATCAAACCGGGACGTCCACCTCTCCGAAGGGGGGCCATCTGCTGCACCTTTCTCTATTTGCTCGCCTCGCGCGCTTCGGCGACAACGGCGTTGACAGCCGGGGCGGGGATGCGCAGGAAGTCGATCACGTAGCCGTTGGTTTCGGCCAGCCGGGAGGCGAGTTGCACCGCCCAGCGCAGTTCGACGACGAGCAGTAGCGCAGAGGTCCCGGGCGGGACCTTCTCGCCGAACTCGGCCAGGTCTTCGTCCGAGGCGATCCCGCTGAGTTCCAGCTCGATGTCGCCGATAGCGATGCCGGCCTCGTCGACCTCGAGGAAGCTCAGCTGGCCGGCCTCCGAGCACGAGACCTGCACCAGGTCGAGCAGGCGCACCGTGCCGGCATCCACCAGGCTCAGCACCGCCTCGATCACACCCATATTGGGACGATCACCCTCAAACGCGGCGAGCACGAGCTCAACGGGTCCGAATTCCAAGTCACTCATCGTCACGCCTCTCATCCGCGGTCCTGCCACGCGGTTCGATGCTCCCGCCGCAGCCGTGCAGCCGCATCACGCAGTTCGGGTGAAGCGCCCTCCGGGTGCCCGGGTTAGCGTGCACCCGCAAGCATTTCGAGCAGGAAGAGGCGCCCATGACAACGCCAGAGACGGCCCGCCCGGCCGGAGTCACCGCAGTCGCGGTCATCGCCTGGGTCTCTGGGGCCGGCAACGTGATCACCGGCATCCTGCTGCTCCTGCAGGTCAACAACACCACGCTCGTGGAAGGCTTCGGCGGCAGTGTGCCGTTCCTCACGCTGGCCATCGCCGTCACGATACTCGGCGCCGTGATCCTCATCGTCGCGGGCGGGCTGTTCAGCGGCATCAACGGCGCCCGAGTGGTGATGACCATCTTCCAGGTGCTCTCGATCGCGGGCGCGGTCTGGCTCACCCAGCTGGCGCTCTGGCTGATCTGGGTCGCCGTCGTCAGCATCCTCATCTCGGTCGCGGCGCTCGTTCTGCTCTACATTCCGAGCTCGAACGCGTACTTCCGCTCCGACACCTGAAACACCGGCCCTGCCCGTCGGCGTGTTCCGCGCAGAGCGAGCCGGCACTCGCCGGCCCGCCCCGCGGAGACCGGCTAGGCGGCCGGCAGCAGGTTCTGCGCGAAGAAGTCGGCGAGCTCTGCGGATGCCGTCAACGGCAGCACCGTCGCCACGTACTGATCGGGGCGCACCACCACGACGGCTCCGGACCGGCTGATGCCGCGCTGTTCGAAGATGTCGTCGCCCTCCAGCGTGCTGTAGACCTTCTCGTAGTCGGTCAGCCCGAACGGGCCCGTCTTCGGCAGGAACGTGGCCGGAACCTGGTCCATGTCGAACTCGGTGTGCGGCTGCTGGTAGACCACCTTCACGTCGAAGACTGCGTCGATGTCGCCGCCTTCCGGCGTGTGCACGCGCAGCGGCGACTCCGGTGCGGTGCTCAGCCATTCGGCCCACGCGGCGAGGTCAGAGTTGGTGCCCGGCGCCGCGGCATCCGCGAAGGCATAGACGCGCCAGCGCCCGTCGGAGCGGTGGTGGTGGCCGAGCTGCACCGGGTTCGTGTCGCAGACCCGCACGACCGGTGACGACTTGAAACGCTTGCCGATCGGGAACCCGGTGGCGAGCTCCTGGTGGCTGGCCTCGCCGATCAGCATCGACGGCGTGTACTGCGTCATGAAGCCGGACGGGAACTCGGCGGTGCGGGTGTAGAAGTCTTCGAGCTCGGTCGGGTCGTCGAGGTCTTCCGGCCGCGTCGCCATCAGGGTGGACCACTGCTTGTCGAAGTCGATGAGGTTCTTGGCGATCACCTGGCGCTCGGCCGAGTAGGTGCTGAGCAGGCTCTCCGGGCTGCGGCCGTCGAGCACGTAGCCGAGTTTCCAGCCGATGTTGAGGCCGTCCTGCATCGAGACGTTCATGCCCTGGCCGGCCTTGGCGCTGTGGGTGTGGCACGCGTCACCGGTGATGAAGACGCGCGGCGTGCGCGTACCGAGCTCCTCGGGCAGCACGTCGTCGAAGCGGTCGGTGAGGCGGTGGCCTACCTCGTAGACGCTGTGCCACGGCACGTTCTTCACATCGAGCGTGTACGGGTGCATGATCGCGTTGGCCTGGGCGATGATCTGCTCGATCGTCGTCTTGCGCACGTCGCCGTTGTCGTCATCCGCGACCTCGCCGAGGTCGACGTACATGCGGAACAGCTGGCCGCCCTCGCGCGGGATCAGCAGGATGTTGCCGTGCTCCTCCGACTGGATCGCGCACTTGGTGCGGATGTCGGGAAAGTCGGTGACCGCGAGCACGTCCATGACGCCCCAGGCGTGCATGGCTTGGTCGCCGCGCAGGGAGCAGCCGATCGAGTCGCGCACCGCGCTGCGGGCGCCGTCGGCACCGACGACGTACTTGGCGTGGACGATCTTCTCCTGTCCCGCCAACTCGCCGGTGGTGTGCCGCAGCGTGACCGTGACGGGGTACTCCCCCGCCTTCGTGTCTTCGAGGCCGACGAACTCGTAGCCGTAGTCCGGCTTCATGCGCGTCGGCGAGTTCGCCATGTACTCGGTGAAGTAGTCGAGCACGCGGGCCTGGTTGACGATCAGGTGCGGGAACTCGCTGATGCCGGCGGGGTCATCGACGGCGCGGGCGGTGCGCACGATGTTCTCCCGGTTGTTGACGTCGGGCTTCCAGAACGCCATCTCGGTGATGCGGTAGGCCTCGGCGATGATCCGCTCGGCGAAGCCGAAGGCCTGGAAGGTCTCGACGCTGCGGGCCTGAATACCGTCGGCCTGGCCGATCGGCAGGCGCCCGCCTCGGCGCTCGATGATGCGGGTCGTGACGTTGGGGAACATCGAGAGTTGCGCCGCTGCGACCACACCGGCCGGGCCCGTGCCGACGATGAGCACGTCGACAGTGTCTGGCAGCTCGTCCGGGCGGTCGACGCCGACCCCCGCAACCGGCTGCACTCGCGGGTCGGTGGACACGTATCCGTGGTGGTGGAACTGCACGGGCTTCCTCACTTCTCTGTGTGGTGACTCTTCTGTGTGATGCAACTGCACTGTTCGATAATCGAACACATGGTTCGCATATCGCTCTAGTGATCATATGACCAGCGCTCCTGAGATACAACTGAGCGCGCGCGGCAGCACTCGGCTTACGAATGGTTAGCGACTTACTGCTGCTTTGCGCTGACGAGATCGGACCAGCAAGCTGGGAGCGTGGACAACAACTATGGGCATCCCCTTCGCTTCGGGCTCGCGTTGCAGCCGGGCGCCGAACCCGCCGACCTGCTTGATCAGGCAGCGCTCGCAGAGAAACTGGGTTATGACCTCGTGTCGGTCACTGATTGCTCCGAACAGGCGGCCCCTGGCCTGGACGCCTGGAGCCTCGCCTCGTGGCTGGCCGGGAGCACCGAGCGCATCGGCATCGCTCCCGTCGTCGAGCTCGGCCGACACAACCCGGCGGTGCTCGGCCGGGCGACAGCGAGCCTCGACTTACTCGCCGCGGGCCGGCTCGAGCTCGGTCTGAGCGCAGAGGATTCAGAGGCGCTCGGCGAGGCCATCGACATCCTGCGCAGCGTCTGGGCCGGCGCCGGCAGGTCCACCCTCCGCTACAGCGGCGCGCACTACGAGCTGAACGGCGCCTCCGGCGGGCCGCTGCCCGCCCACAGGATTCCGATCCGCATTGCCGGCGAGAGCCCCGCACTCCTCAAACTCGCCGGGGGCAGCGCCGACGGCTGGCTCCTGCGCCAGCCGACCGGCGAGGCACTCCTGGACGCGGGCAACGCCATGCTCGATGCCGCGGCTCGAGACGCCGGCCGCGACCCCCGCGAGATCCGCCGTGTGCTTGAGGTCGCGGCTCCCGAGAACCTGTCCGGCGATGCGGCCAGCGCCGACTGGGTGGCGGGGCTGCTGCCGCTCGTGCGCGATCAGGGCATCGGCGACATCCTGCTGCGGAGCGCTGACCCGGCCGTCATCCGCCGTTTCATCACCGAGGTTGCCCCCGCCCTGCGTGAGGCGGCCGACGCCGCGATCCCCGGCCTCTCCACGGCCTCGGCCGTGCGCCCGGCGGCGGCCCTGGCCCGCCGCGTCGCTGGCATCGACTACGAATCCGTGCCGAGCGCGCTCGGCGCGATCGAGCCGGGCGACCACGACTACGCCGCCGTGCACTCCACCTACATGCGCGGCGGGCAGCCCGGCCTGGTGCTGCGCCCACGCACCGTCGAGCAGGTGAAGGATGCCGTCGCCTTCGCCCGCCGCCACCCCGACGTGCCGCTCGGTATCCGCAGTGCCGGGCACGGAATCAGCGGCCGCTCGACCAACCAGGGCGGCATCGTCATCGACGTCTCCGCCCTCAACACGATCGAGATCCTCGACCCCGAGAAGCGACTCGTGCGCATCGGCCCCGGCGCACGCTGGGGCGAAGTCGCCTCCGCACTGGACCCGCACGGCTGGGCGATCAGCTCCGGCGACTACGGCGGGGTGGGCGTCGGCGGGCTCGCCACCGCCGGCGGAATCGGCTTCCTCGGCCGCGCGAACGGCCTCACCATCGACCACCTCCGCGCCGTCGAGCTGGTGCTCGCCGACGGCAGCCACGTGCGCGCCAGCGCCGATGAGAACGCCGACCTGTTCTGGGCAATGCGCGGCGCGGGCTCCAACTTCGGCATCGCCACCGCCTTCGAGTTCGAGGCTGCCGAGGTGCCCGGCGTCGGCTGGGCCCAGCTCGTGCTCGATGCCAGCGACACCGCCGCCTTCCTGGAGAAGTGGGGCGCGACGCTCGAGGCCTCGCCGCTCGACACCACCAGCTTCGTCGTCATCGGCGGCGCTCGGCCCGGCGAGCCCGTGCTGGCCCGCATCTTCGCCATGGTCGATTCGGTCGACCCCGACACGATCATCAGCCGTCTGCAGCCCTTCGCCGACATCTCGCCCATGTACCAGCAGTCGGTGCAGCTGCTCAGCTACGGCGAGGCGCTGATGCCGGCCCAGGGCGACGCGAACGAGGGCAGTGGCGAGGTGAACAGCCGCTCCGGCCTGCTCGAGCACATCACCCCAGAGTTCGCCCAGGCCGCAGCCCGGCTGCTGGCCAGCGGGGCCAGCTACTTCTTCCAGATCCGGGCGACGGGCGGAGCGGCATCCGTCGTCGACCCCGACGACACCGCCTACGCCCACCGGGCCGCCAACTTCTCGGTGGCCGCCATGGGCTCCAACCCGGACCGGTTGGACCGCGGCTGGGCCGAGCTGGAGCCCTTCTTCGATGGGCTCTACCTGAGCTTCGACAGCAGCCTGAACCCGCGGCGCATCCACGATGCGTTCCCGCCGCAGACTCTGGCCAGACTGCGGGCTCTCAAGGCGGAGTACGACCCGTCGCACCTGTTCACAGACAACTTTGCGATCGAAGCTGCCGCATCCGAACCAGCCGCCACCACCACGAGGAGCGCACGATGACTGACTACGGGCACGACCTGCAGTTCGGGGTGTTCATCACCCCCACGAACAAGCCAGCCATGCACGCCGTCGACCTCGCTGTCGTCGCGGACCGCGCCGGTCTCGACCTGGCCTCGTTCCAGGACCACCCCTACCAGCCGCGCTTCCTCGACACGTGGACGCTGCTCTCCTTCGTTGTCGCGCGCACCGAGAAGATCCACCTGACCGGCAACGTGATCAACCTGCCGCTGCGGCACCCCGCGCTGCTCGCCCGCAGCGCGGCCAGCCTCGATCTGCTGAGCGGCGGCCGGGTCGAGCTCGGCCTGGGCGCCGGCGGCTTCTGGGACGCCATCGAGGCGATGGGCGGCAGCCGGCTCACCCCCGGCCAGTCGATCGAGGCGCTCGAAGAGGGCATCCAGATCATGCGCGACATCTGGGACACCGAGCAGAAGGGCGGCGTGCATTTCGGGGGCACCCACTACACCGTGGACGGCGCCAAGCGCGGGCCGGCCCCCGCACATGACATCGGCATCTGGGTGGGCGCATACAAGCCGCGCATCCTGCGGATGACCGGGCGGGCCGGCGACGGCTGGCTTCCGTCGCTCGGCTACCTGAAGGGCGGCCCGGCCGAGCTCACAGCGATGAATGCGCTCATTGACGAGGGGGCGGATGCCGCCGGCCGCGACCCCCGCGCGATCCGCCGCCTGCTCAACATCGGCGGCAGCTTCGCGCCGGCAAACAGCGGGCTCCTGCAGGGCCCGCCGTCGCAGTGGGTCAGCGAACTCACGGACATCGCGCTGGCGTATGGCATCTCCGGGTTCATCCTGGCCGCCGACGACGCCGGGCTGATCGAGCGCTATGCCCACGAGGTTGCGCCCGCCGTGCGCGAGGCGGTGGCGCGCGAGCGCGGCTAGTCGCCGGCATCGAGATGGCAGTTGAGCGTGTTCCCCGGCATCCGAACCACGCTCAACGGCGATTTCGACGGTTGGCTTCGGTCGTTGGCTCGGGTCGTTGGCTCCGGTCGTTGCCGCTCCCTCGAGCCAACGGGGAGGACGAGCAGTTCACGGCATACTCCCGAGCAAATCAGAGCCGGACTTCCCACAACGGGACTAATGTCGCGCTCATGTCCCGGATCGAATCCGAACCCGTCCAGCCCGTCCCCCCAACAGTGCCCCACTCCCGACGCTGGTGGACGCTCGCCGTCGTCGCGCTCGCGCAGCTGATGGTCGTACTGGATGCGACGGTGGTGAACATTGCCTTGCCGTCCGCCCAGGCCGAACTCGGCTTCACGGACGGCGAGAGGCAATGGGTCGTCACCGCCTACTCGCTCGCCTTCGGCAGCCTGCTTCTGCTCGGCGGCAGGCTCTCCGACCTGATCGGCCGCAAGCGCACCTTCCTCATCGGTCTGGTCGGATTCGCCACGGCCTCCGCCCTGGGCGGTGCGGCGCAGAGCTTCGAGTGGCTCGTCGGAGCGCGCGCACTGCAAGGCGCATTCGGTGCGCTGCTCGCGCCGACCGCCCTGGCCGTGCTGACGACGACCTTCACCATTCCGAAGGAGCGCTCGCGCGCCTTCGGCGTGTTCGGGGCCATCGCCGGTGCCGGCGGCGCCATCGGCCTGCTCCTCGGCGGCTTCCTCACCGAATACCTCGACTGGCGGTGGAGCCTGTACATCAACGTGTTCATTGCAATCGTCGCGTTTGCCGGTGCCCTCGTCTTTGTCAGCACAGTCGCTCGCACGGGGCCCAGGCCGAAACTCGATATCCCCGGCACCGTGCTCGCCTCCGGCGCCCTGTTCTTACTCGTCTACGGCTTCTCCAACGCCGAGAGCGACGGGTGGGGGTCCCCCTCGTGCTGGCTGATGCTCGTGGGATCGGGCATTCTGCTGATCGCCTTCGTGCTCTGGCAACGACGCGCCGCGCACCCGCTTCTCCCCCTCGCCATCGTGCTTGACCGCAATCGAGGCGCGTCTTACCTCTCCGTGGTCATCGCGGGTGCCTGCATGTTCGGCGTATTCCTTTTCGTCACCTACTACCTGCAGACGGGCCTGCACTTCACCCCGGTTCAGACGGGTGTCGCCTTCCTGCCGATGATCGCCATGCTGGTGCTCGCCGCCCAATTGTCAACAAACATCTTCCTGCCGCGTTTCGGCCCGAAGGTGCTGGTTCCACTCGGAATGGTGCTCGGGATGATCGGCATGATCTACCTCACCCACCTCACTTTGGAGAGCACATACGCCGCCGACATCCTGCCGCCATTGGCGATCATCGGTCTCGGAATGGGAACCATCATGCCCGCGTCGATCCAGACGGCGACCCTCGGCGTCAACCGGGACTTCGCTGGTGTGGCCTCCGCCACGGTGAACACCAGTCAGCAGGTCGGCGGCTCCATCGGTACGGCGCTGCTGAACACGCTGGCCGCCACGGCCGCGACCAGCTACGTCTCCGCACACCTGCCTGCATCGCCAGAGGTCATCGCCGAGGCTGCCTTGCACAGCTACTCGGTCGCGTACTGGTGGGCGGCTGGCTTCTTCGCCTTCGGCGCGGTGCTCTCGGCTCTGCTGTTCCGCCGTGTCGGGCATGGTCTCTCGGTGGCACATGCCCGCTCCACCGCACCCGCCACCGCCATGGAGGCGCCGCAGGCCTAGCCGCACAGCCGGTCTGACCGCTCAGGCCTCGCTCTGCAGCGGCAGGCTGCGCACACTCTCGAAGCGCCGCGGGGCACCGCTCAGCGGGTCGGTGAAGCCGACCGCGCTGGCCAGCAGCTGCAGCGGGGTGCTGAAATCGTCGATGGCGACGGGACGCACCTCCGGGTAGAGCGGGTCGCCGCTGATCGGCACGCCGAGCCCCCACAGGTGCATGCGCAGCTGATGGGTGCGCCCGGTGCGCGGGCTCAGCCGGTACACCGCCTCACCGCCTCTCACACTCTGCAGCTCGATCAGCGACTCGGCGTTCGCCGCGGCATCCGGAATCACCTCTGCCTGCATCGTGCCGCGCCGCTTGCCCAGGTGGTTGCGCACGGTGGCGGGCAGCTCGAGCTCCGGCCGGTGTGCTGCGAGAGCCAGGTAGGTCTTGCTCACCTCGCCGCGCTGGAACATGGTCTGGTAGGCGCCCCGCCAGCGTTTCTCCGTGGCCATGATCAGCAGGCCGGAGGTCACCCGGTCCAGGCGGTGCAGCGGCGAGAGCTCCGGCAGGCCCAACTCGTCGCGCAACCGCACCACGACGCTCTGCTGCACGTGCTTGCCGCGCGGGATCGTGGAAAGGAACGCGGGCTTGTCGATCACGACGAGCTGTTCGTCGCGGTGCACCACGTGGATCGGGCCGGGCACTGGCGCCTCATCGGCCAGGTCGCGGTGGAACCAGACGAAGGTGTGCGGCCGGTACGGGTCGCTGCCGACGGCCGGCACGCCGCCCTCGTAGACGATGCGCTGCTCGGCGAGGAAGGCCGGCACGTCGATGAACTCGGAGAGCCGCTCGTGCAGCCAGGCGCCCATGCTCGGCCACGGGTCCGGCCGGCTTCGATCGAGATCGGGGGTGCGCATCCACGCGGCATCCAGCCCCAGTCGTTGCGGCAGCGGGGAACGTGGGGGCATCGAACGATCTTACGTCGGCGCGCGGGCGGGGCGTTGCCGCACCGGATGCCGCGGAGTACCGTTGTTGCCACTCACGGGGCGGCCCTGGGGGTGTGCGTGCGCCGCCCGACGCGCAAACCCTGCAGCAGATGAGGTGCGAGATGACGCACATGGACCTGACCCCCTCAGACCTGGCTCCCTGGGGTGCCCTTGACGGCGAGTACATCCTGCCCGGCCAGGCCGGGTACGAGCGGGCGCGGCTGATCTGGAACGGCATGTTCGACAAACGACCGGCCGTCATCATCCGCTGCGCCAGCCCCCACGATGTGGGCATCGGCGTCGCCCTGGCGCGGGAGAAGGGGCTCCCCCTGGCCGTGCGCGGCGGCGGGCACAGTGCCGCAGGGCACAGCACCGTCGATGACGGAGTGGTGCTCGATCTGGCACCGCTGCACGAGGTGGCGATCGACCTCGACCGCGGCATCGTGGCCGTCGGCGGCGGCGCCACGTGGGGCCAGGTCGACGCCCTCACCCAGGAACACGGGCTCGCCGTGCCGGGCGGCGTCTACTCGAAGACCGGCGTCGGCGGCCTGACCTTGGCCGGCGGCTACGGCTGGATCCGCAACACCTGCGGTTTCAGTTGCGCCAGCCTCGTCGGCGCTGAACTGGTGACGGCGGATTCCGCCGTGGTGCACACCGATTCCGAGCACGAACCTGAGCTGCTCTGGGCGTTGCGCGGCGGCGGCGGCAACGTCGGCGTCGTCACCCGGTTTGAGTTCGCGATGCACCCGGTCGGTCCAGAGGTGTACTTCCTGTTTGTGTTCCACGACGGCCGCGACGGCGGGATCCCGCGCGCCCTCCGCCTATTCCGGGAGTTCTGCGCGCAGGCGCCGAACGAGGCCAGCGCGCTGGCCTTCGCCGGGCTGGTGCCGGAGGGGGCGGACGGTTTCGCGCCAGAGACCTTCGGCCGGCCGTTCACGGCGTTCGGCGGCGTCTTCGTCGGCGACCCGGCCGTCGGCGCGAAGGCGTTCCGCCCGCTGCACGAGTTCGGAGAGCCGCTGTTCGACGGCTCCGGTGTGACGAGCTACGTGCAGGTGCAGCAGGCGTTCGACGCGGACTACCCACCCGGTGACCGGCACTACTGGAAGTCGGTGCAGGTGGAGCGGCTCGGTGATGAGGTGATCGCGCTCATCGCCGAGGCGGCCGTGCGGCCGGCATCCGATCTCAGCACGATTGATGTCTGGCACCTCGGCGGTCACACCCACGACTCGATCGAGGGCGCCATGCCGGTCACCTCGGCGTCGTTCCTGATCAGCCCGGAAGCGAACTGGACGGAGCCAGGCGGGGATGAGGCGAACATCGCATGGGCACGCGGCCTGGTCGCCGCGTTGCACCCGTTCTCGAATGGTGTGCGCTACCTGAACTTCGCCGGGTTCCAAGAAGAGGGCGACGAGCTGATGCGCAGCTCGCTCGGCCCCAACTATCAGCGCTTGGCAGAGATCAAGGCCCGCTGGGATCCGCAGAACCTGTTCCGGCTCAATCAGAACGTGCCGCCGGCCCGCGGCTGAGCCGGGCTCTGCACAGCCAACACGATAAGGTCGAGGCCAGCATGAACGAGATCAGAATCGGCCTCTACCGGCACTACAAGGGCGCACTGTATGACGTCATCGGCGTCGCCCGTCACTCCGAGACGGAGGAGGCGCTCGTCGTGTACTCGCCGCTCGTCGGCGACAGCGGGCTGTGGGTGCGCCCACTGGCCATGTTCGTCGAGACGGTGCAGGTCGATGGCGAAGACGTCCCCCGCTTCGCCCCGGTCGACCCGCCCGCCGCCACCTAGACGGTGACCGTGACCTCGTGAATCTCGTCGGCCGGGTGGCCGGTGCGCTCGTGGATGCGCCGGACGGCATCCGCTGACGGGCCCTCCGAGAGGCAGAATGCCCGGCCCGTCACCGGATCGGCCCAGGCCTTCTTGAACTTCACGTGCTCGTCGTCTTGAATGGCGACATCTGCGTTGTGCGCGGCCAACAGATCTGCCGGCGTGATGCCCTTCATGTTGTGGTGGACATCCATGAACTCAGTCATGATCTAGCTTCTTCCCTGAAGATGAACGCAGCGTTCGCTAGACGTTCGCCTCATGGTACGCCTGCCTCGTGGCGATGGCATGGGAGGGTCCCCGGGCCGGTCGACCGGCTTTGTCAGTCGGACGACGGGCGCTGGCGCTGCTTCTTCGTCTCAGAGCGTTGGCTCTTCGCGGCGAGGCGGCGGCGGTCGGAGCCGCGGGTGGCCTTCGTCGCCCGCCGGTGGGGAGCATCGGGGGCGAGGGCTGTCGCGAGGAGGTCGACGAGCTTGCGCCGCGCGATCTCGCGGTTGCGCAACTGCGAGCGCTGCTCGGCGGCCGTCACCGTGACCACCCCGCCGATGAGCCGGGAACCGAGCCGCTCCTGCAGGCGCTGCCGTTGGCTGTCCGAGAGCGCGGCGGAATCCGTCACGCTCCAGAACAGCTCGACGCGGCTGTCCGAGGTGTTCACATGCTGGCCGCCCGGGCCGGAGGAGCGCGAGAACCGCCAGCCGAGTTCCGTCGCCGGAATCGTCAGTGCAGCCGTCACCTCAAGGTCCATGCATCAAGCATGCACGCTTGCGGCGCGGCCGGCGGCCACCGCGTGCAGCCGACGCACGGTCAGTTCTTGCGTGTGCGCCACGCCCGCCATGCGCCGGTGCTCCACAGCGCCCAGAGCACGAGCAGCGGCTGGAACAGCAGGCGGATGCCGCGTGCCCTGTCCGTGTCCAAGCCGAACGCGTCGCTGTGCGTCACGTACTGCGAGATGTTGCCGGGGAACACCGCTACGAAGAACGCGGCCACCACCCAGCCAACGCTCACCCGCCGTTTGCGCAACAGCAGAAGTGCCAGGCCGAGGGAGATCTCGACGGCACCGGATGCCAGCACGACGGCGTCTTTGCTGGCCGGCAGCCAGTCGGGCACCTGCGCGGTGAACTCCTGCCGGGCGAACGTCAGGTGGCTGACCCCGGCGAACACCAGGAACACCCCCAGGGCGACACGGCCGATGGTGCGCGGAATGGTGGAACGTTGTGACACTGTCGCCCGTGGCTCAGTCATGTTCGGACAGTAACACGCGCGCCCCACGTCACGGCGGTTAGCCGTGCGCGGCGACCTCCAGCACCAGTACCAGCACGCCGAGCAGCGCCAGGGCGAGGAGGACGGCGAGTTGCTGCCAGCGGCCGATCGAGGTGCGACGAATGGCGAGGAACACGACAGCGACGAGGGTGGCGATGAGCAAGACGCTCGCGATGGTGAGGCCGGTCACGACCGACCACAGCCCGAAGGCAGCCAGCACCAACACGAGGATCGGCAGCACCACGATGCCGATGGCGCCGAGGGTCGACCGGAACATGTGCTTGACTTCGTCCCGGTCAGGCAGCGCGCTGCCCACGATCATGTGGGTGATGACCTCGGCGATGAACGCGGCCGACAGCACGCCGAGCACGGTGATCGAGAGCGTCGTCGCCGCGCCCAGGGCGGTGAGGCCGTGCGCATGCGACTGCAGAGCGATGATCACCGCCAGGCCGGTGAATGTGACGTACACCTGCTCGCGCAGGCGGTCGGCGAGATGGGTTCTCTTGCTCCTGCGGTCTCCAGACACCCATAAAGCTTAGCCACACGACAATGCGGATCGGCTGGGAAGCCACGCCTCCCCGCACGGTTCTGTCTGGCTGTCGAGCGCTGGGCGTGCGAGCCGCGTCAGAGCACCCGCTGGCCCCCGATCCAGATTCCGGCCGGGGTGCGCGCGGCGCTGATCTCTGCCGTCGGATCGCCGCGGATCAGCAGTAGGTCGGCCCGGAGCCCTGGCGCGATCGCCCCACGGTCGGTCAGACCAAAGATGCGTGCCGGGGTGGCGGTGGCCGCAGCGATCGCCTCGGCCGGGCTGAGGCCGGCGTCGACGAGCAGTTCGAGTTCGTCGTGCAGCGAGCTGCCGAAACGCGGATGCCAGGGCGCGCCGACCTCGCTGTTCGAGTCGGTTCCGGCCGCCACGGCCAGCCCTGCAGCGCGGGCCACGGCGACGCTCTGCCGGGCGTTCTCGTAGTGCACGGGCGGCGCGATGTTCAGGCGCCGGAGCAGACGGAACATGCTCCTGGCGTTGATGATGCCGGCCGTGCCCCGCAGCATGGTCAGCGTGGGCACGAGTGCGGCACCGCGCGCGGCAAGCGCGACCGCCTCCCCCGGCGTGATGCTGCGGTTCATCGGTGCGTGGGTGATGACGTCGACCCCCGCCTCTGCCGCGAGGCCGACGGCCGTCGAGGTAACGGCGTGCGCGACGGTGAGCAGACCGGCGGAATGACTGGCCTGCACGAGTGCCGCGATCGTGTCGGCCGGCAGCGCCTTCGTCCCCGGCATCCGCGGGTCTTCAACGATGATCTTGATGAAGTCGGCGTGGTCGCGCACCCGGGCGGCCACGAAACGGCGTGCATCGGCGCCGTCTTTCACCGCGCTGCCCAGCGGGAAACCCATCTTCGTGGTGTGGGCGCCGCCCGGCGCGCTGGCTGGCAGCCCGGCACCGAACACCTGGGGCAGACCGGGCAGCTCACGCAGGGAGCGGGTGATCTCTGGTTTCTGGTTGGCCATGTCCAAGACCGTGGTGATTCCGTGCGCGAGGAACGCCTGCAGCTGGTCTTCGTCGTCGACATGCACGTGCGCGTCGATGAGCCCCGGCAGCAGCACGCCGCCGTTCCCGTCGACGGTGCCTTCCAGGGTGTTGCCCGGTGGCGGACCGCCCACCGTTGTGATCAGCTCGTCGCTGATACCCACGGTGGTGGAGCTGGTGAGAGCCGTGCCATCGAACAGGCGAACGTTCACGATCATTGTGGACGCCATCGTCATCCTCTCTCAGTCGGCGGGCATCGGCTCGGTCAGGCGGGTTCCGAACGTCTGAGGGCCGCGCGGAGGTCGATGTCTTCGACGGATGCCGTCATGTGCTGGCTGCCGTTCCCCGCCCTCAGCGCTGCCGCGACTTGGCCCGCAACCGCAGTGCGAAGAGGAAGCCGAGGGCGAGGAAGCCGCCGGCGGCGAACAGAGAGGTGCGCGCGGCATCCGCGAAACCGTCGGAGAGGGCGGTGGCGATGGCGGGCCCCGACTCCCCCAGTTTGCCGTCGGTGCCCTCGGCCCGGATCTGGCCGATGGTGCCGCCGCCCGAGGACTCCGTCGCCGTGGCGATCTGCTCGGCGCTGGCCGGCGGCAGGCCGGAGACGGTGTCCAGCTGGGCCGGCAGGGCCGTCGCCAGCCCGGCCGCGAGCACGGCACCGATCAGGGCGGTGCCGAGCGCGGAGCCGACCTGGCGCACCGTGCTCTGCGTTGCAGAGCCCTGGCCGGACTGCTCGGTCGGGATGTCGGCCAGCACGGTGCCTGTCAACTGGGCGGATGCCAGCCCGAGGCCGAGACCGTAGACGACGAGCAGCAGGGCGAGCAGCCACGGCGCCGAGCCGGCGTGCAGGAACAGCGCCGTCGCGGTGACTCCGACGACCTCGATGCCGAGGCCGAGCAACACCACGTTGGGGGCGCCCATCCGTTCGGCGAGGTGGCGGGCAGAGGCCCCGGAGAGGAACGCGCCGACGCCCATCGCAGCGAGCACGAGGCCCGCGCCGAGCGTGGTGAGCCCCATCGCGTTCACGATGAACAGCGGCAGCACGAACAGCAGGCCGAACTCGCCGATCGCCACGCACAACGCCGTCAGGTTGCCCCAGGTGAAGGTGGGCACGTTGAACAGTTTCAGGTCGAGGATGGCCGAGCGTCCGTTGCGTCCGCGGTGCCGCTCCCAGAGCACGAACAGCACGATGCAGACGATGCCGATGATGCCGGCGACCGGCACCGGCGAGACGGGGGCGGTGACCGGCCACGTCCAGCCGAGGAACGTGAACTCGGCCGTCGGCGCCCACCAGCCGAGCGAGCGGCCCTCGATCAGGGCGAAGACGATGCCACCGAAGCCGATCGCGCTGAGCAGCAGCCCGTCGACGTCCAAGCCACGCGAGGTGATGACGGCGCGGGTCTCGGTGACGGTGAGGAAGGTGCCGACCAGGATGATGATGCCGAGCGGCAGGTTGACGATGAAGATCCACTGCCAGCTGAATGCGGTGGTCAGCCAGCCGCCGAGGAGAGGGCCGAACGCGGCCATTCCCGAGATGACGGCGCCCCAGACGCCGAAGGCGACGGCCCGGTCGCGGCCGCGGAAGGTGGCGTTCACGGTCGAGAGCGTCGTCGGCAGGATCAGCGCGCCGCCGACACCCTGCACGACGCGGGCGGCAATGAGAGCACCCCCTGTGCCGGAGAGGGCGGCGAGCAGGCTGCCGGTCATGAAGATCAGGAGGCCGACCACCAGCATCCGGCGCCGTCCCAGTCGGTCGCCGAGACGCCCGGCGGTCAGCAGCAACGCCGCGAAAACGACCGAATAGATGCCGTTGACCCACTGCGCGTCGCTGAGGTTGAGGTGCAGGTCCTCGATCAGAACCGGCAGCGCGACGCCGACGATGGTTCCGTCGAGCACGATCATCGAGAGGGCTGCGGCCAATACCCCCAGACCGATCCAGCGGCGCCGGCCGCTCTGCGGTGGTGTGATTGCCTCGTCTGTTGCTTGTGACTCTGCCATGCATTCTCGCGGCCAGGAGCGGCCGTGCCCTTCCATCCCCAGCCTAGAGACAGAAGGGCCGGCCGACGTCGTTCGTTTGGTTGACTCGCGCACGCGCGCTAACTGCTGAGCGCCGCCGTCGGCGATGTCTTCGCCGCTCGCACGGCCGGCAGCACCCCGGCGATCGCCCCGACCACAATCGTCACGGCAACGCCGGCCACCAGCACCTCGCCGGGAATCGCGACGATCCACCCGTTGGATCGGGCAGTGATCGCCGTGATCAACCAGCCGAGCGCGGTTCCGGCGAGACCGCCGTAGGCCGCAAGCAGCATGGCCTCGAACAGGAACTGCAGCCGGATGTGGCGCCGGGTGGCGCCGAGCGAGCGGCGCAGGCCGATCTCGCGGCGGCGCTCGAGCACGGAGATGACCATGGTGTTGGCCACCCCGATGCCGCCCACGAGCAGCGCGATGGAACCGACGCCGACCAGCAGCCCGGTGAAGGCCTGGTCGACGGTGTTCTTCGCGGCCAGTGCGTCGGAGGGCCGACTGACCTTGACTTCGCTCGGTGACTCCGGGCTGATCGTCGGCGGCAGCAGCGTCCGCACCGCCGCAACCCGGTCCTCATCAGAGCGCTCGTAGATCATCGTCGGGTTGCCCGTGTAGCCGAAGAGGGTGGCGGCGATCGGCTCGCCGATCAGCGCCATCGAGTCCAGCTCGGGTGCAAGCGGTGAGGCGTCGAGGATGCCGACGACGGTGAAGGTCTGCTCGCCCAGCCAGATCTGGCTGCCCGGGGTCTGGATGCCGAGCCGCTCGGCGCTCGTGCGCCCGAGCACCACGGTCGGGAACTGCGCGGTGGCCTCGTTCAGCCAGCTGCCTGCCAGAACGCTGGCGCCCGAGGCCTCGAGCAGGTCGAGGTCGGCGGCGGCCACGCTCAGGCCGCCGGTGCGGCCACGATCGAGCTCCGCGTTGCGGAAGACGAAGATGTCTGTGAGCGTGGCCGTCGAACTGGCGTGCTGCACCCCCTCGATGCGCCGGATGGCGGCCAGGGAGTCGGCCGGCAACGGGGCATCCTGGCCGAGCAGATCGCTGCCCGCCGTGACCGTGAGCAGGTTGGTGCCGAGCTCGGAGAGCTTGTCCTTGATCAGCGCCTGGCTGGAGGTCGAGATGCCGATCACCGAGATCATCGCCGCGATGCCGATCGCAATACCGAGGGAGGAGAGGATGGCGCGCAACGGGCGGGCGCGCAGCCCGTGGAATCCGAGCGCGAGCAGATCGCCGGTGCGCAGTCGGGAGCGCTGGTTCAGGGTGCTGCGGCCGCTCATGCGGCTGCTCCCTCTGTCAGCGTTCCCCGCTCGTCGGCGACGATCTCCCCGTCGCGGATGCGCACGCGACGCGGCATCCGATCGGCCAGGCCCTGATCATGGGTGATCACAACGACGGTGGTGCCGGAGTCGTTCAGGTCGGCCAGAATCTGCATCACGCCGGACCCCGACTTGGTGTCGAGGCTGCCGGTCGGCTCATCGGCCAAGAGCAGCCGCGGTTCGCCGACGACCGCACGGGCGATGGCGACCCTCTGCCGTTCGCCGCCGGAGAGCTGCCGCGGGTGGTGCAGCAGGCGGTCGCCGAGGCCGACGCGCTGCAACGCGATCGTGGCCAGGCGGCGGCGCTCGCGCGGCGGGGTTCCGGTGTAGAGCAGTCCGGTCGCCACGTTCTCGAGTGCCGTTACGCCATCGGAGAGGTGGAACTGCTGGAAGACGAAGCCGATGGTGTGCGCGCGCAGCGCAGAGAGCTCGGCATCGCTCAGCGAGGCAACATCGTGGCCGGCGATCTCGGCTGAGCCGGAACTCGCGCGGTCGAGGGAGCCGATGATGTTGAGCATGGTGGACTTGCCCGATCCGCTCGGGCCGACGATGGCGAGCATCTCGCCCTCGTCGATCGTGAGGTCGACACCGTTCAGGGCGACGGTGGGCGGCGAGCCGTAGGAGCGCGTCACGCCCTTCAGCTCGACGATGGGGCTGGTCATTTGGCCACCACCACGACGTCGCCGTCGGCGAGCTTGCCGCCGGTGACGGCGACGAGGCCGTCGGAGAATGCGCCGAGCTCAAGCGGAACGACGCTCGAGCCAGCCCCCTTCTTGCCTGGCTTGTCGGTCACGACCTCGACGGCGAATCCGCCGCCCGGCTGGGCCAGGAGGGCCACAACCGGAACGAGCAGCACGTCGCTCTGCTTGACCTCGGTCAGCAGGATCGTCACCGAGACGTTGTCCAGATTCGCGCCAGCCTCGGCGTCATCGAGGGTGATCGTCACCGGGATCTTCAGGCTCTTCCCGGAGCTGCCCTCCCGTTCGACGGGGGCGCCGATGGCGATGATGGTGCCGTTGGCCTGCACCCCGCCGGGGAGCAGCACGTTGATCGTCGCGTCGAGTGCGACGAGACCCTGCTGGGCGGTGTCGATGAAGGCCTGCACCTCTTTGGTGGCGCCCGTCACCGCAACGATGGCGGCGCTGCTGGCGTCGCCGATGGCGGCCTTCGGGGCCTGGATGCGCACATCCGCGGGTGAGAACACGATGCGACCGGTCTCGACCATGCCGGTCTCCTCGAGGCCCAGCGACTTCTGCCACCTCTCGACGGCGCGCTCGGTGCTGCCGGCGAACTCCTCGTCGGGCTCCCGATCGAAGAAGCCGAGCACGGCCAGGTTGCGTTCCAGTTGCAGCACATCGGCGCCGTCCGTCATCCCCAGCGAGAAGGAACGCCAGACCGGCAGGTCACCGTGCATGAGCACGACAGGCTGGTCGTCGACGCGGAAGAGTTCCTGGCCGGCGGTGACGACGCTGCCGGATGCAGCGAGGCCGGTGACGACGCCGGGCAGCGCCGTGCCGAGATCCCGCGGCGAGGAGTAGGCGAGCGTGCCCTGTGCCCGGAAGCCGGCGGTCAGGTCGCCGCGGGTGACCACGGCGGTATCGACGGCCACCGGTTTCGGCGCGGAGTTGGCCTGAGTTGGCGGCTGAACGAGCACGACCACGGTTGCGATGACGGCCACTGCCGCCACCGCGGCTCCGGTGATCAGCAGGGCGCGGCGCCCGCGGCGGGGCGCGGCTGCGTCGGCGCTTTCGGGCTTGTCTGCGACGGTCACTGCTGCTCCAGCGCGTTGGCCTTCGCCGAGCACGCGTCGATGTCATTGGGGTCGGTCTCTGGGCCGAAAGCCGGGGTCATGCCGCCGTTGCCCTTCACCGGGTCCGGGTAGTCGTAGCCGAGCTCACGCATGCAGGAGGCGAACACCAGCTGCGACTCGAACAGCTCGTCCTCGGTCGGCAGGCTCTCATCGACGGGCGGTTCCCCCACCTTGTCGGTGCAGGCCGCATATGCCTTGTCGAACTCGGCCATGTCGAACTGGGAGATGTCGATGGACTCGGACGGGGTTCCGTCCGCGTTCGTCTGGTTCAGGTCGAAGCCGGCATCCAGCATGCAGTCGTCGAGCTTCTGGCGCCAGTCCGCGATCGAGGCTTCGAAGTCGTCCGTCTTGAGCTCAGCGCCCGAGTCGGATGCCGGCGCGCAGCCGGTGAGGGCGAGCAGCAGGAAGGCACCTGCGGCCAGGGCGCTCGCCCCAGCGCGGCGGGGTCGAATGGATTTCGTGGCAGTCATGTGCATCATCTCTCGTCGATTCAGCCCGATCGAGCGACCGGGCTGTGCCCAGTCCAACGGCTCGCCGGTTGCGAGAAGGTAAAGGCCGGCATTTACCTTTTCTTAAGCCCCGGTCTGCTTGACTTCAGGGGTGCCGATCGCCGGGCGGCCGCAAACAAGGAGATATCGACGTGAGAGTGCTGATCGTTGAAGACGAGGAGTTCCTCGCCGATGCCATCCGCACCAGGCTGGAGATGGATGCCATCGCGGCCGACATCGTCGGCGACGGCGATGCGGCGCTCCAGGCCGTCGAGATCAACGACTACGACGTGGTGCTGCTGGATCGGGATATTCCCGGCACCCACGGGGACGACGTCTGCCGGGCGCTCGCCGCCGACCCCGAGGGGCCAGCGATCCTCATGCTCACCGCCGCCGGGCGCCTCGACGACAAGGTCGCCGGGCTGGAGCTCGGCGCCGATGACTACCTGGCCAAGCCGTTCGAGTTCCCCGAGCTCATCGCCCGGCTGCGCGCCCTGAACCGGCGCCAGTTCAGCTCGCACCCTCCCGTGCTTGAACGAAACGGCGTCCGGCTCGACCCGTTCCGGCGCGAGGTTTTCTGCAACGGTCGGCACGTGGCCCTCACCCGCAAAGAGTTCTCGGTGCTCGAGCTGCTGCTGAAGGCGGGCGGCGGCGTGGTCAGCGCCGAGACCATCCTCGAGAAGGCCTGGGACGAGAACGCGAACCCGTTCACCCAGACCGTCAAGGTGACGATCAGCACCCTGCGGCGGAAGCTGGGCGACCCCGGCATCATCACCACCGTCTCTGGAGTCGGCTATGCGATCCGCTGAGGCGATTGGGCCCGGCATCCGCCGCTACCGGGCAACGGTGCGCACCCGGCTCGCGCTGACCTACTCGGCGCTGCTCACCGGCGCCGGCATCGTCATGCTCACGGTGGTCTACCTCGTGATGCGCTTCCTCCCCAGCTACGAGCTGGTGGCCGCCCCCACTGTGCCGGCGCAGTCGCTGGTGCCGACCGACTCGACGTCGGCCGTCATCCCGGACCCCGGCATGGCCGGCGAGCCCGCCGCGACCGTCACCCCGAGCTCGGCACTCGTCATCACCTCGACCGATCAGATCTTCAACCTGTTGCTGGTCATCTCGCTCGTTGTGCTCGTGGCGCTCGCCATCGTCGGCGTCGCTGTCGGCTGGGCCGTCGCCGGGCGGGTGCTCGCCCCGCTGCAGTACATCAACAGCGCCGCCAGCCGGGCCGCCCACGGCGACCTCAGCCAGCGCATCGGGCTGAGCGGCCCGCGCGACGAGATCTCGGAGCTGGCCGCGAACTTCGACGACATGCTGGCGCAGCTGGAGCGCTCCTTCGCCGCCTCGCGCCGGTTCGCCCTGAACGCCTCGCATGAGCTGCTCACCCCTCTCGCCACAACCCGGGCCATGCTCGATGTCGCGATCGCACAGCGCGAGCGCCCCGAGGACCTGCAGGTGTTCGACCGCCTGCGCGTGATGAACGAGCGCAGCATCGAGACCGTCGAGGCCCTCCTCGACCTCGCCCAGATTCAGTCGTCAACGGCAGAGCCCGAACCGGTCGACCTCGCCCAGGCCGCGGCCGAGGCCATCGACGGCTGCAGCGCGGAGGCCGCCGAGCACGGCGTGCGCGTCGAGCTCGACTTGGAGCCGGCCACGATCGAGGCCGAGCCGGTGCTCGTGCGACAGCTTTTGACGAATCTCGTGCACAACGCGATCCGGCACAACCTGGCCGACGGCGGCTTCCTCGCGGTGACGACGCGGGCGGATGCCGCCGGCGCCACGATCGAGCTCTCCAACAGCGGCGCCGTGCTCAGCCCCGCCGACGTCGCCGCGCTCACGGAGCAGTTCACCCGGGTCGCCGGGCGCACGACCAGCTCTTCCGGGCGCGGGCACGGCCTCGGCCTGTCGATCGTCGCCGCCATCGTCAACCGTTTCGAGGGCGAGCTCGCCCTGGAGCCCCGCCCCGGCGGTGGCCTCCATGTCCGCGTGACGATCCCCGCCGCCGCCGCCTGAGCGGTCCGCCTGAGCGCGTCGCCCCGCCGCTCCCCCGTTGGCTCGAGGGAGCGCCAGCGACCGAAGCCAACAACCGCGGCATCCGCCCGCCGCGCTGGGTGCGCCCGTCGAACCCCACAGCGGCAACCCGGTCACGCCAGCTCCCGGGCTTCGGGCGCTGCGCTGCTCCTTCGTCGCGGCGCGGCGCCCTCCAGCCGACGTGCAGAGCGGCGCGGCACCCTCCAGCCGACGTGCATCCCCCGTTGGCTCGAGGGAGCGCCAGCGACCGAAGCCAACACACACGCATCCGCCCGCCCCGCCGGGTGCACCCGACGAACCCCACACCGGCAACCCGGTCACGCCAACTCCCCGGCTTCGGGCGCTGCGCTGCTCCTTCGTCGCGGCGCTGCACCCTCCAGCCGACGTGCAGAGCGGCGGCACCCTCCAGCCGAGGTGCATCTCCCGTTGGCTCGAGGGAGCGCCAGCGACCGAAGCCAACAACCGCGGCATCTACCCGCCCCGACGGGTGCACCCGTCGAACCTCACGCCGGCAACCCGATCACGCCAGCTCCCGAGCTTCGGGCGCTGCGCTGCTCCATCGTCGCGGCGCGGCACCCTCCAGCCGACGTGCAGAGCGGCGGCCCCCTCCAGCCGACGTGCAGAGCGGCGCGGCACCCTCTAGCCGACGTGAATCCCCCGTTGGCTCAAGGGAGCGCCAACGACCGAAGCCAACAAACGCGACATCCGCCCGCCCCCGCTCGGTGCGCCCGACGAACCCCACACCGGCAACCCGATCACGCCAACTCCCCGGCTTCGGGCGCTGCGTTGCTCCTTCGTCGCGGCGCGGCCCCCTCCAGCCGACGTGCAGAGCGGCGCGGCACCCTCCAGCCGACGTGCAGAGCGGCGCGGAGCCCTCCAGCCGACGTGCATCCCCCGTTGGCTCGAGGGAGCGCCAGCGACCGAAGCCAACAACCGCGGCATCCGCCCGCAGACGGAATCCGCCCGCTGACGAGAGCTACCCCTCGGGGATCGGCTCCTTGGGCAGCTTGCGCACGCGCGCCCGCCGGCGCCGGCGCTCCGGCACCATCGAGCGCATCTCGTCGAGCTTGCCGAAACAGAGCAGCCTGTCCCCCGCCTCCAGCACGAGATCGCCCTTCGGGTTGGGTAGCACGGCCGTGCCGCGGTGCACCGTCAGCACGGTGATGTCGCGGTCGCCGAGCCCGGAGGCCGCCATCGTCTTGCCGACGAAGTCTGCGTTGCCGTAGACGACGATCTCGGCGACGCCGTAGCCCGTCGAGACGCTGAGGCGCTGGCGCACGTCGATCTCAGGGAATCCGACCTGGTCGGCGATGTAGTCGATGATGGCGCCAGCCACATCGAGCCCGGTCGCCCGCTCAATGCCCTCGAGGCCCGGCGAGGAATTGACCTCCATGATCAGCGGGCCGTCGTTGCCCTCCAGCATGTCGACACCGGCGACGCGCAGGCCCATGATCTGGGCCGCCCGCACGGCGGCGCGGGTGTACTCCGGCGTCAGCTCCACGGCCTCGACGGTGCCACCGCGGTGCACGTTCGAGCGGAACTCGTCACCGCTGGCGACCCGGCGCATGGCGGCGACGACACGGTCGCCGACCACGAGTGCGCGGATGTCGCGGCCCTTGCTCTCAGAGATGAAGCTCTGGATCAGCACGTTCTGCTTGGTTGAGTGCAGCGTCTCGATGATTGCCTCGGCGATCTTCACCTCGGGGGCGAGGATCACACCGATGCCCTGGGTGCCCTCAAGCAGCTTGATGACGACCGGCGCCCCGCCGACCCGCTCGATCGCCAGGCGCACATCGGCCCGGTTGTGCACGAACGCCGTCGCCGGCATCGCGATCTCGTGGCGGGAGAGGATCTGGCTGGCCCGCAGCTTGTCGCGGGCGTTGCTGATGCCGTTGGCGGTGTTGGGCGTGTACACGTCCATCTGCTCGAACTGGCGCACAACGGCGGTGCCGAAGTAGGTGATCGAGTTGCCAATGCGCGGCAGGATCGCGTCGTAGTCAGAGAGCAGCCGGCCGCGGTATTGCAGGTCGGGTTCGGCGCCGGAGAGGTCGATTGCGAATCGCAGAGTGTTCAGCACCTTGACCCGGTGGCCACGTTGAAGCGCGGCGGCCCGGAGCCTTTGAGTCGAATAAGAGTGAGGGGCGCGCGAGAGGATAGCGAGTTTCAACTGGGGAGCCTGCCAAGATGAAGGAGTGAGTGAACCTGTCTATTCAAACACCATAGCGGGCTGGCGTGAGTGGGTCCGCCTGCCGAGCATCGGTGTGCCTTGGATCAAGGCGAAACTCGACACCGGTGCCCGCAGCTCCGCTCTGCACGCCTTCGACATCGAGGAGTTCACCGGCGCCGACGGCGACTGGGTGCGCTTCCAGGTGCACCCCTGGCAGAAGTCAGACGGGGATGCCGTCACCGTCGAGTGCCGCGTGCACGACCGCCGCACGGTGCGCAGTTCGTCGGGGCACGTCGAGGAGCGCATCATGGTGCTCATCGACGTCCAGATCCACGGCCGCACCGTGAGCGCCGAGACGACGTTGACCAACCGCGACCAGATGGGATTCCGGATGCTGATCGGGCGCGAGGCGCTCCGACAGGGCTTCCTCGTCGACTCCGCCGGCTCCTTCCTCGGCGGGCGCGCCCCGCGGGAGGTGCGCCGCCACAATCGCGGGCGCGCCTAGAACGCACCGTGCTCAGGCGCGGATGCGCTCGTACAACGCGTTGGCCGCGGTCGCGAATGTGCCGACGTAGTCGATCCGCTCCGGCAGCGTCGACCACTGGTCGCGTATGCCCTCGTTCAGCGCCAGCAGCTCCAGTACCACCTGCTGGGCGTCGGTGCCGACAGCGATCTCGCCCTGCCGCATCCGCTGCTCGATGAACGGCACGAATGCGTCCAGCGCGGCCTCCAGCGTGCGCTGGGAGCGGCCCTCGACGGGGTGACCCTCGATGCGCGACGCCCCCGTGAGCATGACGCGGAAGCGCAACAGCTCGGGCTCCGCCGCCGCGGCACGCACCGCAGCGATGAACGCGTCGAACAGCTCCCGCACTGACCCCGTCGGAACGCGGATCGACTGGTACACCTCCTCGCGGCGCTCGACGACCGCCATGAACAGCTCGTGCTTCGTGGCGAAGTGGTGGAACAGTCCGGCATCGGTCACGCCGGCCGCGCGCGCGATGTCCGCGATGCGCGCGGACTGGTAGCCCTTGCGGCCAAACTCGGTGATGGCGGCCGTGAGGATGGCCGCGCGGCGGGCGTCCCCCCGCGCCATGCGCTTGTCGTTGCTCGGTACGGATTCCGGTGTGCTCACAGGCTCGACCATACGAGACCGTGGCCGAAACCGAAGACGGGATCGACCGTGTCGAAGGGAACATCCTCCCTCGAGGCCTCGACCGCGGCCATCGAGCGTGGGATGTCGAATGGCAGGCGCCCGGACGTCGGGGCCGCGCCGGTCACGATGTCGAGCAGCACCGCGTCGTCCACGCCGAAGCTGCCGAGAAGCGTGAGCGGGAGCGCGGCGAGCGGCGTGAGCACGGCCGGGCGATCGAGGAACACGTCGACGACCGTGGGAACGCGCGCGGCGATCGCCGCGATGCGCTCGACGGTGGCTGGCGGAAACTCGAGGCTGCCCTGGTGGAAGCCCTGCTCGAGCATGCCCTCGCGGGGCTCGAACGGGGCGTCGATGCGCACGATTGCGACATCCGCGTCGGCGAGGCTCTCGACAGGGGTTGCGTAGCGCGCGAGAACCTCGCGGTCGACGCCCTCTGTGTAGACGCGGGTGGCCGCGGTGAGCCGCAGCTGCCCGCCCTGCAGGGCGACGACGGAGGCCCGCTGCACCCGGCGGGCGAGCTCGATGTGCTCGGGGGTGGCGATGTGCCGGGCCACGCGGTCGGCATCGGCGGCGCCGTCGCCGGGCCCGTCGAGCAGGCCGAGCGCTGCCTTCTCCCTGAGCACGCGCCGCACCGACACGTCGACCCGCTCCAGGGAGATCAGGCCGCGCTCGAGTGCCTCGAGGAGCGGGGCGGGATCGTCCTCGCCGCCGAGCTGGTCGACGCCGGCATCGAACAGTCGGGCGACGCGCTCGGCGGGGCTGGCCTGCAGCATCCCCCAGGCGCGCACCGGGAACTCGATGCCCAGCCGCGGCAGCCGCATGCCGCTGACGATGTTGAAGTCGGTCACGACCACCCCGTCGAAGCCCAGCCGCCCCCGCAGCACATCGGTGAGGATGCGCCGCTCGAACGCGAAGCCCACCTCGTCGGCGTCCAGCCCGATGGGTGCCGCATAGCCGGGCATCACGCGTACCACGCCGGCCCGCACGGCGGCGGCGAACGGGGCGAGGTGGTCTTCGAAGCGCCCGCCGGGGTACACCGTGTGCGCCCCACGCTCGAAGTGGGAGTCCTCGCCGCCACGCTGCGGCCCGCCTCCCGGGAAGTGCTTCACGGTCGCGGCGACGCCGGACTCCTGCAGGCCCGCCACGTACTCGGTGACCAACTCGGCCGCGAGAGCCGGGTCCTCGCCGAAGGTGCCGGCGACCCGCCCCCAGCGCGGCTCGGTCGCGAGGTCTGCCATCGGGTGCAGGGCGATCCGGATGCCGGCGGCCCGCAGCTCCGCTCCGATCATGCGCGCGGCCTCCCGAACGAGCGCCGGATCGCGTGTCGCGGCCAGGCCGATCGGCTCCGGCAGCACCGTGAACCCGCCGCCGCTCATCGCGACCTGCGCGTTGCGATTGCGGCCGTGCACGGGGTCGGCGGCCACCGAGACGGGGATGCCGAGGCGGGTGGATGCCGCAAGCCGGCGCACGTTCTCGCCCCAGCGGGCCAGCTCGGCGGCCGGCGCCGCGTTCATCAGCGTCAGGTGGGTGATGTGCCGCGCGCGGACCAGCTCGGTGGTCGGCGCGAAGCCGAACGGCGACTCCGACTCGGTGCCCTCCCAGAGCGACCCGTCCGCCCCGGTGACCACGCGGGCAACGAGGAGGCTCCCGACCTTCTCCTCGACGGTCATCGCCGCCAGCAGGCTCTCGACCTGCTCGGCGCCGGCCCGCACGCCGGCCTGCACGCCGGCCGGCGCTGCGGAGGTGTCCACCATGAAAGCTCCTTCGTCTCGGCCGCGCAGGGGCGACCCGCACCCAGTAGACCACAAACCTAGTGACGACTTGGTGACTTTTCGGTGAATGATTGCGTACGAATCGTGCGGCACAGTATGGTCATCTGGAATTAACCTAGTTGCTACTAGGTTTTTGAACGCGGGAAGAGAGCGATTGGTCCAATGAGGGATCAATCCAACCGAGGAAGGTTCTCATGGCCAACACCGTCGATGCGCTGTCCCCCACGCGCGTCCCCATGTCTCGCATCTACCTGTTCGCACTCATCGAGCTGGCAACGCTCGGCGCTCTCATCACGCCCCTGGTGGTGTCGCTCTCCCTGAAAGTGCTGCAGCTGGTTCCGGAGGCCGAGAAGGAAGGAGCCCTCGGGATCGTCGCCGCGCTCGGAGCGCTCTCGGCGCTCCTCGCCAATCCAATCTTCGGCCATCTCTCCGACCGCACGCAGAGTCGGTTCGGCCGCCGCCGGCCGTGGCTCGTTGCCGGCGTGCTCGGGGGGCTTGCGGCATCCGTGCTGCTGGCAATCGCGCCAAACCTGCCGGTCATGATCGTGGCGTGGGTACTGGCGCAGGCCGCGTACAACGCGACCCTCGCCGCGCTGTCCGCCCTGCTGGCCGACCAGGTCCCCGAACAGCAGCGCGCGAAGGCCTCCGGGATCTTCGGCGCGTTCGGATTCCTCGGCATGGTGCCGGCCATGATCGTCGCGGCCCTGTTCGCGTCGAACCTGACGCTCGTCATGCTGGTCATGCCGGTTTTCGCGGTCGTCGTCGTCACGGTCATCTGCCTCGTCATCCCCGACCCGCAGGTTGATCGCCAGGATGCCGGTCGCCGCTCGTTCGCGCAGGTCTTCTCGGCGTTCGTCTTCAACCCGGCGAAGGTTCCGGCGTTCACGCTGGTCTGGGTGCAGCGCGCGACGATGCAGTTCGGCTACACGGTGGTGTCGACCTTCGCCCTGTTCTACCTGATGATCCGCCTCGGCATGGACCAGACCGGCGCGGCGAGCCTGACGTCGATCGCGACGCTGGCCGGGGCCGCTCTCAACGTCGTTGCGGCATTCACCTGCGGCTACCTCGCCTCACGGCGCGGGAACTATGCCCCCTTCGTCATCGGCTCGGCCGCCCTCATGGTGGTGTCCCTGCTGATGAAGGCCTTCACCGACGACCTCTCGGTGTTCTGGATCAGCACCGCGCTCGCCGGCTTCGCCCTCGGCGCCTACTACGCCGTCGACCTCGCCCTCGTGATGCGCACGCTGCCGGCCGGCGAGGAGGGCAAGTACCTCGGCATCTTCAACGTCGCCAAGACGCTGCCCCAGTCGCTGGCGCCCGCGCTCGCGCCGTTCATCGTGTTGATCGGCGGAGCCGACCCGATCGCCGGCGGCGAGAAGAACTACGCCGCGCTCTACATTGTGGCCGCCGTCGCCGTGCTAGCCTCGCTGCTCACCCTCCCCGGGCTGCGTGGCGTGCTGCGGCGCGCAGACTCCGAGCGCCCCCGCGTCGCGTCCGCCCCCGCACGCATCACCGAGAAGGCAGAAGTCGCATGAGCTCACTCTTCGCCGGCACCTACAACGCCAGAGACACCGGCGGGATGCCGCTGGCATCCGGCGGCACGACCAGGTCGGGCGTGCTCTACCGCTCAGACTCGCTCGGCACCGCTTCCGACGCCGGCCTCGAGTCGCTGGCCTCGACGCCGATCGGGGTGATCGTGGACTTCCGCACCGGGCCGGAGCGGGAGCAGGCGCCGGACCGACTGCCGGTCAGCCGTTCGATCACTGTCGTCGAGGTGCCTCTCCTCGAGGGGGCGATGGCCGCTCCGACCTCAACCGGCGAGCCGGTCTCCCCGGAGGCGATGCTGGCGGCGCTGTCGCAGCTGCCGACGATGCCGGAGCTGTACGTGGGGATGCTGCGGCACGGCGCCGCGTCTTTCGCGCAGGTCGCGCGGCTCGTCGCCGAGCCAGCGGATGCCGAGCATCCGGCCGTGTTGGTGCACTGCACGGCCGGGAAGGACCGCACGGGCGTCGCCACCGCGCTGCTGCTCGACGCCGCCGGGGCGGAACGCGAGGCGGTTGTTGCCGACTACGCCCTGAGCGGGTCCAACCTCGCCGGCGAGTGGGCAGATGCGATGCTCGCGCGCCTGGCGGCGGCTGGCGTTCCCGCGCTCCCCCAGCTCACGGAGCTGGTGACCACGACACCGCGCGAGGCGATCGAGGCCGCGCTCGGCTGGCTCGATGAGCAGGGCGGGTCCGCAGCGTACCTGCGCGCCGGCGGGCTCTCCGAGGAGCACTTGGACGGCCTGCGGGCGCAGCTCGCCGGCTGACGGAGCACGGGCCCGTCTCGCAATTCGCGGGCGTAAGCTTCGCCCTGTCGGCCCGGTCAAGCTGGCCGCAGAATCGGAGACGATCATGTCCAAGTTCGTTGTGATTTACACCTCGCCGGAAAGCGTCGAATCGGCAGTGGAGAGTTTGACCCCCGAGGAAGAAGCCGCCAGCACCCAGGCCTGGATGGACTGGGCTGCGCGCACCGGCGAGAAGCTGGCCGACTTCGGCGCCCCGCTCGGCCACGGCAAGCACGTCGCGCAGTCCGGCGTCACGGATGCGCCGGTGGGCGTCGGAGGCTACTCCTTCGTCGAGGCGGTCGACCTCGACGAGGCCGTGGCAATGATGGACGGGCACCCGCACCTCTTGACGCCCGGCGGCACCATCCAGGTGTACGAGGTGCTCGCGGTCCCGGGCATGTGAGCGGGCACCGTGGGGCGCCGGCACTCGGCCGGCGCCCCACGGGGCGTGCTCCCTAGAACGCGGTGATGACCACGCGCGTGATGTCGTGAACGACCTGTTCGTGCAGGCACTCTCGGAGTCGACCCGCGACGTCGTGCGCGCGGAGCGGGCGGACCTCGATGAGGACGGCGTGCGGATCGCCTCGGACTTCTTGGGCGCGGGCACCGCGCGGGTGGTCACCGACTGGCTGGAACGCCCCGGCGAGACGTCACGCGAACAGGTGATCGAGGTGCTCTTCCTCATGCTGCCGACCTGGCTGACCCAGGACGACGTCGGCACGCACTGAGCCGGAAGCCGCATCACACGCCGGCGACCGCTGCCGGTTGGATGGCAGCGCGCACCAGGCGCAGTTGCAGCGCAATGCCGGGCCTCACCGGGAGCAGTGCGGAACGCTGGGCTTTGACACCGTCGACAGATGCCAGCAGCAGGACGGCCAACTCCGCGCTTGCGGCCGCGATGCCGGAGAGACGAATCTCACCGCGGCCCTCGGCTGCATCCAACGCGTCCCGGAGGAGGTCAATGAGCCGCCGCCGTGCGCTCAGCACCACGTCCCCGACGAGTTCGGCGCTGGCGTCAAAGAGCTCCGCCCCGTGCGGGCTCGCCGCGATCTGCTCGACGAGACCCTCGAAGTAGGCCACGAGAGCGGCCTCGATTCGCTCGAAGACATCGCCGGATTGACCAAGCTCGGCCTCCACGAGCGCCATGACCGCGGCATGGGTTCGCACCGCACCTGAGCGGAAGACGTCCTCCTTGTTCGCGAAGTGGAGGTAGAGAGCCGCCCGGGAGATCCCAGCCGCGCGGGCAATGTCTTGCATCGACGTCTTCTGAAAGCCGTAGGTGCAGAAGACGGGGAGCGAGGAGTCGAGGATGCGAGCGGACTTGGCTTCGGGAGTGGGCACAATCGATATTGACACTTTCGACTGAAAGTGTCAATCTGTCAATCGCGTACCGCGCGCATGCCGCGGCGCCCTCCCGACCGAAAAGGACACCTCATCGTGACGTCATCCGCCACCCCCTCCGAGCTCACCGAGGCTCCCGTGCCCGCCGACCCCAGAGTCGAGCAGATTCGCGACCTGGAGCGGGCACGCCTGCAGGCCCTCGTCGAGGGCGACATCGCGGCAGCGAGCGCACTGCACGCCGACGACTTCCAGCTCGTGACACCCATCGGGGCCCTTCTCACCAAGGCGCAGTACCTCGGCGCGGTGGCTGCCGGCGAGATCGACTACCTCGCCTGGGAGCCGGGCCCGATCGAGGTTCGACTCGCCGGTGAGGGAGCCACGATCCGCTATCGCGCCGAGCTCGAAGTCGTCTTCGGCGGGCACCACGTCGCGCGCACCGGCTACTGGCACACCGACAGCTACGAGCTCAACGACGGAGCGTGGCAGGCCGTGTGGTCTCAAGCCACCGAGATTCGGTAACAGTCGACGAGGGTGGCGGCTCTAGCCGGCCCGCACGATCAGCGCGTCGCCGACGCCGCCCACCGAGGCAAGGATGTCGGCCGTGTCGACGATCATGCGTTGCATCGCCTCGGCGGCACGTGTCAGCGCCACGTCGCCGCGGTGGGCGAGGCTGATCGAGCGGGTCAGCCGCGGCGCACTGAGCCGCGCCGAGCACAAACCGGGCCTGTCTGCCAGCACCATAGCCGGCACCACCGCGACGCCGAGGCCACGCTCCACGCAGCGCAGCACGGCGTCCATTTCCGAGCCCTCGAGCACGATCTGCGGGCTCAGCCCGGCCTCTGCGAAGGCCTGCATGGTGGCAGCGCGCAGGTCGTAGTTCTCGTGGAACGTGATCTGCGGCAGCGCCGCCAGCTCGGCCAGCGTGATCGATTCGCGACCGCCGAACACCGTGCTCTGCGCGGCAGAGACCACGACGAGCTCCTCGGTCAGCAGCGGGATGCGGCGCAGGCTCGCCGCGGGGTTGTCCCCGTCCTCTGTGGTCGTGATGAGCGCCAGGTCGAGGCCGCCGCCGGCCAACTCGTCGAGCAGCCCGCGGGAGCCTCCCTCAGTGAGGTGCAGCTGGATGCCCGGGTATGCCGTGTGGAAGGCGGTCAGCACCTCGGCGACGAGGCTGATGCAGAGCGTCGGTGTCGCACCGAGTCGCACCCGCCCGGAGCGGAGACCGGCCAGCTCCTGCATCTCGTAGCGCACAGCCTCGGCATCCGCCAGCATGCGCCTGGCCAACGGCAGCAGCGACTCCCCCGCCGCCGTCAGGGTGATGTTGCCGCGCACCCGGTGAAACAGCTCGGCGCCGAGGGCCGCCTCCAGAGTGGCGATCTGGCGGCTGAGCGAGGGCTGGGCCAGGTGCAGCTGCGCGGCGGCGCGGGTGAAGTGCCCGGTGCGGGCGACCTCGACGAAACTCTGCAGCTGCTCAAGATTCATATCGACAGCCTAGTTTCTATCCATAGCTAAAGCGCATCGATTCGACTCGAATGATTCATTGGACTAATGGAGGAGTGCTTCTTAGCGTTGAACGCATGAGTGCAACCCCTGAGAACGAGAAGCAAATTTCCACGACCGTGCTGGTGATCGGCACGGGCGGCTCCGGCCTGCGGGCGGCCATCGAGCTGGCCGAGATGGGCGTGGACGTGCTCGCCGTCGGCAAGCGCCCGCGCAACGACGCACACACCTCCCTCGCCGCCGGCGGAATCAACGCCGCCCTCGGCACCATGGACGAGGAGGACTCCTGGCAGCAGCACGCCGCCGACACCATCACCGAGAGCTACAACCTCGCCAACCCGCACACCGTCGAGATCGTCGCCCGCGGCGCCGAGCAGGGCATCCGTGACCTGGAGCGCTACGGCATGAACTTCGCGCGCGAAGACGACGGGCGCATCTCGCAGCGCTTCTTCGGCGCCCACACCTTCCGGCGCACAGCGTTCGCCGGCGACTACACCGGCCTCGAGATCCAGCGCACCCTCGTGCGCCGCGCCGAGCAGCTGAACGTGCCGATCCTCGACTCCGTCTACATCACCCGCCTGCTGGTGCGTGACAACCAGGTCTTCGGCGCCTACGGCTTCGACATCAACACCGGCACCCGCTACCTGATCCATGCGGATGCCGTCATCCTCGCCGCCGGCGGCCACAACCGCATCTGGCGGCGCACCTCTTCCCGCCGCGACGAGAACACGGGCGACTCGTTCCGCCTCGCCGTCGACGCCGGAGCGCGCCTCCGCGACCCCGAGCTGGTGCAGTTCCACCCGTCCGGCATCATCGAGCCGGAGAGCGCGGCGGGCACGCTCATCTCCGAGGCCGCACGCGGCGAGGGCGGCATCCTGCGCAACGCCCTCGGCGAGCGCTTCATGGCCAACTACGACGCCGAGCGGATGGAACTCTCCACCCGCGACCGGGTGGCCCTGGCCGCCTACACCGAGATCAAGGAGGGGCGCGGCACCGACAACGGCGGTGTCTGGCTGGACGTCTCTGAGCTGCCCCGGTCGGTGATCATGGAGCGGCTCCCCCGCGTCTACCAGACCATGATGGAGCTGCAGATGCTCGACATCACCGAGCAGCCGATCGAGATCGCGCCCACCGCGCACTACTCAATGGGCGGCGTCTGGGTGCGGCCGGAGGATCACAGCACCGATGTTGACGGCCTGTATGCGATCGGAGAGGCCTCCAGCGGTCTGCACGGCGCGAACCGGCTGGGCGGGAACTCGCTCATCGAGCTGCTCGTGTTCGGTCGCATCGTCGCCCGGGCCGCCGCTGCCTATTCGGCAGGGCTCGAGTCGCAGCCGCGCTCGGCCGCGGCGCTGGCCGGCGCCCGGGCCGAGATCACCGATCTGCTCGCCGCCGACGGCCACGAAAACGTGCGGGCACTGCAGCGCGCCATCCGCAATATGATGACCGAGCACGCCGGCGTCGTGCGCGACGAGGCCGGCCTGAAGCAGGGCCTCACCACCCTCGACGAGATCGAGGCGCGCATGGCCGGCATCGGCATCCACCCCGACATCGCCGGCTACCAGGACCTGGCGCACGCCTTCGACCTCAAGGCCTCGGCGCTGGCCGCCCGCGCCACGCTGGAGGCGGCGTTGGAGCGCCGGGAGACCCGCGGATGCCACAACCGCAGCGACTACCCGCAGACCGACCCCGCGCTGCAGGTCAATCTGGTCTGGTCACCGACCGCCGGCGTGGTGCGCGAGGAGATCCCGCCGGTGCCGGAGGAGATCGCCGCGCTGTTCAAGGAGGTCTCGACCGCCGGCAAGCTCGTCGAGTAGCTCGCAGCCGCAAGCGGGCGGAGATTCTCCTCCATTTACCTCCGCCCCTTGCGCGCGCGGCGGCGCGGAACAAGGCTGAGTCCTGGTTTCACACCGCACAATCTGGAGGAGAAAGACGATGCCGTTTATCACCACCTCGGACGGGGCCGAGATCTACTACACCGATCAGGGCGCAGGGCAACCGGTCATTCTCAGCCACGGCTGGCCGCTCAACTCCGACGCCTGGCAGCTCGAGTTGAAGATGCTCGCCGACGCCGGCTTCCGCGCGATCGCCCACGACCGGCGCGGGCACGGCCGTTCCTCCCAGCCATGGCAGGGCAACGACATGGACACCTACGCCCGCGACCTCGCCGAACTCGTCGAGGCCCTCGACCTGCACGACCTCATCCTGATCGGCCACTCGACGGGAGGCGGCGAGGTGGTGCGCTACGCCGCCAGGCACGGCGGCGGCCGGGTGTCCAAGATCGTCACCGCCGGCGCCGTGCCGCCGATCATGGTCAAGTCCGAGCGCAATCCAGACGGCACGCCGATCGAGGCCTTCGACGGCATCCGCGCCGGGGTGCTGGCTGATCGCTCACAGTTCTATCAAGACCTCTCGAGCGCGTTCTTCGGGGCCAACCGTGACGGCGCGCAGGTGTCGCAGGGCGCCCGGGACGACTTCTGGCGCCAGGGCATGCTGGTGGGTCTGAAAGCAGCGCACGACTGCGTCAAGGCGTTCTCGGAGACCGACTTCACCGAGGATCTGATGGCGCTCGACGTTCCGATCTTCATCGCGCACGGTGACGACGACCAGATCGTGCCGATCTCGGATGCCGCCCAGAAGTCGATCGCGCTGGTCAAGCACGGCACGCTCAAGGTGTACCCCGGGGCGCCGCACGGCATCGCCGGCGCCTACCAGGAAGAACTCGGCCGGGACATCCTGGAGTTCATCAGCGCCTGATGCGTCACCGACGCAGGACCGGCAACGGGGGAGCTCCATGGACGACGTGATCATCGTCGGTGCAGGCCCCACCGGCGTGATGCTGGCCAGCGAGCTGAAACTGCAGGGCGTTGACGCCATCGTCCTGGAGCGGGACTCCGAGCCGAGCAAGGTCGCCCGGGCGCTCGGCCTGCACGTGCGCAGCGTCGAAATCCTGGACCAGCGCGGCCTGTTGGAGCGGTTGCTGCCGCTCGGCCAGCAATACCCGCTGGGCGGTTTCTTCGCCGGCATCCCGAAACCGACCCCCGACGGCTTGGACACCGCACACCCCTACGTGCTCGGCATCCCGCAGACAATGACCGAGAGGGTGCTGCTGGAGCACGCCGCCGAGCTCGGCGTGCAGATCAGACGCGGCGGCACCCTGGTCGGGCTGAGCCAGGACTCCGGCGGTGTCACCGCGGACCTCGCCGACGGCACCCGGCTGCGCGCCGGCTACCTGATCGGCTGCGACGGCGGCCGCAGCCTGGTGCGCAAGCTGGCGGGTATCGACTTCCCCGGGGAGCCGGCCGGGCACGAAACGCTGCTGGGCGAGGTGGAGCTGACCGTCTCTGACGCGGAGCTGGGCGAGATCGTCACCGAGGTGCGCAAGACGTACAAGGATTTCGGCGCCGTGCCGCTGGGCAATGGGTTGTATCGCGTGATTGCGCCCGCCGACGGGGTGGCAGAGGACCGCGGCACTCCCCCGACGTTGGAGGAACTGAGCCGGCAGCTACGGAAGTTCGCCGGCACCGACTTTGGCGCGCACTCGCCGCGCTGGCTCTCCCGCTTCGGCGACGCCACCCGGTTGGCCGAGCGCTACCGGGACAACCGGGTGTTCCTGGCCGGCGACGCGGCACACATCCACCCACCCTACGGCGGCCAGGGCCTCAACGTCGGCCTCCAGGACGCGTTCAACCTCGGTTGGAAGCTGGCCGCTGCCGTCAACGGCTGGGCGCCGGATGGGCTGCTCGACGGCTACGAGCGCGAACGGCATCCGGTGGCCGCCGAGGTGCTCGACAACACCCGCGTGCTGGGCGTGTTGATGTCGCCGGAACCGGGGCCGCAAGCGGTGCGCCGCCTGCTCACCGAGCTGATGGACTTCGAGGACGTCAACCGGCTGCTGATCGGCAAGATCAGCGGCATCGACATCCGCTACGACGTCGGCGCCGGCCACCCGTTGCTCGGCCGGAGGCTGCGCGACATTCCGTTGCAGCGCGGACGCCTCTACGAGCAGATGCATGACGGCCACGGCATCCTGCTCGACCAGACCGGCAGGCTCACCGTCGACGGCTGGGCGGATCGGGTGCAGCACATCGTCGACACGAGCGAGCAGCTCGACGTGCCCGCGGCGCTGTTGCGGCCCGACGGCCACGTGGTGTGGGTCGGCGACGATCAAACCACGCTGACCGCACCCTTGACGCGGTGGTTCGGCGCGCACTCTTGACCTCGCGCGTTCGCGCTGGGTACCGTGCCGAGTGGAGTGCCGCCCGGCGCTGCGCCCGGCACCGCCCCAAGGAGTACCAACGATGTCCTTCCAGGCCTACCTCGACACCATCGAGAAGAAGACCGGGCTCACGCCCCGCCAACTCGTCGACCTCGCCCACGAGCGCGGCTTCGACGCGAACACGAAGGCGGCGCCCATCCTGGCCTGGCTCGCCGAGGACTACGAGCTCGGTCGCGGGCATGGCATGGCGCTCGTGCACGTCATCACCAAGGGCGACCGCATCGACACCAAACACGTCGGCACGGAGGGCTCGCACAGCGACCCGTCCGAGCACCTCTGGCTCGACGGCATCGCCACCAAACCGGCGGGCTACTAGACCGCGTCGCTGGCCTCGGGCAGGTGCGCCCGCGCGCCGCTGCGATCAAACAGGCTGAGTATCTCGGCCGGTGCCGTGCCGGTGGCGCCGAACCAATGGGGCACCCGGGTGTCAAAATCCGCGACCTCGCCCGCGCCGAGCACGAGGTCCCGGTCGCCGACGATGAGCCGAACGCTGCCGGAGAGCACGTACAGCCACTCCGAACCGTCGTGCCTCTGCAACTCGACCGGCACGGGCTCGACCGGCAGCACCATCTTCCACGCCTGCACCGCGCCAGGGTTTCGCGTCAGGGGGATGACGACACGGCCGTTGCGCTGCAGCGGTCGCAGCCTCACCCGCGGGTCGCCGAACTCCGGCGCCCCCACGAGGTCATCCAGGCTGAGCCCGTAGGCCCGCGCCAGCGGGAAGAGCAATTCGAGGCTGGCCCGCCGCTGGCCGCTTTCGAGGCGTGAGATAGTGCTCGCCGAGGTGCCGGCCCGCTCCGCCACCTCCTGCAAGGTGAACCCGCGCTGTGTGCGGATGCGGTTCAGCCGAGGTCCGATCCCGGCCAGGGCGTTCGCGATGTCGCTGTGCTCGCTCATCTGCCCACCCGATCATGACTTTGCGGAAACCGCAAGAACAATTGCGGTTCCTGCCCGTGGCTGCGAGCGTTGGACCATGAACAACTCGAACTTCGATGTGGCCATCATCGGCGGTGGTGCGGCCGGGCTCAGCGCTGCGTTGATCCTCGGTCGCTCCCTGCGGAGCGTTGTGGTCATCGACGCCGGCGCACCCCGCAACGCCCCGGCCGACCACATGCACGGCTTCCTCTCCCGCGATGGCCTGCCACCCGCCGAGCTGCTGCGGATCGGCCGCGATGAGGTGCGCCGCTACGGCGTACACCTCATCTCGGGGTTCGTGGCACAGGCGACGGGCGACCTCTCGACGGGCTTCCGCCTGACGACCTCCAGCGGGGAGACGCTCACGGCGCGGCGCGTCATTGTCGCCAGCGGTGTCGTCGACGAGCTCCCGCCGATCGTCGGGTTCCGCGAGGCCTGGGGCAGTTCCCTACTGCACTGCCCGTACTGCCACGGATTCGAGGTGCGCGAGCGACCGCTCGCCGTCTACGGCGGCGTACCGGGCGCGGCCGCCCAGGCGTTGCTCGTGCGGCAGCTCTCCGACGATGTGGTCTACCTGCCCGACGGCGCCCCGCTGGCCCCCGCCGACGAGGAGAAGCTCCGTGCCCGCGGCATCCGGATTCACACCGGGCAGGTCGCCGCGCTCGAACTCGTCGGTGACGCCCTCGCTGGGGTCCGAATGGGCGATGGCGAACTGGTGCCGGTCTCGGCCGCCTTCATCAAGCCCGCCTCTCGGCCGAATTCCGGCCTCCTTGCCGCGCTGGGGTGCACCCTCGACCACGCGGGGTTCCCCACACACGACGGGCGCGGTCAGACGGATACCGCCGGCGTATGGGTCGTCGGCAACCTGGTCGACCCGCGGGCCCAGGTCGTCACCGCCGCGGGGCAGGCCAACGCCACGGCGATGGACGTCAACGCGGACCTGGTCGACGACGACGTGCGGCGGGCGCTTCGCGGCTAGCCGGGCGCGGGGTGCCCACCTCCTGTCGGCAGGATGGGGCATCCGCTCCCGTGCGCACCGACCCGGGTGCACCTGTCGCCGTAAGCTGAATCCAGATGCGACGAACGGGAGGCTGCCATGGCCGAAACGACTGTGCTCGAAACGACCGTGCTTGAAAACTCCGTGGCCGAGGTCATGGCCGAGTTGGCCGCGCTTGAGGACCCCAAGTCGCGGGCTGTGAACGAGCGGCACGGCGATGACCACGGAGTGAATCTCAGCAAGCTGCGCGCCGTCGCCAAGCGCCTGAAGACGCAACAGGAGCTCGCGCTCGATCTGTGGGCGACGGATGACACCGCCGCTCAGCTCGTCGCCATCCTCATCTGCCGGCCGAAATCGTTTGAAGCGGCCGAGCTCGACGTGCTGCTGCGGGAGGCCCGTTCGCCCAAGGTGATCGACTGGCTGACCAACTATGTGGTGAAGAAGACTCCCCACGTCGAGGAGCTGCGCCTGGCCTGGCTGAACGACGATGCCGAGGTCGTCGCGGCCGCTGGATGGGCACTGACCGCCGACCGCATCGCGAAGACGCCCGAGGGTATCGATCTGCCCGGCCTGCTCGACATCATCGAGGCCGAGATGAAAGAGGCTCCCGGCCGCCTGCAGTGGGAGATGAACCACTGCCTGGCCCAGATCGGCATCTCGCACCCCGCGCTGCGCGCCCGTGCCCTGGCCATCGGCGAGCGCTTGGAGGTGCTGAAGGACTACCCGACCCCGCCGAACTGCACCTCACCGTACGCGCCCATCTGGATCAACGAGATCGTGAGCCGGCAGGACTCGACGGCGTAACCAACCCTCGGGTCGCGCACTCTAGTTCAGGGCGGGCGCCTTGGTAAGCCCGGTCTTGCTTGGCACCCTGCCGCGGCGAAGTGGTACTTGCGGACTACCCGCGACCGGCGCGGATGGGCACTCGGGAGGACGCGTCAGAGAGGCGCCCTCTTCTAGCGTGAGAACGCTTGAAGATTGCCGATCGAAGGATTCCCCCTATGTCGCTGCTCACCCGCCTGAGCCTTGCCAACCGCGCCATCGTCGCGCTGCTGAGCCTGCTCGTCGTCGCCATCGGCCTGTGGGCGACCGGTTCGATGAAGCAGGAACTGCTGCCGGCCATCGAACAGCCCACCGCTGTCGTCGTTGTGGCGAAGCCGGGTGCGTCGTCGGCCACCCTCGACCGCCAGGTCGTCGTGCCCCTCTCCCAGGCGCTCTCCTCCGTCGCTGGGGTCGACGAGGTGCGCTCCAACACGTCCAGCGGCTCGGCCGAGCTGAGCGTCACGTGGGGCTTCGGCGCCGACGGCGACAAGATCCTCGCCGACGTGAGGGCCGCCACGGCGAGCACCCTGGCCGCGGCCCCTGACGGCATCGTGTCGAACATCTTCGCGGGCAGCACGAGCGACATCCCCGTTCTCGCCCTCGCCTTGACGAGCGATGGTGACTCGGATGCCCTGGCCGAGCGTGTCGACGCCGTGCTGCTGCCCGTCATCAACAACGTGCCCGGCGTGCGCGATGTGCAGTTGGCCGGCCGGATGCAGCAGCGCGTCCTGGTCACCGCGAACCCGGCGGCCCTCGCTGAGCACTCCATCGACCAGGCCATGATCGGTGCGCTCCTGCGCACCGCAGGCACCATCGTCCCGGCGGGCACGAGCGTCGAGGGTGAGCAGTCCCTCGCGATCGAGGTCGGTCAGGAGAACACGACTCTCGCCGACATCGCGGCGCTCCCCCTGCCCACGCTGACCGGACCGGTGGCACTGTCGACCGTCGCGTCGGTCGAGCTCGTGCCTGTCGAGCAGACCTCGCTCTCCCGCGCCGATGGGCGCCCGTCAATCGGGCTGACGATCACCAAGGTGCCCGACGCAAACGCCGTACAGGTCTCCCACGCGGTCTCGGATGCCGTCCAGGCGACTCTGGCCCAGCTGGGCTCCGGCGCGGCGATGCACACCATCTTCGACCAGTCGACGATGGTCGAGCAGTCGATCCACGACCTCTCGGTGGAGGGCGGGCTCGGCCTGCTGTTCGCCGTGCTCATCATCCTGATTTTCCTGCTCTCCCCGCGTGCGACCCTCATCACGGCGATCTCGATCCCCATGTCGCTTCTGATGGCCGTCATCGCACTGCGGCTCGGCGGCTTCTCGCTCAACATCTTCACGCTCGCCGCGCTGACCGTGGCCGTCGGGCGCGTGGTCGATGACTCGATCGTGGTGATCGAGAACATCACCAGGCGCCGCGGTTCCGGCGGGCTCACCGTCGAGGGCGTCCGCGCCTCCGTTGCCCAGGTTGCCGGGGCCGTCACGGCCTCGACCCTGACCACCGTCGCCGTCTTCCTGCCCGTCGCGTTCGTCGGCGGTGTCTCCGGCGAGCTGTTCCGCCCCTTCGCGGTGACCGTCTCCGTCGCCCTGCTCGCCTCGCTCGTGGTCTCGCTGACCATCGTGCCGGTGCTCGCCTACTGGTTCATGCGCAAACCGTCCCGGTCGGCCAGAGCGGGCCAGCCCGAGACATCCGAGGCCGAGCAGGCCGAGCGCACCACCCGGATGCAGCGCGCCTACCTGCCCGCCCTGGCGTTCGCGCTGCGCCGACCGGTCGCGATGGTGCTCATCTCTGTCGTGGTGTTCGCCGGCACCCTGCTAGCCGCCGGGTTCCTCAAGACCGACATGCTCGGCAGCTTCGCCGACGCCCGCGCCGTGCAGGTGCAGCAGACCATGCCCATGAGCTCGACACTGGAGTCGGCGGACGCCGTGGCGGTCACGCTCGAGAAGGCCGTCGCCGGTGTCGACGACGTCGCGTCGTACCAGACCACGGTCGGAGCGCACGGAGCGCCCGTGCGCCTCGACCTGGTGATCGCGGCGGGCGCCGACCCGGATGCCGCCCTCGCCGGCATCCGCGATTCGGTCGCGTCCCTCACCCGCAGCGCCGACATCACGGTGTCGACGCAGGCCACGCAGACGACCAGCTCGAGCATCGACGTGATCGTGAAGAGCAGCGACGAGGCCGCGCTGGGCGCCGCCACGGAGGCGATCTCCGCGAAGCTGAGCGCGCTGGACGAGATCACAACCGTCACCAACGACCTCGCCGCCGCGCAGCCGGTGCTCAAGGTCTCGGTGGACCAGACGGCAGCCGCGGCCCAGGGCCTCAGCGTCGTCGAGGTCGGTGCCGCCATCGCCGCCGCGATCGAGGGCGAGCGCCTCGGCTCGGTGAGTGTCGACGGCGCAACGCACGACCTCGTTCTGCGCTCGCAGACCACGACGAGCGACCCGGCTGCCATCGGCGCGTTGCCGCTGCCCGTCACCGCACTGCAGCAGCAGCGCACCCAGAAGAGCGCCGTGGACGCGCTCACCGCCGAGCAGCAGCAGATCGCCGACGAGGTGCGCGCCGACGCGGAGCGTTCCGCCGACAAGCAGGTGGCGCAGCTCGTCGAGGCGCGCGAGCAGTCCACCCGCGATGTGGCGGCACTGCAGGCCCAACTGGCCGCACTGGTCGCCAACCCGCCTCCCGCCGACCCGAGCCCCGTGACGGGAGGGGTGCTCGGCGCACTCGAGCACCAGAAGCTGGTGTCGCAGCTCAGCGCGGCCGTCGAGGGGGCGAGCGCCGGCCTGGCCACGCTCGACGAACAGATCTCTGCGGCACGCACCGCCATCGCCGACGGCGCGGCGCAGCAGGCAGAGGCCGAACGCCTGGCCCAGGCGCAGCGCGACCTGGAGCACCTGCGGGCCGCCCCCGTGCATGTGAGCGACCTCGCGACCATCGCCGTCGTCGACGCACCGGCCACGATCACCCGTATCGACGGCGTCCGCGCCATCACCGTGTCGGCGACGCCGGCTGGCGGCGACCTCGGGGCCGCGGCGCTGGCCGTCGACACCACGGTGGCCGGGCTCGCCCTGCCGGACGGCGTGAGCCTGGACCAGGGCGGGGCCGCTGAGGAGCAGACCGAGTCGTTCGCGCAGCTCGGACTGGCGATGCTCATCGCCATCGCGCTGGTGTACATCGTGCTCGTCGCCACCTTCCGCTCACTCGTGCAGCCACTTCTGCTGCTCGTCTCGGTGCCGCTCGCGGCGACCGGCGCAATCCTCGGGCTGCTCGTCACCGACACCCCGCTCGGCATCCCGGCGATGATCGGCATGCTCATGCTGATCGGCATCGTCGTGACCAACGCAATCGTGCTGATCGACCTCATCAACGAGTACCGGCGCCACGGCTCCGGCATCGACGAGGCCGTGACCCACGGGGCCCGGCTCCGCCTGCGCCCGATCATCATGACCGCCTGCGCCACGATCTTCGCCCTGCTGCCGATGGCGTTCGGGCTGACGGGAGGCGGCGCCTTCATCTCGAAGTCGCTCGCGATCGTCGTGATCGGCGGACTCCTCTCCTCCACCGTGCTCACGCTGCTGCTCGTTCCGGCGCTCTACGTGCTGCACGAGCGCCGCATCGAGCGCCGCGCGGCGAAGCGGTCGGCCCGGGCCGACGCGGCACAAGACGCTGACGCGGCAGGCGACGCCAACGCGGCCGACCTGTTCGAGGAGGCCCTGGAGGAACTCGAGGAGGACTCCGCGGAGGGCGCCGGGGCGGCGCGTGGGAGACTGGCACGGTGATCGAGACAATGCCACGCAGCATCGGGGTGGCAGCCCGTTTCGGCCAACGCCACCCGCGCCTGATCGATGCGCTCGTCGCCCTCAGCTGGGTGCTCATGACCACCCCGACGCTGCTGCTCACTGCATCGTCGCCCCGCTTCGGCTGGGCGGCCGGGCTCGCCTTCGGCGCCGTCGTGCTCGTGGTCGCCGCCTGCCTCTTCGCCTTTCGACGCCGCCGCCCGCTGTTCGCGTTCTGGGTCACCTTCGTTGTCACGCTGCCGCTGGTGATTGTCGGCCCCGATCTGCTCAACCTCGGCGCCGCGTACTGCGTCTTCGCGATCGCCGTGTACGACTCGGTGCGCAGGGCGTGGCTGGCCGCGTCGGCATCCGCCGCGATCACGGTCGTCGTCAGCCTGAGCTACCTGTGGATCGATCCCCCGGTGTCGATCCCGAACACCGGCGGCACGCGCATCGGTGATGTCATCGCCTACGCCGTGACCGGCCTGCTGGTCTTGCTCGTGGCGCTGCTCTGGGGCCAGAACACGGGCAACCGGCGCCGCTACATCGAGGGGCTGCTCGAGCACGCCCGCCATCTGGAGCGCGAGCGCGATCAGCAGGCACAACTCGCCGCTCTCGCCGAGCGGTCCCGCATCGCCCGAGACGTGCACGACATCGTCTCGCACTCACTCTCGGTGATCGTGCGGCTGGCCGACGGGGCGAACGCCGTGTTCGACAATGAGCCAGCGCGCGCCAAAGAGGCGATCGGACAGCTGGGCGCCGTCGCCCGCTCCTCGCTCACCGAGATGCGCCGGGTCATCGGCGTGCTGGAATCAACGCCCGGCGCAGCCTCACCGCAGGCCGGCACCGGGTTCGACGACCTGCCCAGGCTGGTCGAGGTTTACCGGGGCATCGGCCTGCCGGTCCAGCTCACCGTGATCGGCGACGCCCCACCGCAGCCCGGCGTGCAGGTGGCCGTGTTCCGTGTGGTGCAGGAGGCGTTGACCAACGCGCTGCGCCACGCCTCGACTCCGACGGTCGTGCAGGTTCTCGTGCGGACGGGTGACGACGTCAGCGTCACCGTGCTGAACGACGGCGCGCCGGCGCAGGGCGCGGCAGACGACCACGTGGGCCGCGGCCTGGTCGGAATGCGCGAGCGGGCGGCGCTCTACGGCGGCACGCTCGAGGCGGGGCTGGACGGCGACGGTCACTGGACCGTGAAACTGATTCTCCCGGGGGCAGGCCAATGACCGACATCCGAGTATTGATCGCGGACGACCAGGCACTCATCCGCACCGGGCTGGCCATGGTGTTGGGCGCCGCGCCCGGCATCGAGGTGGTCGGTGAGGCCTCCGACGGCATCGAGGCGGTCGCTCTCGCCGCCGTGCTGTCCCCCGACATCGTGCTGATGGACGTGCAGATGCCGCGCATGGACGGTTTGGAGGCGACCAGGGCGATCACCGCGGCCAGTGGTGGTAGCCGGGTGATCATCCTCACCACCTTCGACATCGACGCCTACGCGTTCGGCGGGCTGGAGGCCGGCGCGAGCGGGTTCCTGCTGAAGGACTCCGAGAGCGACGACATCCTCGCGGCCGTGCGCGCCGTCGCCGCCGGCGACGCCGTGCTGGCACCCCGGGTCACCTCCGAGCTGCTCCGCCGCTACGGCGAGCTGAAACAGGTGCCGGATGTCGCGGCCGAGGCGCGGCGGGATTCCGAGCGGCGCGCGGCGCTCGAACGCCTGCAGGCGCTCACCGACCGCGAGCGCGAGGTGTTCGACGCACTCGTGCTCGGGCTCTCGAACGCCGAGATCGCCCAACAGCTGTGGCTCTCCGAATCCACCGTGAAGACCCATGTTGGCCGCATCCTGCAGAAACTCGGCATGCGCGACCGCGTGCAGGCCGTCGTCTTCGCCTTCCGCAGCGGCGTCATCTAACCCCCGCACTTCTCCCTCCCTGCCGGTGAGCCCACGAGGCCCCCACCGGTGCCTTTTCCCACCCAAAAATTGGAAGAAAATGAAGAAAATCATCAAAGTCCCTCTCATCACGATCGGTGCGATCGTCGGCGTCGTCGCGCTCACACTGGCCACGACAACCATCGTGAACGCCGTCGCGACGAGCAACGAGGCGCAGAACCTGCCCCGCTACGGCCAGCTCGTGCCCGTCGACGGCAAACAGATGAACGTGCTGATCAGCGGTGAGGGCGAGGAGACGATCGTGCTGCTGCCCGGCTTCGGCACGGCGGCCCCCGCTCTGGACTTCCAGCCCCTGATCACCGAGCTCGAGTCGAGCTATCGTGTGGTCGCGGTCGAGCCGTTCGGCTACGGCCTGAGCGACCAGACCGAGAAGGCCCGCACCACCGAGAACATCGTGAGCGAGGTGCACGAGGCGCTGCAGACGCTCGACATCGACCGATACACCCTGATGGGCCACTCCATCGCTGGCATCTACGGCATCGCCTACGCGAACACCTACCGCGATGAGGTCACCGCGTTCGTGGGGATCGACAGCAGCGTTCCCGAGCAGCCGGGCATGGACGAAGAGCTCCCCCTCAACACGATCAATGCCCTCCAGACGCTCGGACTCCTGCGCGTGCTGAACTCGCTCAACGACCCCTACGACGGCCTTCCCTTTGACGAGGAGACCAAGGGGCAGATGTTGGTCCTCTCCTCCCAGAACTCGCTCTCCCCCACATACCTGAGCGAGGCGGAGCACATCGGATCCAACTTCGGCGCCGCCCTCGGCACCACATTCCCGCATGACCTGCCTGTGCTGCTCTTCGCGCAGGCCGACAGCCCCGACATTCCCACGTGGGCCGAACTGCACGAGAAGCAGGCGGCGAGCGTCGACAACGGCGAGGTCATCTTCCTCGACGGCGGGCACTACCTGCACCACACGCTGTCGAAAGAGATCGCCAGGGACACGGCGCGGTTCCTGTCTGAGCTGCCCGATGCTCCCGCTGGCGCGTCGGCATCCGGCATCGACGTCGCCGAGTACGCAGCGACCCCGGCAGCCACCCCGTAAACCTCGCGCGCCGCGTTCCGCGTGCCCGCGGCCTCCCCCGGCGGCGGGCACGTGGCTTTCTCGGCGCCAAGCCATGCCGGGCATCACCGGGTCCGGGGCGACCAGCCTGACCGTGCGTGGGCGCCCGACGCCCGCCCCAGGTGGTCAGCCGAGGGGAAGCTCGAGCTCATACCAGGTGCCCGGCTGACCGCCGAGACTCGCCGGCTCCGCGGGGCCTGCCGGAACGAAACCGGCGTTCGCCAGCACCTTCTGGGATGCGAGATTCCCGTCGGCGGTTACCGCCCGCAACGCACGGATGCCGTGTGAGGCCGCCGCCAGCAGGCAGATCTCGCGCACGGCTGCGCTGGCCACGCCGCGGCCGGCAGCGCGCTCGGCGACACGGTACCCCAGCTCTGCGCTGTCAGCATCGACGAAGACGAGGTTGAAGCGCCCCAGGATCGTGCCGTCATCCGCGATCAGCACGTAGTAGGCGCCGACACCGGCAGCGTGCTCCGCCAGCAACGCGTCGTGCCTGTCGGCGAACGCATCGAAGTAGGCCTCCCCGCGGTCCGGCACCGATGCGGCGAAGTAGGAGCGGTTCTCCCGTTCGAAGGCGAGGATTTCCGAGGCGTGATCTGCGCGCAACGGCTGCATGGTGGGCATGATCCGATGCTACCCAGCTGAGGGCCACTGCTCGTCGGTCAGCTGGCGCGCAGCCCCAGCCGGTACCACTGTGGGGAGGTGCGGTCCATCGGCCACCCCAGGCCGGCCGTCGGCGCCGGCCAGGCCGCCAGCATCTCCCACCCGGGGAGGGCGTCCTCTATCTCGTCGCGTGAAACCCCCTCGATCATCGACCGGAACCGCGTCCATCCGAAGGCGAACATGAGCAGCGTCGCGCCCGGGTTCGCGAGCGCTGTGACGCTGCACCCCATGGCCTCGCGCTGCTCGGCGCCCAACCCCTGGAAGCAGCCGATGTCGACGAACAGGTCGAATCTGCCGAGGCCCGCCTCCTCAAGTTCTGTGACATCACCGATGACGTAGCGGATGCCGGCATCGCCACGTCGCTGCGCACCGGCGATCGCCTCGGGCGCGGCGTCGACGCCCACGGCATCCCAGCCCAGCCGTGCCAGCTCAGGCGTGTACGTTCCGCGGCCGCAGCCCAGGTCAAGGGCCCGGCCCGGAGGCTCGGCGCGACCCTCCAGCTCCTGCTGGAAGACCTCGGCAACCGCCGTGCCCGACACCTGCGCGTACCGTTCCCAGGGGGTGACACGTCGCCCATAACGGCGGTACGCCGAGGAATAGTTCACCATGCTCTTCGCCCCTCCACCCGGGAGTTTCTGTTGCTGCACGCACTGGGACCAGTATCGAACGGCGATCGCACCCCCGCCAGCGCAGCACGGCGAGGTTCAGTGCTGACCCTGACATCTCCCGTGCCCCAACGCGCGGCAGCGCGAACGCGTCCCCGACCTCTGCAGATTCGCTCGCTGACTACACTGGTCCGATGCTCTCCGCGGCCGACGCCCTCCCCCATCGCCCCCGCCGAGTCGCCGTGGCAGGGGTCTCCGGCACGGGAAAGACGACGCTCGCCGCGCGCATCGCCGTCGTCACCGGCGGCACGCACACCGAGATCGACGCCCTCTTCCACGGCCCCGACTGGGTGCCCCGGCCCGAGTTCCTTGACGACGTCCTCACCTTCACGGCGACGGAGTCCTGGACGACCGAGTGGCAGTACGACGCCGCCCGCCCGATCCTGAGCGAGCGCGCCGACCTGCTCGTCTGGCTCGACCTCCCGTTCGCACGGGTGACGCTTCCCCGTGTCGTGCGCCGCACGATCACGCGACGGGCACGGCGCGAACCGCTGTGGAACGGCAACGTCGAACCGCCGCTGTGGACGATCTTCACCGATCCGGAGCACATCATCCGCTGGGCGATCTCGACCAGGCGAAGATATCGCCAGAGCATTCCCGAACTCGAGGGCTTGCACCCGCAGCTGGTGATCGTGCGGCTGCGCTCGCAACGCGAAGCCGAGCACTGGCTGGCGACGATTCTGCCGGATGCCGTCCATGCCGGGGACGGGCGGCCGGCGCCCGCGCCCCGCTGAGCGCTCTTAGCTGACGCCTGCTGCCTTGCGGACGTACTCGGTGATCGTCTTCTCCGTCTTCGGCGTCAGCGCGAGCACGGCAAAAGAGGTGACCCAGAGATCTCCGTCATCGAGTTGAGCCGACTCCTCGAAGCCGAGGGTCGCGTAGCGGCTGGTGAACTTTGAGGCCGGCTTGAAGAACACGACGACCTTGCCGTCCGCGTCGGCGTACGACGGGAAGCCGTACCAGGTCTTCGGGAACAGGTGTGGCGCGACCTCGGTGACGATCCGGTCGATCCCCTCGGCGAGGGCGCGGTCCTCGTTCGGCAGTGCCGCGATCGCCTCGCGGATGGCCTGCTCCCCCGCGGCGCGCGTCTTGCCTGCCTTCGCCTCCGCGCGCAGCTCTGCGGCGCGGTTCTTGACGGCCTCGCGCTCGTCAGCGGAGAGTCCTGCGGTTTTCTCAGCCATGTGATGCTCCTTCTGCGATGAGTTCTGTTCGGTAGCCGTTGCGGCCTAGGAACACGTTACGGCTCGCTACCCGGGCGCGCTTCTCGAATCCTGCCCGATTCCAGCGGCGTGTTCGATTGCGCGTTAGAAAGGTGCGTCGTCGGGGTAGAGGATCCAGCGGCGGAGCGCGGCGCTCGGATGCCGTTGCGTCGGGTCCAGCAGCGGCGGCGTGCGATCGACCGTGTCGGTGAGAACTCGGCCAGGCACGCATCCAGCACCGGGTCGAACCCTGCCGGTGAGGGCGGCGCCTGGGCGGCCGCACCTCAGCGGCCGCGGCCACCCGAGAACAACGCGTGCAGCAGCGGCAGGAGAGACACGATCATCAGCACCGTGCCGAGCACCACATCGTCCGCGCGCAGCACTGCACCGGTGATGAGCAGCGAGCCGAACAGGATCGCAGACAGCACGCGCCGCGCGGTGCGCTCCAGCCGGGCCACCCGCCGTTCAAGGCGCGGGTTCTGCACGGCGACCGAGCCGTCCTCGATCCGGGTGATGAGCCCGTCCACGCGTTTCGGCAGGCGCCAGGCCACACCCGCGACGTCGAGCGCCTGCTGCGCGAAGTCCTTCACCACGTTGCCGCGCTCGTCCCGTAACAGCTGAGCCGCGTAGGGCTCGATCGAGTCCCACAGGTTGAAGTCGGGGTCCAGGGCGCTGCAGACCCCGGAGGTCAGCGACATCGCCCGGATGATGAGCAGGAAGTGTTCCGGCAGTTGGAACGGCAGCGAGCGCACCACATCCCCGAACTGCACGGCGAAGTCGCGGAACTCCCGCGGGTCCACCTCGCGCAGCTCGGCGAAGCCCATGCCGCCGAACCGGGCGAAGAGCTGGATCATGGCGTGCTCCAGCTCGGACGTCTCGACGGACGGCACCAGCACCCCCACGTCGCGGATCGCCTCCACCAGGCCCTTTCCGTCGCGGGAGGCGGCCGCCACGAGCAGCTTCCGCAGGCCGCGGCGCGTTCCCGCCGAGACCTCCCCCATCATGCCGAAGTCGATGAAGGTCAGCTTCCACGGCCGCCCGCCGGCCCCGTCGAGCGCCGGGGTGACGAAGATATTGCCCGGGTGCGGGTCGGCGTGGAAGAAGCCGTTGGTGAACAGCTGGTCGAACATGACCGCCGCGAACACCGGGGCCACCTCGGCCGGGTCGATGCCGGCCGCGCGCAGCGCCTCGGCATCCGTGATCTTGATCGCCGTGACGTCTTCCAGAGTCAGCACGCGGCGGGTCGTGCGCTCCCACACCACGGCGGGCACAGCCACCCGGTCGTCGCCCGCGAAGTCCGCGGCGAAACGCTCGGCGCTGGTGGCCTCGTGCAGGTAGTCGATCTCCTCGAGGCTCGTCGCCGCGAATTCCTCGACCAGTGCGGGCATGTCGACCCGGTCAGACACCAGCCGCACCCGGCTGAGCCAGCCGCCCACCTTGCGCAGCGCCGCCAGGTCGACGTCGACGATCTGGTCGATCCCCGGCCGCTGTACCTTGATCACGACGCGGTCGAGGCCCGTCTCGGCGGCATCGAGCTCGGCGAGCCGGGCCCGGTGGGCTTGGCCGAGGGATGCCGCCGCCACCGGCACCTCGTCGATCGACGTGAATGCCCGCTCCAATTGCACGCCCAGCTCCGCCTCGGCGAGCGCGCGGATCGCCGGGAAGGCCACAGGGGGCACCTCGTCCTGCAACCCCTCCAGCTCGCTCGTGATCTCGGGCGGCAGCACGTCCAACCGTGACGACATGAACTGGCCGACCTTGATCATCAGGCCGCCGAGTTCCACCGCGAGCACATGGAAGCGTTGCGCAAACCGCGTCATCCGCTTCGCCCGCGTGCGCTCGGCGATGCGGGCGAGCCCGATGCGCGGCAGCAGCAGCTCGTACCACCACGTCACCGAGAGGTTCCAGCCGGCGAAACGCAGGATGCGGCGGTAGCGGGCACGGGTGTCCCCGGCGCCGGGCACTGGTCCGCCCCCGCCGTGCCGATCCGACGCCACCCTCGTCAGTCCTGCGCGAGGATCGAGTAGAGCCGGCGGCGGGCCTCGACGAGCACGGTGACCGCCTGCTGCACCTGCTCCGGAGTGCCGGTGCGGCCCACTTGGGCTGCTGCCTGGGCGAGTTCGACACCCGCCTTGGGCAGGGCGCCGAACCCGGGGGCGTCCGTCGACCCCGTCGCGCCCCACGGCGCAGATGCCCCAGCGGCGTCGGCCTCGGCCCGCCCCGCCTCGGTGAGTGCGTAGATCTTGCGGCCGTTCGCCTCCTCCGCGGCGATGAGCCCCTCATCCGAGAGCAGCTGCAGCGTCGGGTACACAGAGCCGGCGCTGGGCTTCCAGCTGCCGCCGCTGCGATCCTCGACCTCACGGATGATCTGGTAGCCGTGCATGGGCTGCTCGGCGAGCAGCGCCAATACCGCCGCCCGCACGTCTCCGCGCCCCACACGTGAGCCGGCGCGCTTCTCGAACGTCGAGCGCAATTGCTCCATCACCTGCCAGATACCGTCGCCGGGATTGCCGCCGCCGAATCCGCCGGCCGGGAATGATCCACCCATGATGACCTCCTCCGTGAAACGTGAACGATACTCAACGATATGTCTCGATTCGGCTGAGCGATAGGGCTGTCAGGGTCTTCTAAACACTCTCCGTCATCACCCCGTTCCCGCGGTAAATTCGATGGGGTTGCGCGAACCGCATGTCACGGCTCCCGCCGCACACTTGAGCATGACCACGCCGCACACCCGAGCATGACCACGCAGCACACTTGAGCATGACCACGCCGCACACCCGAGCATGACCACGACGACAGGACCCACACCATGACGGAACGACTCGACACGATCGTGCTCGGCGGCGGCGCGATGGGATCGGCGACGGCCTGGGCGCTCGCCCAGCGCGGCCGCGCCGTGACCCTGCTCGAGCGTTTCGATCCCGGGCACCACTTCGGCGCATCGCACGGGGCCACTCGCAACTTCAGCCTCGGCTACGCGAACACCACCTACCTCGACATGCTCACCGAGGCGCTCCCGCTCTGGGACGAGATCGAACAGCAGAGTGGCGAGAAGCTCTTCGCCCACACCGGCGTCGTGAACCACGGCCCCGACCGGAGCTACCCCGGCGTGCACGCGGCACTCAGCGCGGCCGGGCTCGAGTCGGAGTTCCTGCCGCTGGAGGAGGCGCACGAGCGGTGGGGCGGCATCCGTTTCGACAGCCAGGTGCTGTACACACCGCAAGGCGGCCAGCTCAACGCGGATGCCACGCTCCCCGCGCTGCAGCGGCTCGCGGCCGAGCGGGGCGCGATCGTGCGCCACCGCAGCCGGGTGCTGTCGATCCGCGTGCTGGGCGATGACGATGTCGTCGTGGAGGTGCAGACGGCCGACGGCATCGAGGTGCTGCACGCGCGCACCCTCGTCGTCACCGCGGGCGCCTGGACAAGCAAACTGCTCGACGGCGTCATTGGCCTGCCGCGTCTCAGCGTCACCCAGGAGCAGCCGGCCCACTTCGCAGTGGCCGACACCGAGGCGGTCTGGCCCGGCTTCAACCACCGCTTCACGCCCGGCGACCCCGGTTACGACTACTGGTGCTCTGCGATCTACGGCATGCTCACCCCCGGCGAGGGCGTGAAGGCCGGCTGGCACGCCGTCGGGCCGCTGACCGACCCGGATGCCCGGACGTTCACGCCGGAACCCGGCCAACTCGCCGCCCTGCAGCGCTACGCGCGGGACTGGCTGCCCGGCGTCGACGCCGACTCGCTCGTCGACGTCAGCTGCACCTACACGCTGACCGCCGACGAGAACTTCGTGCTCGACCGGATCGGGCCCATCGTCGTCGGGGCGGGCTTCTCTGGCCACGGCTTCAAGTTCGTGCCGGTTGTCGGGCGCATCCTGGCCGATCTGGTGACGGGCGATGGCGCGGCGCCCGCCCTGTTCGCGGCGAACCGCACGACGGCGGGCTCGCTCTTCAAGATCACGGGTTAGCCGGCCCGAACGCGCGGGAGGGCGGTGCTCTCCCGCCCCTGCAGCCCCCGCCGTCAGAGTCCGAGCTGGTCCAGGCGCGACTCGAAACGGAGCTGGGTGTCTTCAGGCTCGTCGTCGCGCGCGTCCGACCAGATCGCATCGAGCTCGCGCTGAACCTCCGGCGGCAGCGCGGCGTACTTCGAATCCCAGTTCTCGATCGGGCTCCAGTAGCAGACCACCTTGAACTGCGCGGCGGGCAAGCCCAGCTCTTTGCGCAGGTATTTGCGCACGTCGCGGAGCGCCACGGTCTCCCCGGCGACCCAGACGTACCCCTCGTCCAGCGGGAGCCGCTCGTCGACGATGCTGCGCACGATGCGGCCCAGCGTGCTCGGCCCGGTGCCGTTGCCGCCGAGCACCCACGTGATCTCGACGCCCTCGCCGCTGGCGATGGCAATCCGGTCGCTCTCGTCGGTGATCTCGACAACGATGCGCGTGCGGATGCCCTCGGCCACCCGTGTTGCGATGCGCGCGACAGCGGGGAGCCCGGTGAGATCGGTCACGAGCACCTGCCAGCTGGTCTGCGGCGGGGGCGCGTACAGCCCGGTCGGCGAGTTCAGGCCGATCACGTGCCCCGGCTCAGCGGCCGCCGCCCACGGGCCGGCGATACCGGCGCTGTGGAGCACGAAGTCGATGTCGACTTCGCCCACGTCTGGGCGCACCCCGCTGATCGTGTAGGTGCGCATCGGGGCTGTTGGCGCTCCCTCCGGCGATGCCCACCAGTCCCCGTCCGGCACCGGCAGTGAGACATCCGTCGGGTCGTCGCCGTGCGGGAAGAACACCCGCACGTACTCGTCGCCGATGCCGGTGCTGAGGAAGTCGGTGACGCCGGCCCCGCCGAGTGTCACCCGACGGAGCACGGGAGTGAGCGGGATCGTCCTGCAGACGATGCCACGGTGGATTTTCATGGGGTCCTCTCTTGGGAGTGCTGGCCGGGGTCGGCCTGCTCGCTTTGTCTCGCTTGTTCTGTGCCCAGCTGGGCCGCCCACAAGCGCTGGTACTGGCCGCCACGCGCGACGAGCTCGGTGTGGGTGCCGCATTGAATCAGCTCTCCGTCGTCGAAGACGGCGATCTGATCTGCGGTGGATGCCTGATGAAGTCGGTGCGCAATCACGACGGCGGTTCGACCCTGCCGCAGCGCCACGATCGCGTCTTCGACCGCCTCCCGGTGGTGCAGCCCGACGTCGGCTGTCGCTTCGTCCAGAATCACGACGGCAGGGTCGGCCAGCAACGCTCTGGCGACGGCCAGCTGCTGGATCCGCCCCTCGTCCAGCGGCGTGGCTGTTCCCTGTGCGCCGATCAGCGCGAGAGACGGCACCGCCCAGCCGGCGCCGACCGACAGGAGCGCCGCCACAATCTGCTCATCGCTCGCGTCGGGCACCGCCAATCGCATGTTGTCGGCGACACCGCCCCTGAACTGGTGTAGCTCCTGCGAGATGTAATAGGGCGGCGTGCGCGGGTGGTCGAGGCGCAGGCTGCCGGACGACGGCGCGTAGTGCCCCGCGATGAGCCGCGCCAACGTGCTCTTGCCCGAGCCCGATGCTCCCACGCACGCCAGGGTGGTCTGCGGCTCCACGCGCAGCGTGACCGCGCTGATCCCGCGGCCGGTCGTTGGATAGCTGAAGCTGACCTCGCGGAGCTCGATCCCGCTCTGCTCCGCGGGCACGCCCACGGGCTCCTCCGAGTCCGTCGGGGGCGGGGCGAGCGAGATGACGCCCACCAGGCGCGCGAGCCCGATGGTCGCGCGTTGGATGTCGTCGAGGCCGAAGATCAGCTGACCGACCGGGTCGAAGAGGCGGTGGAAGACCAGGGCGGCCGTGGTGACCATGCCGACGCTGATGGCATCGCTCGCGAGCAGGACGAACCCGGTCGAGAGGATCGCGGCGAGGCCGACTGCCTCGCCCCCATTGATCCAGCGGAAGAGTCGATTGCTGACGCGAACGCCCTCGATCTGCACCCGAATCGATTCCTCGGCACGGCTCTGAACCCGTGCGAGCGCCTGGTCTTGCTCGTTGAGCGCCGTCAGGGTCTCCCTGCCCTCGACCGCTTCGAGAACCGCCTGGCTCCGCGCCGCCTCCCGGGCGCGCACCTCCCGGAACACGATCCGCGAACGCCGCAGAAATGCCCGGCTGCCGATGATGTAGAAGGGGGCGCAGGCGATCCCGGCGAGCGCAAGCCAGGGGTTGAGCGCGGTGAGCGCCAGCACCGAGACCACGATCGCGAAGGTGGCCGACAGGAACGTCGGCACGACGCTTCCGCCCGCCTCGGCCACGGCGTCCACGTCGCCGGTGACGCGGGAGAGCAGGTCGGCGCTCTCGCCGTCATCGACGGTGCCGACGGGCAGGCGCATGGCGGAGGCGAACACGTCTTGGCGCAGGCTGGCGAGGGCGTCTTGCACCACCCCCGTCAAAATGCGCGCACCCCACATCGACACCAGCGCGGCGCCGAGGGCACCGAGTGCAGCACCGGCGACCCAGGCCGCAGCCGCCAGCGGCCCGGCGTCGGACGTGACGGCATCGACGATCCGGCCGAGGCACGCGGGCAGCGCGAGTCCCAGGGCGGATGCCACGAAGAACAGTGCGGCGACGGCCGCCGTTCTGCGTCGATGCAGGCGCAGCAGCTGGCCAACGACCGCACGCACCTCTCTGCCCGTCGCGATCGGGAGGAGCGGGTGTGCCGAGGTCTCAGCCATGCCCGAACCTCGATTCGGGGGCGGAAAGTTCGATGACTCGGTCGCAGGCCGCGAGGAGCACCGGCGAGGAGCTGATCACGACGGTCGTCGCGTCCCGTCGCGCCAGAGCAAGCGCGATCTGGGTCTCGGTGATGGTGTCGACCGCCGACGTCGGCTCGTCCAGAACCAGAATCTCCGCGCCGGAGTGCAATCCTCGCGCGAGGGCGATCCGTTGCCGCTGCCCTCCGGAGAGCCGCCTGCCCGCCTCGCCGAGTTGGGCGTCCCACCCGCCGAGCTCGGCGATCGCGTCGTGCAGGGCCGCGATCTCGACAAGCCCGCACTGCGGGTCGGTGCTCGGCTCCTGGCCACACACCGCTTCGCGGAGTGTGCCGCTCATGATGGTGTGACGGTGGGGCAGCGCCACCACGCGTCGTCTGTACTCCACCGGGTCGAGATCGCTCTGATCGCGATGCGCCCCATCGATACGCACGCTCACCATGCCGCGTTCGGAGGGTGCCCGCATCCCCAGAAACCTCGACAGCGCTCGCGCCGCGGCGCTGTCCGCTGGCTGGATGCCGAGCATCTCGCCGCGCCGAACCTCGACGTCACCGGCACCGGCGCGGAAGGCGAGGACGACGTCGTGGGAGCGAGCCACTGTTTCGCCGCTGCCGGGTGCGGCCAGAAGATCGTCGGCGTTGATCACCTGCGCGAGCCGCCGGGCGGAGGCCAACTTGTGAGCCCAGTTCGACGGGAAGGAGCCAGCATAGGCGAGGGATCCGCTCATGAACTGGGCCAGCCCCAGCACCGTGATGAGCTCGCCGACGCTGATCTGGCCCTCCAGCGCGAACCACGCCGCGAGCGCTGCGAGCCCGCTCGTGGTGAGCGCGGCCAGCATGGCGCTCACGGCCTCGTAGCCGGCCAGGGATCGCCCTGCGGCGGAGGCCGCGATTCGCGACCGGTCGCTGGCGGCGACGTAGCGGCGAACGGCCTCTCCCCGCGCTCCCATGCCGACGAGCACGCGGTATCCGCTCATGAAGTCGGCGGCGACAGCGCCCGCCTCCGTCGCCGCGGCCTGCTCGGCGAGGCCGCGACGCTCCAACGGCCGCGAGACGGCGTGCATGACGACCATCATCGTGATCGCGGAGGCGAACACGACGAGTGTGGCGGTCGGCGAGATCACCAGCATCGCCAGAGCCGCACCGGCGAGCCCCGCCAGCGTGGCGCACTGCTGCGCAATCGACCAGGCGATCCCGGCAACCCGCGAGGTGTCGGAGGTGGCATGGATGAGCGCCTCACCCGGCGAGAGCACCTGCGCAGAGAGCCGAGGGCGCAGGATGCGGGAGAGCACGAGTTGGCGCACAGCCTGTTCGCCGCGGCCGTAGACCGACACCATCAGCCGAGACGCCGCCTGGTAGCTGGTCGTCAGAATGAGGAAGACCCCGATCAGGGCGCCGAGCCAGAGGCCGAGCGCCCCCGGATCCGCGGGCAGCAGTGCGCGATCGATCGTGGCCCCGATCAGCACAGGGACAGCGGCCTCCGCGAGGGCGTGCAGCACGAGCAGGCCGGTCGCTGCGGCCAGGGCGGGGCCACGGTTCCCGGCGAACAGCGCGATCGAGAACAGCTGGCGCGGCGCGACGGTCACGAGCTCCGCCGGCCGAGCGGCAGCACCAGCGGCGTGCCGGTGACAGGGTCGGTGATCACTCGGCAGGGCAGGTCGTAGACGGCCTCGACGAGCTCGGCCGTGATGATCTCGCGCGGGTGCCCCTGTGCGACGATCACGCCATCGCGCATTGCAACGAGATGGCTGGCGTAGCGGGCAGCATGGTTCAGATCGTGCAACACCGCGACGAGGGTGGTGCCCCCGCGATTCAGATCGGCAAAGAGTTCGAGCAGGTCGATCTGGTGGGCGATGTCGAGGAACGTCGTCGGCTCATCGAGCAGGAGGTGCTCGGTCTGCTGCGCAAGCGCCATCGCCACCCAGACCCGTTGTCGCTGGCCGCCGGAGAGCTCGTCGACGAGGCGCCGGGACAATTCGGTGATGCCCGTCGCCGCCATGGCGTCCAGCACGCTGCGCTCGTCGCTGCGGCTCCAGGTGCGCATCGCGCTCTGGTGCGGAAAGCGGCCACGACCGACGAGCTCAGCGACAGTGATTCCGTCCGGGGCGATCGAGGACTGCGGAAGCAGCCCCAGCCTCCGTGCGAGCTCCTTCGGTTTGAGGGAGCGCAGCTCGTCTCCGTCAAGGATGACGGTGCCGGTGCTCGGGCGTAGGAGACGCGCGAAGCCGCGCAGCAACGTCGACTTGCCGCAGGCATTGGGCCCGATGATGATCGTGAAGGATTTGTCGGGCACCTCCAGTGTCAGGTCCGAGATGATGCGGGTGTCTCCGTAACCCAAGGTCACGTCGCGAGCGAGAAGCGAAGCGGTCATGGTTGTTCCTTTCATGCGCGTTGTGCGTACTGTGCGGCCAGCAGCCAGGCCAGATAGAGTCCGCCAACGGAGACGGTCACGACGCCGACCGGCACCATCAACAGTTGGGCTGCCATGTCGGAGACCACCACCAGGGCTGCACCGGTGAGCATCACCGGCAGCGTGCTCATGGGGGTGTTGGACCGGGTCAGACGCTGACAGATCTGAGGTGCCGCCAGGGCGATGAATGAGATCGGTCCGGCTGCGGCGGTGACGAGGGCGATCAACGCAACCCCCAGAACCAGAGCGGCCAGCCGCGTTCGCCCCGGTCTGATTCCCAGCGCCGTCGCCGCGTCGTCGCCCATCTCCAGCACGGGAAGGGTGCGGTTCAACGGCAGGGCGGCGACCATCACGACCGCGAAGACGAGGGTGGCGGGAATGAGCTGGTCGAAACCGAGCGAGGCCAGCGACCCGGCACCCCAGGTGGCCGCCATCATTGCCTTCTCGACGCTGACCGAAATGAGGATCCACGAGGTGAGGGAGCCGAGTCCCGCCGAGACGCCGATGCCCACGATGATCAACCGAAAGGAGGACATGGTCTTCGTCGTCGCCAACGCGTACACCAGCAGAGCGGTGATCAGACCGCCGATGAGGGCACCGGCCGCCTTGAACATGTAGGTGTTCAGCTCGAGCACGACCATGGTGAGCGTGACGCCGAATTGGGCACCGATCCCGAAACCGATGATGTCTGGGGAGCCGAGCGGGTTTCGGGTGAGCGATTGGAAGATCCCGCCGGAGAGCGCGAGCGCCATCCCGCAGAGCACGGCGAACAGCACGCGGGGCAGACGCCAATCGAACACGACCTGGCGAGCATCTGGGTCGGATGCGGGGTCGAAGAGGGCGCGCAGCACGGATTCGAGGCTGATGCTGTAGGCCCCGATGGTCATGGAGGTGAGCCCGGCCGCGAGGATCACGACGAGCAACACGGCGCAGACCACGAGTGAGCGAGTCGGGATGAGCGTGGCGATGCGCGCGTTGTCGATCCGCACGTGCTGGCGCCCGAAATCGACTGATTGCTGCTGCTGCACGCTCACAGTCCGCTCGCCTGCTTGCGGCGCACCAGGGCGACGAGCACCGGGGCGCCCAGGATTCCGGTGACGATGCCGACGCGGAGCTCGCCGTTGGGGAGGGCGACTCGGCCCAGGATGTCGGCCAGAAGCAGGAAGGTGGGGCCGACAACCATCGAGTATGCGAGCACCCACCGTTGGTCTGGGCCGGTGAACCAGCGGACCATGTGAGGGATCATGATGCCAACGAAGGCAATGGGGCCCGCGGCCGCGACGCTGGTTCCGGCCAGGAGCGTGACCGCAATCACCACCAGCATCCGGGTGACCCCGACCCGCGCGCCGAGCGCCTGCGCCAGGTCGTCGCCGAGGGCGAGGGCGTTCAGCGATCGGGCACACACGAGGCCGACGAGGAGTCCGGCCGAGATGAGGGGAATCGCCCAGGTGAGCTGGTCCAGGGTGCGCCCGCCGATGGAGCCGACTCCCCAGAACCGCATCACGTCGAGGGTGCCGTGGTTCTGCAACACGATCGCGGTGGTGAACCCGGTGAACGCAGCGCCGAGGGCGACCCCGGCGAGGGTGAGCTTCATGGGCGTGGCGCCCGAAGCTCCGAACGAGCCGAGCCCGTAGACCAGAAGCGTCAGGGCCAGCGCGCCGAAAAGCGCGAACGGCACGTACGAGCCGGGGGTGGTGAGGCCGAGAACGCCGACCGCGAAGGTGACGGCGAAGGAGGCGCCCGCGTTCACCCCGAGGATCCCCGGGTCGGCCAGGGGGTTGCGTGTGAACGCTTGGATGAGCGCGCCGCACACCGCCAGGGCGGCCCCGACCGCGATTCCGAGGATGGTGCGGGGCACACGAAGCTCGAGGACCATCATGTGCAGTGGATTCGCGTCGTCGTACGAGCCGAGCGCGGCGAGAACCGTCATCGGGTCGATGGCACGGGCCCCGATCGCCAGCGAGGCGATCGCGGCAAGCACCAGCACCACACCGGCGGCGAGGAGCCCGAGCAGACGCGACCGGGTGTGCTGGGGAAGACCGCCGAGAGAACGACGGCCTCCCCCACCGATGTTCGAGGCGTCGGCACCGCCACCCGTTGCCGGCTGCGCCAGGAGCGAGCCCGATGCTGACACCTCTCTGATCACTTGCCCGAGATCGTCGGCGTGCCCTGCAGGGCGGCGGCGAGGTCATCGACGTACTTCGGCAGCACGTACTTGAGCGAGAGCACGGTCGGCGCACTGATGGCAGAGGCCTGCGCGTCATCCGCGTAAATGACGTAGGAGTCCGCCGCGATCGGCTCCCAACGTGACACCACCTTGTTCTGCACGGTGTACTCGCCCTCGGCGGCGCTGCTCCCCCACGCCGCGAAGAGGTCGGCCTGCACGTCGTAGAGGTTCTCCAGGCTGACGCCGGTGTACCAGTTGTCGCCCTCGGCGGTGGAGAGGAACTGATCCATTGCGGGAGTGGATGTGAACCCCAGCGCTTCGGTGATGCGCACGCGTGCGTCGTACTCCAGGTAGACGCCGAGCTCCGTTCCGCCCTCGTTCAAGGTCAGGCCCCAGACGAATGTCTTGCCGTCGAACTCCGGGTGCTCATCGGCGAGCGAGCTGACCATCTGCTCCGTCTCACTGATGAGCTGCTCGGCCTTGTCGTCCTCCCACATCGCCTTGCCCACCGTGCGCGTCATGTCCTCCCAGGTGCTGGGATTCCACGGGCCCTCGATGTAGGGGACGGTCGGGGCGATCTCGCTCAGCCGCTCGTATTCGATGTCTGTGATCCCGGAGTACAGTCCCAGGATGAGGTCGGGCTTGAGCGCTTTAATCGCCTCGAAGTTGGGGCCCTCTTCTGCGTACGGGATGATCTCGGGGGTCGAGCCGTACTCGGTCGTGACGAACTCCTCGAACCACGGCTGGAATCCGCTGTCGCCAGCGCCCCACACCTTCTCGACGCCAACCGGGTTGACGCCCAGCGCGGCGACGATATCGGGCGTCATCCAACTGAGAGCGACGATGCGCTCCGGCTTCTTCGGGATGAGAGTGGAGCCGTGGGCGTGTTCGATGACGACACCGGTGCCGGAGTCACCGGAGGACGGCACGGCGTCTGCGGTTGGGGCGCACCCGGACAGGGCGAGGATGGCGGTGAGGGCGACGGCGGCCAGAGCTGAGAGTCGAGCTGCCTTCGGGCGCGCAGGGGCGTGCGGCATGGTTCTCCTTAGAAAGGGGTGGGGGAAGTGTGCCGCGTCGACGCGGCTGAAAGTTAGGTAAACCTAACCTAAGGAACGATGCTAGGCGGGAAAAGTCGGCGAAAGTGTCGCCAAACAGACGAATTCCGCCTCAAATTCGACGGAGCGGCGGCACGCGGCCGTGTGATCGCCAGAAATGTGATCGCCAGAAAGTTGGCGCGCGGGATGCGCGAGTCAGCGCCAGTAGAGGTGGTGCGCAGCGTCGGCTTGCACCCGCGCGACGTGCTGGCGCGGCGTCATCCCGAAGCGATCCTTGAATGCCGCAGAGAAGGCGCTCGTGGTGGAGTAGCCGCAGCGGTGCGCGGCAACCCCGACCGGGGTGCCGTCAACCATCAGCTGTGCCGCCAAGGTCAGGCGCACTCCGGTGCGCCATTGCCCAAAGCTCATGCCGACCTCCTGGCTGAACACGCGGAGCACCGTTCGCTCGTGGAGCCCGTGGGCGGCGACGATCGCCCCCAATGTTCGGGTGTCGCCCGGGTCGGCGAGCACGGCCTGCACGAGCGCGCGCACGCGTTCGTCTGCCGGCAGCGGAACCTCGCCCCACCCGCTCAGCGCGGTCGGCGCTGGCTGGTGGAGCATCTCGATGAGCACAGCCTGGATCCGCACGCGCAGACCTTCGTCCATGTCGTTGATGCCGAGGTGCAGCAGCATCTCCTGCACCGCGCGCGGAACCAGCACCCGCGTGACGGCGCTGACCGGGGAGAGCAGGGCGTCGTCGGGGATGTAGGTGTAGCACCCCGTCGAATCGCGTTCCTGTCGAGTGGTGTGCGCCGTATTCGCGGGGATCCAGACGCCCTGGCCCGGTGCGAGACGCCACATCGATTCCTGCAGGTACACCCACACCGTTCCGCGGTAGCACCAGGCGAGCATTGCGTCGGGGTGCATGTGCGGCGGGGCGATCGCGCGCGATGGGCCCTCGTCGCCGGCTCCCACGCCGGTGGACATGAGATAGGGCGCAACGACCGTGGAAGGGTGCGCCCCGCTCGCGTCCCACTCATCCCGACGGTACGCGTTCACGTGCGCCGCGTCGGAGCCTCGGCACCGCCCTGCCGACCGGTGGGCGTGAAGAGGAAGCGGACGAGCTGTCGCAGCGATTCACCACTGTCGCTCTTCCTGCTGAGGGAGCGCACGATGATGGCACCGAAGATGGCATCGCCGATCTGTTCGATCGGGGCGTCCGCGGGCAGCTGGCCCTCGCGAACCGCGACCGCCAACCGGGCGGTGAGGCTGCGCTCGACGCCCAGGCTCTCGCTCAGCCCGTCGCCCACCGCGGGATCTTCAGCGGCAGCCGCGACGATGGAGCGCACCAGTTCGCCACCGTTGCGGGCTTCGAGGATCGTGAGCACGGTCGTCAGCCAGTGCTCGATGTCGCGCAGCAACTCCCCGGTGTTGGGCACCTCGAATTCGACGAGGAAGAGCCGGCCCTCGGTCAGGCAATCAGCGATCACCGCTCCGCGCGATGACCACCAGCGGTAGATGGTCTGCTTGCCCACTCCGGCCTCGCGGGCAATGCCCTCGATCGTCAGTTTGTCGTAGCCCTGCTCGTGGAACAGCCGCGTTGTCGCGGCGAGTACCGCCTCCCGTGCCGCCGCGCTGCGGACGGGACCGCTTCGGTGTTGGTTCACACTCTCAGGCTAACGGCAGGAACTAGACGAGACGAGGCGTATGATCAAAAAGTCTGAAGGAGATTGATCGCGTGGCTTCACTTCTGTTCCGCCTGGGTTCGTTCGCTGCACGCCGCGCATGGGCGGTGATCGTGGCCTGGGTGGTGATCCTCGGCCTCGCGGTCGGCGCCTTCTTCGCGCTGGGTGGCGCACTGAGCAATAGTTTCGACATCCCGGGAACGGCCTCCGGCGCAGTGACCGAAGAGTTGGCGCAGAAGCTGCCCGCCACGGCCGGCGGCACCGGCACCGTCGTGTACAAGACGACCGACGGATCCCCGTTCACCGACGCGCAGAAGCAGGCCATCTCCGAGGCGGCGAGCAGCGCGAAGAACCTCGACGGCGTCGCAACCGTCATCGACCCGTTCTCCGCCTCCGATCAGCAGGCCGCCCAGGCCCAGAAGATCGCCGACGGTCGCACCCAGTTGGACAACGGGCTCGCCCAACTGGACGCCGGGCAGGCGCAGCTCGACGCGGGAACCGCGCAGCTGGATCAGGCGCAGCAGCAGCTGACCGCCGCGCGTGACCAGGCCGTGGCCGCCGGGGCCGGCGCTGAGCAGCTGGCCGCCCTCGACGCACAACAGGCGCAGCTCGACGCGCAGCGCGCGGCCCTGCAGGCCCAGCAGAAGACGCTGGACACCTCACGGGCCGAGCTGGAAAGCGGAGCGGCGAAGTTGGATCTCGGCACCCAGCTCTTGGCCCTGTCGGACGGCCTCGGCGTCGTGTCGGCCGACGGGTCGACGGCAATCGTGAACGTCTCGTTCACCGAGCCCCGCCTGGAACTCTCCGAAGAGGTGAAGCAGGCAACGATCGACCACTTCGAGAGCACCCCCATCGACGGCGTCGAGGTCAGCTTCGGCACCGACATCGCCCAGGGCGTGCCCCAGATCTTCGGCGTCGGCGAGGCGGTGGGCCTCGTCTTCGCCGCGGTCGTTCTGATCGTGATGCTCGGCTCGCTGCTGGCAGCCGCCCTGCCCATCGTCACCGCCCTCGTCGGTGTCGGCGTCGGCGTGACCGCGTCGTTGGCCTTCTCGGGCGTGGTCGACATGGCCTCGGTCACCCCTGTTCTCGGTGTGATGCTCGGCCTCGCCGTCGGTATCGACTACTCGCTGTTCATCGTCAACCGACACCGCAAACAGATCATCGGCGGCGTGCCCGTGCGCGAATCCATCGGGCTCGCCACCGGCACCTCCGGCACCGCTGTGGTGTTCGCCGGGGCGACGGTCATCGTGGCCCTGCTCGCCCTCAACGTGACCGGGGTACCATTCCTCGGCCTGATGGGCACCGTCGGCGCGGTCTGCGTCGCCGTCGCCGTGCTGGTCGCGATCACCCTCGCGCCCGCCATCCTCGGCCTGCTCGGCCACCGCCTGCTGAGCCGCAAGGCCCGGGCGCGGATGGCCCAGGCATCCGGTTCGGATTCCGGCCAGAGCACCGAGGCGAAGCCTGTGAAGACCGCGAAGCCGGTGAAGCCCCTGTCGACGGTGCGGGCGATCGTCACGGTGCTGGTCAGCGTTGTCGCCCTGCTCATCGTGGCAATCCCGGCACTCTCCATGCGACTCGGGCTCCCGGACGGCTCGAGCGAGCCGGCCGATTCCACCAGCTACCAGGCCTTCCAGACTGTCGGCGACGAGTTCGGGGCCGGCGCCAACGGGCCGCTGCTGGTCACGGCAACGTTCCCAGCCTCGATCCCGGATGAGGAGCTGCTCGCCACCCAGGTCGAGATCGCCCAGGCGCTCTCGGCACAACCCGACGTGGTCGCCGTCGCCCCCATCGCGAACTCCTCCGACAACACCCTGCTCGCCTTCCAGGTGCTGCCGGCCGAGGGCCCGAACAGCGCCTCCACCGAAAAGCTGGTGCAAGACATCCGGGCCATGCCGCCGGTCGGCGGCGACATCGAGCTCGGTGTGGCCGGTCAGGCCGCCACCAACATCGATATCTCCGAGGCGCTCAGCGCGGTGCTGCCGATCTACCTCGTCGTGGTCGTCGGGCTGTCGCTGCTGATCATGATCCTGGTGTTCCGCTCGCTGCTGGTTCCGCTGATCGCGACCGCCGGCTTCGTGCTGTCCCTGTTCGCGACCTACGGGCTGATCGTCGCCGTGTTCCAGTTCGGCTGGGGCGCGGATCTGATCGGCCTGCACAATCCCGGCCCGATCCTGAGCTTCCTGCCGGTCATCCTCGTCGGCATCCTGTTCGGGCTCGCCATGGACTACCAGCTGTTCCTCGCGTCAGGGATGCGGGAGGCCTATGTGCACGGCTCCCCCGCACGGCTCGCGGTCGCCCAGGGCTTCCGCGCCGGCCGGTCGGTCGTGATCGCCGCGGCGCTCATCATGGTCTCGGTCTTCGGCGGCTTCATCTTCTCTGAGTCGACCATCATCCGCTCGATCGGTTTCGGCCTCGCGTTCGGCGTGCTCCTCGATGCCTTCGTGGTGCGGATGCTGCTCATGCCGGCCCTGATGCACCTGCTCGGCGCCTCGGCGTGGTGGATCCCCCGCTGGCTCGACCGCATCCTGCCCAACGTCGACCTGGAGGGCGCGGCGCTGGAACGCGACCACCCGGGCCTGCAGACCGGCGGCGTGCCCACCGCCGTCTAGGGTCGGCCCGCGGTGCCCCGGCTGAACGCCGCGAGGCGCCCCTGCATCTGCCAGTAGGGCGTGGCCGCTGGCGGCTGCCGGCCGTCGCGCAGGGCCACCACGCTGTTGAGCGCCGCGTCGACGGCGGCGCGGTACGGCAGCGAGCCGGAGCTCACCCGCCTGACCCCGAGCTCGGCCAGCTGGGCCACGGTCAGGGTGGGATGCGCCAGCACGTTGACGGGCAGAGGGGTGCCGGCGGTGATGCCCCGGATGTCTTCCGCCTCCGCGACACCGGGCACGAAAATGCCGTCGGCGCCGGCGTCGGCGTATGCCCGGGCGCGGAGCAGGACGGCATCCACCGTGGCCTGTTCGTCGAACCAGAAATTGTCGACCCTGGCGTTGATGAAGACGCCGGGGGCGCGCCGTTTGACGGCGGCAACCTTGTCGGCGAAGGCGGCCGCATCCACCAGATGCCCGGCCACACTGTCCTCCATGTTGACCCCGGCAACGCCCAGCTCCGCCAACTCGGCGACGAATTCCGCAACCTCGGCGGGGTCGTTGGAGTAGCCGTCCTCGATGTCCACCGTCACGTAGACGGGCAGGCGGCAGAGCTGCGCAGCCAGAACGGCGGTGGCCGCCTGGCCGGAGCCGTCCCCGTCCGGGCGTCCGGCGCTGGCCGCGACGCCGAAACTGGTGGTGCCGATGGCGGCGAATCCCGCATCTGCGAAGGCGAGGGCGGAGCCCAGATCCCACGCGTTGGGTAGCAGGAGCGGAGTATCGGCGAAGTGGAGCTCCCGAAAAGTGGCCATAGCCATTCCTACCCCGTGCGGGCTTGTCGCACCACATCGAGAACGGCCGCGGAGACGAGCGCCGACCGCTCAACGTGAATGCCGTGAATGCCGTGACCACCGTGGGTGTCGGTGATGTAAGTGGCGTGCCAGGCCGGGGTGAGGGTGCCATGCGGCGCGGGCACGCTCGGCTGCTGGTTAGACTCCCCTCACCGTCAAGGAGATGCCATGGCCAGCGAGCAAGACGTTCCTGCCGAGCGGCGCGCAGCAGCGCTCCTCCACCAGCTTCACGAGGAGGGCGACCCTCACGTTCGCGCCGAACTCGGCAGCCGCTACGGCATCCACACCGATCGGGCGGTCGGAATGGGCATGGCCAGAATGAAGGCCATCGCCGCACCGCTCGCCCCGGACCACGAACTCGCCGCCGCCCTCTGGGGCTCCGGGCTCTACGAGGCGCGCACAATCGCCGCGCACGTCGACGACCCCGCCCAGGTCGACGTCTCCCAGATGAACGAGTGGTGCGCAGACTTCGACAGCTGGGCACTGGTCGACACTGTCTGCTTCACGCTGTTCGACAAAGCCCCCGATGCCTGGGTGATGGTCGAGCCGTGGGCCGCCAGCGACCGCGAGTTCACGAAGCGCGCCGGTTTCTCGCTGCTGTGGGCTCTCGCCCTGCACGACAGGAGCGCTGCCGACCAACGCTTCACGGATGCGCTCGCGCTGGTCGAGAAGAACGCCGGTGATCCGCGCCCCCTCGTCGGCAAGGCGCAAACCATGGCACTGCGGGCGATCGCACTGAAACGGCCGGGCGCCCGCGCACAGTTGGAGGACCTCGTTCGACGACTCGCGACGAGCGAGGACGCACCGACCCGGCGGGTGGTGCGCCCAATCCTGAAACTGTTGGCCGACGGCTAACGCCCCACCAGTCCGAGGTGGTGCGCGTTGTAGCGGGCGCCGTGCACCTCGAGGCGTTGCGTGAGCGCGTCCAGGTCCGCCAGCTCATCAGCCGACAGCGCGACCGCCGTGGAACCGGCGTTCTCCTGGATGCGGGCGGCACGCCGGGTGCCGGGGATCGGCGCGATCCAGGGCTGCTGGGCGAGCAGCCAGGCCAGGGCGATCTGGCCGGGGGTGGCGCCCTTGCTCTGGGCGAGTGCTGCCACGTGCTCAACGATGGCCAGGTTGGCGGCGCGGTTGTCCTCAGAGAACCGCGGGATCGTCGCCCGCACGTCGCCCGCGGCGAAGACCGTGCCGGCATCCACGGTTCCGGTGAGGAACCCCTTGCCGAGCGGGCTGAACGGCACGAGACCGATGCCGAGCTCGGCGAGGGTGGGCAACACCTCGGCCTCTGGGTCGCGGGTCCACAGCGAGTACTCGCTCTGCAGCGCGGTCACCGGGAACACCGCGTGGGCCCGGCGGATGGTCTGCGCGCCTGCTTCTGAGAGCCCGAAATGCTTGACCTTGCCCTCCTGCACCAGCTCGCCGACGACGCCGGCGACGTCTTCGATCGGAACGGCCGGGTCGACCCGGTGCTGGTAGAACAGATCGATCACGTCGGTGCGCAGCCGCTTCAGCGAGGCCTCCGCCACGCGACGGATCTGCTCCGGCCGGCTGTCCAACCCGCCCTGGCCGCCCTCGATATCGAAGCCGAACTTGGTCGCGATGACGACCTGCTCGCGGAGCGGCGCGAGAGCCTCGCCGACGAGTTCCTCGTTGACGTAGGGGCCGTAGACCTCTGCGGTGTCGAACAAGGTGACTCCGAGCTCGACCGCCGAGCGGATGACGCCGATCATGTCGTCACGGGTTCCAGGGTTCGGCCCGTAGCTCTGCGACATGCCCATGCAGCCCAGGCCGACGGCCGATACCTCAAGTCCTTGTCCCAGTGTGCGGATGTGCATCGTCATTCCCCTGTCTTGCGTTGTGTGCGTGATTTCGACGCTACGCGAAGCCCTTCGAGGCTGGGAGGCCCTGTCAGTACACCTCTCGACAGCCCCTCTCGACAACACCTCTCGACAACGCCTCTCTGGGGGCGCGGCTGACGCGCCGCCACGGCTCAATCTGAATGTGACGCCGGCGATGGCCGCCGCCCGACCAGGCCACCTCCGATAATGAGGATCCGGCGGCCAGCCGACCCTATCCGTCGCGCGACCGCGCGCATACGCTCAAGGCATGACAGCTTCGGACACACCCGGCCTGGCTCGCGCACCGTACAGAAAGACCTCGCTGACCGCGGGAATCCTGTACGTCCTCACCTTCATTTCGATCCCGACCCTCGCCCTGTACGGGCCGGTCAAGGGCACCGACTACGTGCTGGGGGCTGGCCCAGACACCGGGGCAATCACCGGCGGGCTGCTGGAGATCACGATCGCCCTCGCCGGCATCGGCACCGCCGTCGTGCTGTTCCCCATCCTCAAGAAGCAGAATGAGGCGGCCGCGCTGGACCTCGTGGCCGCCCGAATCCTGGAATCCAGCACCATCTTCGTTGGCGTCGCGTTCATCCTCACCGTGGTGACGCTGCGGCAGGGCGGGGCCGGCGCAGACGCGTTGATCACGAGCAGCACCCTCGTCGCGCTCTACGACCGCATCTTCCTGCTCGGGCAGAGCTTCATGCCGGCCGTCTGCGACCTGATCCTGGGCATCCTGCTCTACCAGTCACGCCTGGTGCCCCGGGTTCTCGCCGTCATCGGGATCGTCGGTGCCGGCGCCCTGCTCATCGGCTACCTCGCCGTCATGACCGGTCTTATCGGGCAGCACGACCCGGCCGCGGCACTGTCCGCGCTCCTCGTCGCGGTGTTCGAGCTGGCGCTCGGCATCTGGCTCATCGTCAAGGGCTTCAACGCCCAGGCGGTGCGGGCCCTCGAGGCGCGGCAGCACGGAACGGATGCCGCCGGCTGACCCACTGCCCGATCGGCGGATGGCGCCAGAGATACAGTGGTGCTGTGGCCCGCCGGCTCGCACGGGCAGGCTGCCCCATTGCTGGGACGAACCCTCACTCCGGAAGCGTGGTCGTGATGCCGAACGAAACCGACATGACCAGGGCAGCCGATGACGCGTTCCTGCAGGACGCCGCGATCGTCGCGGCCCGGTTAGGCGTCGATCTGGAGACCGGCCTGTCGGACGCGGAGGCCGCCCGCCGGCTCGCCGCCGACGGCCCGAACGAGCTGCGCGGCACACCGCCCGTCCCGATGTGGCGCAAGGTCCTGGCGCAGTTCCAAGACCCGCTGATCTACCTGCTGCTCGCCGCCGTGGTGGTCTCTCTCGTGGCCTGGTTCGTCGAGGGCGCCCACGGCGCGCCCGTCGACGCCATCGTGATCGCCGCCATCGTCATCCTGAACGCGATTCTCGGCTACACCCAGGAGGCGAAGGCCGCGGATGCCGTCGCCGCCCTCAGCAAGATGACCGCCGCGACATCCACCGTGCTGCGCGGTGGCGAGCGCAAGAGCGTGCCGTCCAGCGAGCTGGTGCGCGGCGACGTGCTGGTGCTCGGCGAGGGCGACGCCGTCGGGGCGGATGCCCGGCTGTTCTTCGCCAGCGCGCTGCGCGTGCAGGAGGCGTCGCTGACCGGCGAGAGTGCCGCGGTCATCAAGAGCCCGGCCACGCTGGCGGCCCCCGCACCGCTCGGCGACCGCACCGACATGGTCTTCAAAGGCACCGCGGTGGCGCAGGGCGTCGGCCGCGCCATCGTCACCGAGGTCGCCATGGCGACCGAGATGGGCGCGATCGCTGAGATGCTCGACGCGACCGTCGAAGACCCGACGCCGCTGCAGAACGAGATCAAGCTGATCAGCAAGGCGCTCGGCATCATCGTCGTGATCGTCGCGCTGGTGGTGATGATCACCGTCATCCTGATCCAGGGCATCACGGACCCGGCCGATCTCGTGGTCGTGCTGCTGCTCGGTGTCTCCCTCGCCGTGGCCGCGGTACCGGAGGGCCTGCCCGCGATCCTCTCGGTGATCCTGGCGATCGGCGTGCAGCGGATGGCCAAGCGCAACGCGGTCGTGAAGAAGCTCAGCTCGGTGGAGGCGCTCGGCTCCGCCTCGGTGATCTGCACCGACAAAACGGGCACGCTGACCCGGAATGAGATGACCATCGAACGGGTCGTCACCGCCTCGGGCCAGGCCGAGGTCACTGGCGTCGGGTACCGCCCGGAGGGCGCGGTGTACGGCGAGGACGGCCAGCTCTCCGGCGCACAGCACTTCGAGGTGCAGCTGGTGCTCGGCGCGGGAACACTCGCCAACGACGCCCAACTCACCGAGCACGATGGCGAATGGCAGATCCAGGGCGACCCGACCGAGGCTGCTTTCCTCGTGGCCGCGCGCAAGCTGGACGGCACCGCCAGTCGGTTGGACCGGTTCGAGCGGCGCGCGGAGATCCCGTTCACCTCGGAACGCAAGATGATGTCGACGCTGCACCAGGAGCGGCCGGACGGTGCCCACGTGCTGTTCAGCAAGGGCGCCCCCGACGTGCTGCTGGAGCGCTGCACCCGGCTGCAGGTGGGCGAGACGACGGTGCCGCTCACCGACGAGCTGCGCCGGCGGGCACAGGATGACGTGCAGGCGCTGTCCGCACAGGCCTTCCGCACCCTGGGCGTGGCCTATCGCACGGTGGATGCCGTCGACCCGGCCGCCGAGGTCGACCCGTCGCTCGAGCAGGAGCTCATCTACGTGGGTGTCGTCGGGATCATCGACCCCCCGCGGGTCGAGGCCGCGGATGCCATCGCCGAGGCGCACCGGGCCGGCATCCGCGTCATCATGATCACCGGCGATCACCCGGCCACCGCCGTGCGGATCGCTGCCGACCTCGGCATCGTCGAGCCGTCGGCCCGTGCGCTCACCGGCGCCGAGCTCGACACGCTGGACCCCGAGCAGCTGCGGGCCGTCACCCGCGAGGTGTCGGTGTACGCCCGGGTCTCGCCCGAGCACAAGCTGCGCCTCGTCGACGCACTGCAGTCGGATGGGCAGATTGTGTCGATGACGGGCGACGGCGTGAACGACGCCCCAGCGCTGAAGTCCGCCGATATCGGCGTCGCGATGGGCATCACCGGCACCGAGGTGACGAAGGAGGCGGCGCGGATGATCCTCGCCGACGACAACTTCGCCACCATCATCGCGGCCGTCCGGCAGGGCCGGGTGATCTTCGACAACATCAGGAAGTTCCTGCGCTACCTGCTCTCCTCCAATGTCGGCGAGGTGCTCACCGTGTTCCTCGGCGTCGTCTTCGCTGGGCTGATCGGTCTGAACGACGCGAGCAACGAGGGGCTCGTGCTGCCGCTGCTGGCCACCCAGATCCTGTGGATCAACCTGATCACCGACTCCACCCCGGCGCTCGCGATGGGCGTCGACCCCGAGGTGGACGACGTGATGGCCAGACGCCCACGCAAACTCACCGACAGCGCGATCGACGGGCGCATGTGGGGCGGCATCCTCTCTGTCGGTCTGGTGATGGCGCTGGTGACGCTGTTCGGCATCGACATGTTCCTGCCCGGCGGCCTCGTCGAGGGCAGCGACAGCCTCGAGGTCGCCCGCACGGTCGGCTTCACCACGCTCGTCTTCGCCCAGTTGTTCAACGCGTTCAACGCCCGCTCCGAGACGAGCAGCGCGTTCCGCAAGCTGTTCTCGAACAAGTGGCTGTGGGGCTCTGTCGCGCTGGGCGTGCTGTTGCAGATCGCCGTCGTCGAACTCCCGTTCCTGCAGGTGGCCTTCGGCACGGCCTCCCTGGACCTGGCCCACTGGGGCGCCTGCGTGGCGCTCGGATCCGTCGTGCTCTGGTACGACGAGATCCGCAAGATCATCCTGCGGGCGGTCGGCAGGCGGCACTCGGGAGAGTCGGCGCGTTAGTCGGCCGCTGTGATATCGGCGGCCGTGATGTCGGGGGCCGCGATCTCGAGGGCCGTGATGTCGATGGCCTGCACGAGGGGCGTCTTGAGACCGATCACCTGGATCTCACAGAGCAGGGTGCCCCTCTCGCACTGGATGCCCCAGCTCAGTGCGCTGCCGTTCGCGCCGTTGCGGGTGCGGTCGCCCAGCGGCGCCTGGACTGTTGCGATCGCTCCGAGCGTCTCCAGCAGCTCGGCCACCCGCCGCTTCCGGATGTCGGCAGGCAGGTCGAGCAGTACGTTGTCGGCGAAGACGGCGGCGATCGTGTCGAGCGGCTCGTCCGCACGGAGTGCCGCATCGATCGTCGCCGCGTGCTCGAGGACTTCCGGCCACGGCTGCGCCAGGTCCGCCCCCACGCCCAGCCCGGCGAGCACGGCCGGGAGGCAGCGGGAGGCGAGTCGCTCGGCACCGAACTCATCGGAATTCCCGAACACGACCACGCCCAGACCTGTCTGAGCGTGCCACCGCATGTGTGACGAGAATCCGGGGAGGCCGCCCGAGTGTTGCACGATGCGGCCATGGCGGCGATCGTGTTCGACCACGAGCCCCATGCCGTAGCCCTGTGCACTGAGGTCTTTGTCCGTGCGGCACGCATCAATCGGGAAAACGGTGTGCACCCGCTGCAGCTCCCGTCTGCTGGCCGCCGCGAGCACATCGCTGTGCGTCGGGGCCTCGCCGAAGGCCGAGGCGAGGAAGGAAGCCCAGGCGGCGACATCATCGAGCGTGCTGAACAGCGCGCCGATGCAGGCGAGCGCGCCGGAGCCCACGTAGGGCTCCTCCGCGAAGATCGTCCCGCCGTCAAAGGTGCGATAACCCCGCGCGAGCGCCTCGGCCTCCAGATAGTCGGACGCCCGATATCTCGTGTTTACCAGGCCGAGCGGTTCGAGAAAGCGGCGTGCCACCTCGTGCTCGATCGTTCGCCCGGTGACGGCCTCGATCGCCCGACCGACGAGTGACATTCCGAGGTTGGAGTACTGGTAGCGCTCGCCGGGTTCCGCCGTGAGGCGGAAGCCATCGCTCGCAAGCAGTGCGATCTCCTCGCGCGAGGCGCCCAGCATCCTGTCGCCCCAGGCGTTGTCCTCCGGCATCCCGGAGCAATTGCTGAGGAGCTGACGCAGCGTGACCTCTGCCTCGCTGCCATCGAAGAGGAAGCGCGCTCCGGGAACGTACTCAGCGATCGCTCGATCAAGATCGAGTAGGCCGTCGTCTCGCAGGCCAAGCGCCGTCGCCGCCAGGAAGCTCTTTGACATCGAGGCGATCCTGAAGACGGTGTCGCGCTCGGTCGCGACCCCGTTGCGTCGAGGTTCGCCGACGCCGCGCCAGGCGATCAGACCGTTCCGGTCAAAGACCGCGGCGAGTGCGGCCGGCGCGGTGCGCAGATCGTGGGCGCTGAAGGCCGCAGCCAGCGCGCTCTCGGCCACGCGCACGGTCTCAGCGCGGGGAGAGTCGAGCCTCTGTTCCGCGTGCTGTGCGGTCACAGGGTGACCAGGGCGCGCGCGCGAACCTCGTCCCCGAAGGCCTCGATCAGCAGCCTGCTGGCGCGCGTGTTCTCCTCGTCGGCTGCATCGGCCGTGGCGATGAGCGCCGCGACGTCGTACCCCTCGCCGCGGAGGGCGGCGTCGTCCCAGGTCGCAAGGTTTGCGGCCGCCGCCTCGGGGTGGAACTGCACCCCGCGCACGTGCGAGCCGATCACGAAGGCCTGGTTCCGCACCGCGTCGCTACTGGCCAACAGCACCGCACCGGTCGGCAGCCGGGTGATCTGGTCCTCATGGTTCTCGATCATCGGGGCGCACGTGCCGAGCGCAGACAGCACAGGGTCGTTCCTGCCCTCCGGCGTGGCACGGATGACGGTGCTGCCGCGCTCCTTCTCGCCGAAGCAGGCCCGCACCTCCCCGCCCGCGACGTCGGCGATGATCTGGGCGCCGAGGCAGATGCCGAGCGTCGGCAGATCCAGCTCGATGGCCTGCTCGGTGAGCCGGCGCTCGTCGTGCAACCAGGCGGCCTTCTCGTAGTCGTCCGGCATGAGGCCGCCGCCGAGGAGCACGAGACCGTCGAAACCCTCAAGCGAGTCGGGAAGGCCGTCTTCTCCGAGCCTCTCCACGACGTCAATGCCCTGCGCGGCGAGCCACGCGCCGAGGCGCCTGGGCCCGGAGCTCGCCGAGTTCACCACTGCGAGTACGCGGGGAGAAGCTGCCACGGTCAACCTGCCTTCTGAATCGTCGTGTCGATCGCCGGCACGATGGCCAATGCTTCCGGCTCCCCGGCGTGACCGCTGAGGAAGCGGGTGTAGTCGGCATCGGATGCCCCGAGCACACGGAGCACATTCTCTGAGCCGAGGCCCCGCAGCTCGCCATCCGACCAACCGCGCCGCTCCAACTCGGCAAACAACGCGGGATAGCCGGCGACATCGCACAGGCCGAACGGCATCGCATCGGTGCCGTCGTAGTCGGCGCCGAGGCCCACGGCGTGCACGCCCGCCACATCGCGGATGTGATCGAGGTGGTCGGCGACCTCTGCAACGCCGACAGGCGGCGGTTCACCTTCCTCTCCGGCTTCGACCCACAGGCGGCGCTCCTCCGAGAGGAAGGAGGGCACGAAGGCGAGCATCACGACGCCGTCGCCGTCGCCGATGGCCCGCAGCACGTCATCCGGAACGTTGCGCGCGTGATTGCAGCGCTCCCAGGCACCAGAATGGCTGACCAGGACGGGTCGTCTGCTCTCGTCGAGGGCATCGCGCATGGTGGCCGGGGCGACGTGCGCCAGGTCGACGAGCATCCCGATCCGGTTCATCTCCCGCACGACCCCTCGACCGAATGCGGTCAGCCCGTTGTGCCGCGCCGTGTCGGTCGCCGAATCCGCCCAGTCGGTGGTGCGCGACCAGGTCAGAGTCATATAGCGGGCGCCGAGGCGCGCGTACTGGCGGAGCGTTGCCAGCGAGTTGTTCAGCTGCTCACCGCCCTCGACGCCGATCAGCGAGGCGATTCGGCCGTCGGCCATCGCCGCGCGCACCTCGGCCGCGGTACGCGTCAGGCGCAGCTGCTCGGGATACGCGGCGACGAGTCGCTGCACGAAGTCGATCTGTTCAAGCGTCGCGACCACCTGCTCGGCGCCCCGCAGCTCTGGATCGACCCAGACCGACCAGAACTGGCCGGCCACGCCGCCGGCTGCGAGCCGGGGCAGATCGGTGTGCAGCGCCGGGGCACCGCCGTCGAGCCCAGCGACCGAGTAGCCTCGGGTTTCGCGGCAGGCCCAGGCCAGATCGTTGTGCCCGTCGATCACCGGATAGCGCGGTGCTGCCGAGGCGCTCATCGCTCTGCTCCGGCGAGCTCGGCGACGGAGGCCGAGTCGAAGACCCGGATAGCCTCGTGCGCAATGCGATCGGTGTCGACCACGAAGCCGAGGCCGGGTGTGCTCGGTACCGTGACCCGGCCGCCGCGCGCCCGGATCGGCGGGTCGATGATGTCGTGCTCGTAGTACTTGTCTGAACCGGAGACGTCGGAGGGGAAGAGGAAGTTGGGCAGGGAGGAGATCGCGAGGTTGATCGCGCGCCCGACACCGAATTCGTGCATGCCTCCGCACCACACGGGCACCCCGGCATTCGCGGCGATGTCGTGCGCGCGTCGCGCTTGACTGAGGCCGCCCATCCTGGAGACCTTGATGTTGAGCACCCGCCCGGCGTCCAGACGCAGCATCGTTTCCAGGTCCGCGACGGAGACAATGGATTCGTCGAGGCAGACCGGCGTCTCGATCCGCTGCTGCAGCTCGGCATGCGCCAGGAAGTCGCGCTGCTCAAACGGCTGCTCGATCATGGTCAGGCCGAAGCCGTCCAGCGCACGGAAGACGGCGAGGGAGTCCGTGTCGTTGGGGTACGCGCCGTTGGCATCGACGTGCAGTTCGACGGTGGGGAACGCCGCGCGGACTGCGGCGACGGCCGCGACATCCCAGCCGGGGGCGATCTTGAGCTTCACCCGGCCATAGCCCGCCTGCAGCTGCGCGCTGACCTGCTCGAGCAACGCGTCGATGTTGGCCTCGATGCCGAGGGAGACGCCCGTGGCCACGTCACTGCGGGTGCCGCCGAGGGCGGCCGCGAGCGACACTCCCTGCCGCCGGGCGTGCAGGTCCCACGCCGCGCCGGAGAATCCGGCCTTGGCGAACTCGTGGCCGCGCACCTTCGCCCACCCTGCCTCGAGCGTTTCCGGGAGTTCCCAGCCCGCGCCGAGCACCCGCGGCACCAGATAGCGGGTCGCGATGTACCAGGCCGTCTCTGTGGTCTCTGCGCAGTAGAACGGATCGCTCGGTGACGCGATCTCGCCCCAGCCGATGGCACCGTCGGCATCCGTCAGCTCGACCAGGACATGTTCGATGCCCGACTTCCTGTGCGAACTCGTCTCAAAGCTGTGCAGGAGCGGGAGTCGGAAGTCGAAGAGCCTGACGCGCTCAATTCTCACGACGGCTCCTCTGGTTGAACGTTCTCTGGGTGATGGCCCTCTGTGTGGTAGAGCCCGAGTTCCGCCGCGTAGCGGTCGCGGCCGGCGAGCCGGCGCCTGGCGCCCTTGGCGCTGGCCGTGGTGAGCGCGCTGAGCAGGTGGCAGACGGCGGCCACGGCGGTGGGCGAGTCTGCATAGGAGGCCGAACCCGTGTGCACCCGGATCAGCGCGCTGGCGAGCCCGGCGAGCGGGGCCTGTTCGCTGTCGGTGATGACGACGAGTTGGCCGCCCGCCTCGTGGAAGAGGCGACCGAGCCGGATTGTCTCCGCCCGGTAGCGGCGCATCGAGAAGACGATGAGCACATCGCTTGAGCGCACATCGGTGAGCACGGTGAGCGGCGACAGGCCACGGCCGTCGATCACGAACACATTCGACAGCGTGGTCGAGAGGTCGGCGTTCAGCAGCTGGGCGTAGGCGGCGCCCTTTCCCTCGCCGCCGATGTAGCGCCGGCGTGCGCCCAGAATGAGCGCGGCGGCCCGTGGAATCTCACCGCTCGCGCTGAGTTCTTCCAGCGTGAGCGCGAGCGAGCGCATCTCACTCTCGATGACCCGGGCCTGGAGGGTCTCGGCTGAGAAGTTCGCCCGCAATCGTTCACCGTAGCGATCCTGCGGGGACTCGAGCGAGCGAGCCCGCTCGCTCTCGGTGATGCTCGCCGCACGATCGATCATGCGATGTCCTTCCCTCTGCGCGGAACCGCGCGATACGCCGCGGTGTCGTCGTTGATTCTGGTGCAGCCGACCAGCACACGGCCAGAGGCGAACGTCTCGGAGAGCGTTCCGGCCAGCCGCGACTGCAGCCGCGTGGTGTCGTCGGATGGTGCCTGCACCTCTGCGGGGATCGTGATCCAGACGTCGTCACCGTCTGGGCTGGCCGTTCCCCAGTCGCTCCGGCCGAGCACGGGCGCACACGCGGCGTCCTTCTGCGCGCACCGCGTCTCGTGCGTCTTCGTGGTTCCCAGGGGCTGCTGCGCCTCGCCGAGCTGCCACTCGACGAGGATGCGGTCGGTGCCCGCCCGTGCGTAGTAGTCGGGCAGATAGTCGATCCCGACCGCACCGAGCGATTCGAGGTTGAAGTGTGCGTTGCGCGCAAGGATCGGGTCGAATGTCCACCGCATGGTGCTGTGCCCCCACTGCTTGGCAACCTCGGCCTGCAGCAGCTTCAGAGTGCGCCCGACGCCGCGGCCCTGGAACCGGGGATCGACCGTCGCGGCCTGGGAGTAGTGAAACTCGGTGCCGTCCCGGTCTCGTCCGGCGAAGCCGTAGGCGAATCCGATGAGTTCGTCCTGGGCGGTGAAGACGCCGACCGCCGAGCCGCCGTTCTGGCTGAGCGCGCTCAAGAGGTTGGGGTTGAGGGCGAACTCCGGGGCCTCGTACTGAAAGACGGTGACGTAGAGTGCGGCCGCGGCCCGGAATTCGCCGTACCCCTGCAGCTCACGCCCGAGCAAGCGCTGCGCGGTGCTCCCGTCCGCCGAAGATTCGACGGGCCGATCAAACAGCAAGGGTGAAATCATACGTTTCCTATATCTCGCACATTCTTCGTGAATAGGACGACACTATAAGGGGGTTGTGCGCTTAGCAAGCCTCAGATACGTTTCATAACCATGAACAGTGCGCACGCACCAGGCCTCGACGGGGCGGCGGAGTTCGACTTCCTGCGTGAGCTCGTTGCCATCGAGAGCCCGTCGCTCGATCGCGCGGCGAGCGAGCGGGTCGCCGCGCCGATCGCCGAACGGCTCTCCGCCGTCGGCGGGAGGGTGCGGCTCGCCCGCACCGAAGCGGGAACGAGCATCGTCGCCGACTTCGCCGGCCCAGGCCACCCGCTCCTCCTCGTCGGCCACACGGACACGGTGTGGCCCGTCGGCACCCTGGAATCCTCACTGCCGTGGTCACACGAGAACGGGATCATCCGCGGGCCGGGAACGTACGACATGAAGAGCGGCATCGTGGTGATCTGCGCGGCACTGCAGCGACTGGACGGCAACCCGAGCCGCGCCGTGCGTGTCGTCCTGAACTGCGACGAGGAGGTCGGCTCCCCCACCACCGGCGAGCTCATACGCGCGCAAGCCGCCGACGCCATGGCGGCGATCGGCTTCGAGTCCCCGCACCCCGACGGCGCCTTGAAGGTCGGCCGCCGAGGCAGCACCAGACTCGCTGTCCATGCGCACGGGCGCGCCGCGCACGCGGCATTGAACCCCGAACTCGGCGTCTCGGCGATCGACGAACTCATTGATCAGCTCGCCGGCATCCGCGAGATCACCGAAGACCCGCTCCTGCCTTCCGCCGTGCTCTGCAACGTCGGGGTGATCTCCGGTGGGACCCGTGCCAATGTCGTGCCTGAGTCGGCGCGCGCGGAGATCGGCCTTCGCTTCGTCGACAGCGAGACAGAGAGCCGTGTGCTCTCGGCGATTCGCGGGATCGTGCCCCGTCGCAGGAGTGCACGCATCGAGGTGGAGACCTTGAGCAGCAGGCCGGCCTGGCGGGCTTCAGCCGCCGACGCCGCACTTCTGGCGCAGCTCTCCGCAACCGCAGCGCTGCTCGGGCAGCGACTCGATGGCCGCCCGGCCGCCGGAGCCGGCGACACCAACATTCTGGGCAGTGTCGGAGTGCCGACCGTCGACGGCTTCGGTCCACTGGGCGGAGGGGCCCACGCCATCGACGAGCACATCGTCGCCGCATCGCTGCACCAGCGCATCGATCTCCTCTCCGCGGTCTTGGCGACACCACCGGTGCAACCCTGACGACATCTCCCCGAAACATCGCGACCGTATCTTACGCGGATACGTTACGCATCATCACCGCGTTTCAGCGCGGGTCTCCTAGCAGATCGCGTAACGATTCCAGCGTGGTTTCAAAGATACGAAACAAATCTATTGACCATTTCGGCTTATTGGGGTTGCATGGGGAAACCGACCCGAGCTCCACTTGTCTGAAGAGGTCGTCAAAGAAGGGATGCCAGTACATGCTCACACCTCTCCGCACACATCGGCTCCGCGCACTCGCAATCGGCGCCGCCGTTGCCTGCGCTGCGATCACGATCGCGCCGGCAACGGCCTTTGCCGCGACTCCGGTGCCTGAAGCGACGCAAGGCGCGGAGGCCTCGGCAACGACGTTCCGCATCGCGACGTCGGGATTCGTTGACAGCTTCAACCCGTTCATCTCGATCTACCTGCTGCCGACGAACTCGATCCGCTACATGTACGAGTCGCTCGTGCAGAACAGTGCAGAGGACGGCTCCCCGACCGAGGGTCTCGCCGCGTCGTGGGAGACCGACGAGGACGGCAGGCAGTGGACGTACACGCTGCACAAGGACATGAAGTGGTCGGACGGTGAGCCGATCACCTCCGCCGACATCAAGTACACCTACGAGCAGATGATGACCGTGCCGGAGCTCGGCACCGCCAACGGCAACCTCGTCTCCAACTTCGACTCTGTTGAGGCGCCGGACGACCTCACCCTCGTCATCAACCTCACCGAGCCCCAGGCGTCGAACCCTGGCTCAGAGATCCCCGTCGTGCCCAAGCACATCTGGGAGAAGATCGAAGACCCCGCAACCTACGCCAACGACAAGGATGTCGTCGGCTCCGGCTCCTTCGTGCTGAAGAGCTACAAGGCGAACGAGTCCATCGTGCTCGACGCCAACCCGAACTTCTGGCGCGGCGCACCGAAGATCGACAAGCTCCAGTACGTCTACTACACGAACTCAGACGCGCAGGTGCAGGCGCTGAAGGCCGGCGACGTCGACTTCGTCACATCGCTGACCCCGACCCAGTTCGCGGCACTCCAGAACGTCGACGGCGTGACCACCCACTCCGGAACCGGTCGTCGCTACCACTCGCTCTCCATCAACCCCGGCTTCCAGACCCGCGACGGTGTCGCATTCGGCACGGGCTCCGAGGCGCTGAAGGATGTCGCGGTTCGCCAGGCGCTCCGCCTCGGCACGGACACCAAGACCCTGCTCGACAACGTGCTGGAGGGTCAAGGTGTGCTCGCGACGAGCTTCATTCCCGCGTCCTTCCCGAAGTGGACGCTGGCGACGGACAACGCGGCCGTCGTCGGCTTCGACCCGGAGGCCGCTCAGGCAAAGCTCGAGGGGGCCGGCTGGACCGTCGGCGCAGACGGCATCCGCGAGAAGGCCGGCACGAAGCTGCAGCTGCGGCTGCTGATTGACGCCGAGGACACCACCGAACAATCGATCTCAGAGTATTTCGTGCCGTGGATGAAGAACATCGGTGTGGGCATTCAGGTCGAGTCGACCGACTCGGACACGCTGAGCGCCAAGGCGACGGCGGCCGACTATGACATGTACTTCAGCGGATGGTCGGTCAACCCCGACCCCGACTACCAGCTCGGCATCAACACCTGTTTCAACCTGCCGTCCGGTGCGGACGGCACCGGCGGCACCTCGCAGGATGGCTACTGCAACCCGGAGTTCGACGCGCTGTACAACCAGCAGCGCTCCGAGCTCGACGAGGGCAAGCGCCAGGCCATCGTGCAGGACATGCTCGCGATGAACTACACGGACACCGTGCAGGTCGCAACCTGGTACGCCAACGGCCTGGAGGCGTACCGTTCCGACCGTTTCGACGGCTTCACCCTGCAGCCGGCGAAGGGTGGCATCATCGCCAACCAAGCCGGGTACTGGGGCTTCCTCACCGTTGCCCCCGTCGAGGGTGGTGAGACCTCAACCGGTCAGAGCTCCAACATCGGTCTCTACATCGTCGGCAGTGTGGTCGTGCTCGTCGTGATCGGCGGCATCCTGTTCGCCCGCAACCGACGCAGGAAGCAAGCAGACGTCGAGTAGTCGAGCGGTGGTGCCGCGGCTCGTCTGGGCCGCGGCACCACCTTCCCCTAAGCAGTGAGGAACACATATGTCGAACGTGGTGCCGCCATCGACATCGGCCATCGCGACTGAGGCCAACGCGGAGGAACGCCCTCGCGACCTCTCCGCGATCCGCTACTACCTGACCAAACTGGGCGGAGCGGCGCTCAGCCTCGCCATGGTCATCGTGCTCGGCTTCTTCGCCTTCAAGATTCTCCCCGGCGACCCTGTCGCCTCGATCGCGCGCCAACGCCAGATGACATCGGAACAGATGGATCTGCTTCGCGAACAGTTCGGCTTGAACAAGCCACTCTGGCAACAGTTCATCGACTACCTCGGCAACGTCTTCACCCTCAACTTTGGCGAGAGTTACGTCTATAAGACCTCGGTCGCCAGCCTCATCAGCCAGTATTTCTGGCCGACGATCCTCCTCACCGGAACCGCGGCCATCCTGGCGATCGCGCTCGGTCTGTGGCTCGGCCAGAAGGCAGCGTGGAGACACGGCTCTGGTTTCGACAAGATGGTGTCCTCGACCTCGCTGGTGTTCTGGTCGGTGCCGACGTTCTGGCTCGGCCTCATCCTGCTGATGGTATTCGGCGGCACACTGCAGTGGTTCCCCACCGGCGGCATGCGCTCACCGAACCCGCCGAGCGATCCGCTCGGCGCCGCGGCGGACATCGCGTCGCACATGGTGCTTCCCGTCATCACCATGGTCGCCGTGGTCTACGCCCAGTACCTCATGGTGATGCGCAGCTCACTCATCGAAGAGATGAGCGCCGACTACCTCACCACAGCGCGCGCCAAGGGCCTCCGCGATGATCTGGTGCGACGCCGCCACGCGGTTCCCAATGCCCTGCTGCCGACCGTGACGTTGATCTTCATGCATCTCGGCGGCCTCATCGCCGGTGCGGTCACCGTTGAGACCATCTTCTCCTGGCCGGGCCTCGGCAAGCTGACCTACGAGGCGATCAGCGGACCGGACCTTCCCTTGTTGCAAGGCACCTTCGTGGTGTTCTCGGCGATCATCATCGTGATGAACCTCATCGCCGACCTCATTTATCGCCAGCTTGACCCGAGAGTGAGGCGCGCGTGACCACGACGCCCAGCACCACGCCCAGCCGCCAGCGCTCGCCGCGGCACTTCGCCTGGGCTCGCCGCCGAGCCGCGCTGCGCGACTTCAGGCAACAGTTCAGCCACCACCGCGCCGGCATGGTCGGCCTGAGCTTCCTGATGCTCGTCGCGCTGATCGCGATCCTGGCCCCGGTCATCGCACCGGCGCACATGCTCGACGTCACCACTCTCATCGGCACGGAGCGATTCGCTCCTCCGTCGCTGGAGCACCCGCTCGGAACAGACCACCTCGGCCGTGAAATCTGGGTCCGCATGGTCTGGGGTGCCCGCGTCTCGCTGCTCGTCGGCCTCGCCGCGACGGCGATGTCGATGCTCATCGGCGCGCTCGTCGGCATCGCGGCCGGTCACTTCACCGGGCTTCCCGGCAGCATCCTGATGCGCCTGATCGACTTCTTCCTGGTTCTGCCGTCGCTGATCCTCGCCATCGTGCTGTCGACGGTGCTCAGCCGCGGCGTACTCACCATCATCATCGCCATCGGCCTGACATCGTGGGCAGGCACGGCTCGGGTGGTGCGCTCGCAGACCCTCTCCGTCGAGTCCCGTGACTACATCGAGCGGTCCCGCGCTCTCGGCGCCGGGCACTGGCACATCATCGTGAAGCACCTCCTCCCCGGAGTGCTGCCTCTCGTCCTTGCCAACACCACGCTGACGGTCGGGTCCGCGATCATCGCCGAATCGACGCTGTCCTTCCTCGGCCTGGGTGATCCAACGGTGCAGTCGTGGGGCTCGATCCTGAAGAACTCGATGGACGTCTCGGCGGCGACCAGCGGCTACTGGTGGTATGTCCTCACCCCCGGCGTCGCCATCGTCCTGGTTGTACTGGCGTTCACCCTGATGGGCCGCGCGGTCGAGAACATCGTCAACCCCACGCTGAGGAGCCGTTGAGCCATGCCTGATCTGAAATTCGAGAACGTGTCGATCATGTACAAGACCTCTGGCCGCAACGGCCGTGGCGAGGTTCCCGCCGTGAAGTCGGTCACCCTCGAGCTGCCGGCGGGCGGCACCCTCGGCATCGCGGGCGAGTCGGGCTCCGGGAAGTCGACCCTCGCCATGAGCGCGCTGCGCCTGTTGCCCAGCAATGCCCGTCTCGACGGACGCGTGCTCGTCGGCGACACCGACGTGGCCGCGCTGAACTTCGGTCAGCTTCGGGCGCTGCGCTGGGCGCAGGCCTCCATCGTCTTCCAAGGTGCGATGCACTCGCTGAACCCGGTGCACACCGTCGGCGACCAGATCACAGAGGCACTGGTCATCCATGTCACAGACCGATGGAAGACGCAACAGGGCCGCGAGACGCGCGTGCGCGAGCTGCTCGACATCGTCGACCTCAGCCCGGAGAAGGCAAAGTCTTACCCGCACGAGCTCTCCGGCGGCCAGAAGCAGCGCGTCATGATCGCCATGGCGCTGGCCTGCGAGCCGGAGATCATCATCGCCGACGAGCCGACGACGGCACTCGACGTGATCGTGCAGAAACAGATCCTCGACATGATCTCCCGTCTCGTGACAGAGCGCGGCATCTCGCTTTTGATGATCAGCCATGACCTGTCGGTGCTGGCCACCGCCTGCGAACGCATCGCCATCATGCGCAACGGCGAGCTCGTCGAAGTGGGCGACGCGCGGATGATCTGCACAGAGCCGAACGATCCGTACACGCGCAAGCTCACCGACGCCTTTCCCACGATCGGCGACCCCGCGTCGCGGTTGCGGCCAGTGACCAGGCACGGCGCCGGCGCCGACGAACCGGGGATCTCGAAGCCGAGCGACGAAGTCTTGCTCTCCGCCCGGGGCGTGAACGTGACCTATCACGGTTCCGGGCAGTTCCGCGCGGTGCGCGATGTGGACCTCGAGGTACGGCGCGGCGAGATCGTGGCACTCGTCGGCCAATCCGGTTCGGGAAAGACCAGCCTCGCCCGAGCGCTGATGGGCCTGCAGCCGACCGATCCGGGGAGCAGCATCACCTTCGGCGGGCAACCGCTGCCCACCAAGGGCAAGGCACTGAAGGCGTTCCGCCGCCGGATTCAACTGGTGCTGCAGGACCCATCCGCCGCGCTGAACCCGAAACTCACCGTCTACGAGTCGGTGGCCGAAGGACTGCGGGTGCAGGGCATGCCGGGAGACGAGCGCGAGCGCGTCGCGCAGAGCCTGATGGATGCCGAACTCTCACCGCCGGAGAACTACTTCGGTGCGATCCCCCAAGAACTCTCGGGCGGGCAACGCCAGCGCGTTGTCATCGCGGGGGCGCTCGCGCTGCACCCGGAAATGATCATCGCCGACGAACCGGTCGCGTCGCTCGATGCCTCGGTGCGCGGTGAGATCCTCGGTCTGCTGCTCTCTCTGAAACAGCGCTTGGGGCTCTCTGCGCTGGTGATCACCCACGACCTCGGCCTGGCCTGGAACATCGCCGACCGGGTCGCCGTGATGTACCGGGGCGAGATTGTGGAGCAGGGCTCGACAGAATCCGTGCTGCTCGATCCGCAGCACCCCTATACCCGCACGCTGCTTGCCGCAGCCCCGAGCGTCAAGGACTACGCCGCGTGAGCGCGCACCGCACCAGCTATCTCACCACCGCCCCCCTCGTGGCCGGCGACACCGTCGCCATCATCGCCCCCTCCGGACCGTGCACGCGGGCCGGGCTGCGGCGCGCTGTCGGCTACTACGAGTCGTGGGGCCTCAAAGTCGTCGTCGGCGAGCACGTGCTCGACCGGCACTCGCGCTCTCGCCACCTCGCCGGAGAGGACGACGCGCGACGGGCCGACCTGGTTGCCGCCTGGACCAACCCGGACGTGGATGCGGTGGCCTGCGTGCGCGGCGGCTACGGCGCAATGCGCCTGCTCGACGGCATCGATTGGGGCGCGATGCAGGACGGCATGCTGCGTCGCGACGGCCGCCCGACGCTGCTCACCGGCTCCTCCGACATCACCGCGCTGCACGAGGCGTTCCGGGTGCAGCTCGACGTGGCCGGCCTGTTCTGCCCGATGCCGAGCAATGATGTCTTCCGCGAATCTGAGTTCGTCAGGGCCGACGTGCACCGTTGGCTATTCGAGCCGTGGGCCGGGCGGGACCTGATCGGACCCAAGACCGAGGTCTTGGTTCCCGGCAGCACCGCCGGCCGGTTCAGCGGCGGCAATCTGAGCCTCGTTGCCGCGGCGCTCGGCGCGGCGGAGGCCGCGCAGAACCCCGGCGGCATCCTCTTCCTGGAGGACATCGATGAAGAGGTCTACCGGCTCGACAATCTGCTGGTGCAGTTGCAGCGGGCCGGGCGGCTCTCGAGCTCCTCCGGCATTGTGCTCGGATCGTGGCTCCACTGCGGTGATGCGGATGAGATCCAAGACCTCCTGGCCGAGTACCTCGGCGATCTCGACGTGCCCGTGCTCTGGGAGCAGGGTTTCGGGCATGACCCGCACGCGCTCAGTGTTCCGATGAACATCGACGGCGTGCTCGACGCGAGCGGCCAGACACCGCGGCTGACCGTCTCGGGGCCGGCGTGATGAGCGAGTACTGGACGCTGCCGACGCTCGATGACCGTGCGATCTGGAGCGTGCGAGTGCTCGACGCCGCGAGCGGCGCGCCCCTGCTCGAGCACAACCAGGACACCCAGTGTGAGACGGCCAGCATCGGCAAGATCTTCCTGCTCATCGAGGTCGCGCGGCGCATTGAGGACGGCACCCTGCAGCTCGGCCAACGGGTCCAGGTTCCGGCCGAGTTCGCCGTCGCCGACTCCGGCATCCTGTATCGGATGCGCGATCAGCTGCTCTGCGTCGATGACTTGGCGCTGCTCGTCGGTGCGTTCAGCGACAACCTCGCCACCAACACCCTGCTGCATCTGTGCGGTCTCGAGACGGTGCGCATGGTGGCGCCGGGGCTCGGGTACCGGCACACCGCACTGCACGACTATCTGCGCGACGAACGCACGCCGGATCTGCCGTGGACGCCATCGTTCGGCACCGCCCGCGAACTGGCCGATGTGATGCTCAGGCTGGCTGCCGGTGACGTGCACTCCCCCGCGGTCAGCGCGCGGGTGCTCGATTGGCTCGCCGCGAACGCGGACACCTCGCTGCTCGCCGACTCGTTCCTGGTCGACCCGCTCGCCCATGTCGACGCCGATTATCAAGGCATCGTGCTGCGGCACAAGACGGGGTCGACCAATTTCGCGCGGATCGATGTCGGCCATGTGTCCGGACCGGCGGGGTCCGTTGCCTATGCGGTCGCGGCGAACTGGAAGAATCAGTCGGCCGATCTGCGCGCCCCCGTGATCGATGCGATGCGCGCCATCGGAGAACAGATCCGCGGCCACATCACCGGCCGGCCTCGAGAGGAATGACTCAGATGACCCCGCGCTTCTACTCCGAGCACGACACGCAGTGGTCGGTGCTCGCCGTCGACATCGACTCCGGAGAGGAACTCGTCCGGCTGGACGCCGAGCGCGTGCTCGACACCGCCAGCGTCGGCAAGATCTTCCTGCTGCACCGTCTGCTCAGCGAGGCCGACGCGGGGACCCGCTCGCTCGAGGAGCAGGTCACGCGCCGTCCCGTCGAGTGGATGGACAATTCCGGCCTCTGGTACCTGCTGCAGGCGGACACCCTGTCGCTCTATGACGCGGCCGCCCTCGTCGGCGCGGTGAGCGACAATGCCGCCACCAACACGCTCTGCCGCGTGATCGGCCTCCCCGTTGTGCAGGAGCACACGCGCGCGCTCGGCTACACCGAGTCGGCGCTCGACGATGTTGTGCGCTGGCCGCTGCCGCCCGGTGCCCCGCGGACGCTCTCGCACGCCAACGCGGAGGAGCTGGTGCGCTTCGTGCAGCGCACCGCCCGCGCCGAAGACCTCTCGCCGGCTTCCGCGGACACCCTGCAACGCTGGCTCGGTGCCGGCATGGACCTCTCCATGACGGCATCCGCCTTCGGCCTGGACCCGCTCGCCCACTACTACTTCGACCGCGACATCTGGCTCTGGAACAAGACCGGCACGATCTCCACCGTGCGCGCGGATGTCGGCCTGGTGATGAGTGGCGAACGGCGCATCGCCTACGCCGTCCTGGCGAATTGGCGCTCGGGCGCGGATGCCCGCGATGGCGTGCTCGCCTCGATGCGCGAGGTCGGCGAGGTCATCCGCGCGGCCCTGCGCGGCTGAGCCTGTAGCGTCACGCGGAACATCCGCCGCCCCGCCAGAGCGGGGCGGCGGATGTTCCGTTTAAGCGAGCGCACCCATCGGGTCCCACGGGTCGAGCACGATCGGAACGTGCGTGAGCGCCGCGCGCAGCTCGGCCGGGAGCCGGTCCTTGCGCACGACGACCTCGAAGACGTACTCATCGAACCAGGAGTCGTCCATCGTGCAGAAGCCCTTGTCGAACTTCTCTGTTCCCCAGCTGTTCTCGACCCGCCAGCGCCGGGGCGCACCGTCCACGAGATCGACACCGGTGAAGAGCATCGCGTGCGTCATCGCCGAGTCGCCGTAGCGGACACGCTCCTCTTTCGTCGTGCTGAGATCGACTCCGTAGACCGCCGAGTAGTCGATCAGGTCGGCGGCCCAGATGCCCTGGGACGCTTCCATCTGCGGGTCGACGTCGCAGCCGAACCAGACCGGCTCCCCCGCCACGATGGCCTGCGCCGCGATGCGCTTCATCGTGTCGGCGTCGGTGTTCAGGTACAGCACCGGGTCGCCACCGACGACGTTGCCGAGATGCGCAACCGTGAGCGCGCGCCCCTTCGGGTGCTCCGCCCGAGGATCATCGACCAGGCAGACGTAGTCGCCCAGTGCGATCTCGGTGTACTCGTCGAGAAACTCGCGCGGGGTGAGCGTGCCGCCGTCGTGGAAGGCGCCGTCGTCGTCGTTCCACCGCCAGTCGAAGCTCTGCGGTGGCACCCCGAGATGGATGGTCAGAACCCGGTGGGTGTCGCGCAGGATCGCCTGCTTGAGCTCGTCGAGAGCTCCGTCGTGCGCCCCAGCGGCGGCGGCGTCGCGCAGCCGCCTGGCGCCCTTGCGCAACAGGGTGCGCAGCGAGGCGTTCATCCTGGACGTGTTCGATGACGACTCCGTCTCCGGCATCAGTGATTTCGGCACGACACCGTGCTTCTCGAACACCGCGACCTCCATGTTCCACTGGCCGCCGTCGTCGAGCACGTTGCCGAGCAGGAACATCGGAATCCGCTCGTCGGCGGCAGAGCCGGCGACGGCGATCATGTCCTCGAGGAAGAAGTTGGCGCGCTCGAGCTTGTCCCAGTACATGGCGTGGTTCTGGCTGAACTCGAAGTTCTTCACGCCGAGCTTCTTCCTGGCATCCGCGCGCAGGAGGTTGAGCGCGGCGAACAACCAGCACCGGCCCGACCGCTTCTGGTCGGCTGCATCCCAGTTGTCCAGCCGGTTCGACATACTCAGCTGCACGCCGAGCAACCGCCCCCGATCGACGGCGACCTCGTCGACCGAGGTGCGCGTCACGGCATTCATCGCGAGCCTCGCTGCGGCGTCCCCCGCGAAATCCGCGTGCAGGGCGCGCAACCAATCCGGCGTGAGAGTCCCCCTAATACGCTTCGTATCTTCAGTGATAGTCATAGATGAAGCCTATTTATCAGGAGCGAGAAGCACCAGATACAAAACGTATCTATTGAACGCCGCCCCGGCGTAGACGCGCGACGACCTGGTCAATCGGGATTCCCCTGGCGGTGCGGCCCTGGAAGCCCTGCCGCGTCTCGGCCTGCAGGATCGAGTTCAACAGCGCCTCCTCCGTCGCTTCCATCGTGGCCAGGAACGCAGCAGAGAGCAGCCCGTCGTCTGGGGCCCGGTCGTCGCCGACCGAGAAGGCGATCGCGTAGTCACCGCTGCCCTCGGCGTAGTCGGAGCCGGTTGCCCGGAGCGCGAAGATCGCCCTGTTCGCGATCCGACCGAGCTGACGGGCGTCAAGCGGGGCGTCAGTGGCGACCACGATCATGCACGAGTTCCCGACGCCGACGGCCGGCTCCTCGGCGAGCAGGTCGCTGGCCGGCATCGAGACGCCGTCGATGCGCAGCGTGCCGGAATAGTTGCTCTGCACGATCACGCCGAGCGTGTACTGCGCTTCGCCGATCGAGACGACCCGGGATGACGTGCCGATTCCGCCCTTGTAGCCCAGGGCCACCGTGCCGGCACCCGCACCGACACCGCCCTCAGCCACCGGGCCGGACGCGGCGGATTGGAGCGCCGCCCGCACCATCTCGTCACTGACGGGGCGACTGCGGATGTCGGAGAGGTAGCCGTCGTTGGTCTCGCCGACGACCGGGTTCAGCGTCGTGGTCGTCTCGTGGCCGGGCTGCTCGAGCAGATAGCCGAGCAGCGCATCCGCGGCCTTGAAGGCCGAGAGCGTGCTGGTGAGCAGCACCGGCGTCTCGATCACGCCGAGTTCCTGCAACTGTGTTGCGCCGATCAGCTTGCCGTAGCCGTTGCCGACGGCCAGCCCGGCCGGCAGCCTGCGTCGCGAGGCCGTCAGGGCGTCGGGCACGATCGCGGTGACACCCGTGCTCAGGGTGTCGGTGAGAAGCGTGCAGTGGCCGATGCGCACCCCGGGCACATCGGTGATCGCGTTGCCCGGCCCGCGCGGCGCCGAGCCGGACGGGACGCCCAGATCACCGAGCCTCGGTCGCGTTGTTGCGGCGGGTCGCGTTGTTGGTGCGTCTGGGCGCGCCGCGCCGAGCAGTTCGCTGTCGCTCATGTCTTGGTCCTTGGGTGTGCGCGTCTGACCGGTGGTCAGCGGTTCGAGGCGTAGACGACGTCGCCGTCAACGATGGTGGCCGCAGCGGAGATGGTGGCGAGGGCCGCAGGGTCGACGGCGTGCGGGTCAGCGTCGAGAGCAACGAAGTCGGCGAAGTTTCCGGCCGCGATACGGCCGGTCACGGTCTCGAGGCCTGCGGCATACGCCGCCCCGGCGGAATAGAGTCCGAGCGCCTCATCCACGCCGAGCCGTTCGTCCGGCTCGAATCCCCCGACGGGTTCGGATGCCCGGTTCTGCCGTGTCACCGCGGCATGCACGCCGTACATCGGGTTCGCGGGCTCGATCGGCGCGTCGGATCCGAAGGCAACGCGCGCGCCTGAATTGAGCAGGGAACGCCAGGCGTAGTTGGCCAGCGCACGGTCGCCGAGGCGGCGCCGAGCGAGCCGGAAGTCGGTCGTGCAGTGCGTCGGCTGCAGGGAGGCGACAACGCCCAGCTCGGCGAAGCGCGCAATGTCGTCGCGGGCGATGTGCTGGGCATGCTCGATCCGGTTGCGCAGCCCCGCCGCCCGCGTGATGGCGACGGCCGCGGCATAGGCATCCAACACGTTCCGATTCGCCCTGTCGCCGATCGCGTGGGTGGCGACGGCGATCCCCCTGGAGTTCGCCCGCACGACCAGGGCCGCGAGCTCCTCGACGGGGAGCACCTCGACACCGTGATTGCCGGGATCATCGGCGAAGTCGCTGAGCATGTGGGCACTGTGTGAGCCCAATGCCCCATCGGAGAAGAGCTTGACCGGTCCGGTCGTGATCCATCGATCGCCGCTGCCCGTTCGCCAGCCCTCGTCGATGGCACGGTCGAGGTCCTCGTGCGGGATTCCCTTGTGCACCCGCAGCTTGAGGCGGCCCGCAGCACGCATCGACTCGAAAGAGAGTCGCGTCGACTCGCCGTCGAGATCGGTCAGGTGCGTGAGCCCCATCGCCAGTAGTCGCTCCTGGGCACGCTCAAGCAGCGCGGGGAGCGCATCATTCAGCTCGCGTTCGGCGAGTTCGATCACGGCATCTGCGGCGCTCTCGCGAAGCACCCCGCTGGGTTCGCGACCGTCGGCGTCGCGCAGAATGAGCCCACCGGCCGGGTCGGGGCTGGCGGCGTCGATACCGACCCGACGCAGGCCCAGGCTGTTCACCCAGATCGAGTGCCCGTCGAGGCTGGACAGCGCGACGGGGCGATCTGCGCACACCCGATCGAGGTCGTGTCTGCTCGGCAGGCCGCCCGGCCAGCCGTTGGCATCCCAGTACCCACCGGAGACCCAGCCGGTGCCCGGGCGCTCGGTGAGGTAGCCGCGGAGGGTGTCGAGCGCTTCCTGCTTGTGCCGCGCAGCGCGCAGGTCGACCGCGTCCATGTCACGGGCAACGCTCCCGGTATGGATGTGCGCGTCGTGGAACCCCGCGACGATGGCGGCGCCCGGCAAGGCGACCTCCCGCGCTGACGGTGCCGCGTCGCGGAGCGCTCGCCGCTCGCCGACGGCGGTGATCGTGCCCCGCTTCACGAGGATCGCGTCCGCGCGTTGTGCCCCCGGCGCGGTGCCCGGTAGGAGAATCCGGGGGTGGGTGTACAGCGTTGTGACCATTAGCTTTCCTCACGCTCCGCACCGGCATCCATGCACTAGAAGCAACACTAGGGCGGAGGCAACTCAATGCTCAACGGCGTTCGCGCCGGATGCGTCGGGGTGAGCGCAAGCGATGCTTATGTTGTCGCGATTCCCGTGCCGGGCGGGCGGGCGGGCCGCGACGACCTGCAGGCCGCCTGCCCGGGGGAAGAGGCGTGGGAAGAGCCGCCACCAGCGCAGCCGCACCGCGCGCCGGAGGAGATCTTCCGGCGCGCCTCACCCGATTTGTCTCAGCCCGGCGGCACGGGGCCGAGCGCGACCGCCAGCATCGCGAGCACTCCCCCGACGATGAAGATCAAAGTGCCCAGCTGCATGGTGCGCGTCTTGTTGCGGTTCGCTGTGGCCACGCTGACCTCGAGGATCGGGCAGCCAGACCAGCCCAGCAGCCCCAGGCTGAGCGCGACCAGCGCAGCGCCGGACCACCACAGCGCGGCGAGCCCCGCCGGCAGCACCGCCGGCCGCCAGCCCGACGCGAACAGCGTGCCCGTCGATACCGCGGACGCCCCGATCGCGACCGAGAACCAGACGGTTCCCGTGCGCATGATCCGTTGGACGTTTTCGCTGGCCCCCATCAGTTCTGCAGACTCACCCGACATGGTTTCCCGGCTTTCTTGCGCACACCCCAATCCGCGAAAACTACCACCAACCCCCGGGAACTGGATCAATGCGAACGGATGCCTCCGCCTGCCTTCGGCCGCTCGAACGCACGGAGGAGATCGCCGCAGTGGCGTGCGCCCCGTACAGGGCAGTACCGTTCTGGCTGAACCCACAGAAAGAGGAGCCACCCATGGCATCGAGCGCCACCCCGAGCATCCGGCCACTCGCCCCCGCCGATGAGGCCCGCTGGCGGGTGCTGTTCCGCGCCTACCGCGAGTTCTACGAACTGCCGGAATCCGAGGATGTCGTCTCGCGGGTGTGGGGCTGGCTGATGGATGCCAGCCACGAGTGCAACGCGCTCGTCGCCGAGGCAGACGGGGCAATCGCAGGGTTTGCGCACTACCGGCGCTTCTCCACGCCCTACACGGGCACGACGGGGATTTACCTCGACGACCTCTTCACCGACCCGGCCGCGCGGGGTCGCGGCGTCGGCCGGGCGCTGATCGGGCGGCTCACCGAGATGGCCGCCGTGGAGGGCCACGAGGTGGTGGAGTGGGCGACCGCAGCCGACAACCACCAGGCCCAGGCCCTCTACGACACACTGGCCACCCGCACCAGCTGGGTGACGTACGAGGCCGAGCCGACCATCATCTAGGGTGGCGGGATGAGTGCATACGAAGTAATGGAAATGGGCGGGCTCGACGCGTGGGCCGAGTTCACCGGCGGCGTCGCGCCCGGCAAGCGGTTCGTCGAGAAGGAGCTGCCGCTGGAGTTCATCGGCATGTCGGCCACGGCCGCAGAGCCCGGCCAGCAGGCGCCGTTCTGGCACACGCACGAGAAGGTGGAGGAGCTCTACGTGTTCCTTGCCGGCCGCGGCCAGATGGGGTTGAACGACGACATCATCGACGTGCAGGCCGGAACCACCGTCCGCGTGCCGCAGGGCACGTGGAGCACGTGGCGCTGCCTGCCCGACAGCCCGGAGGCGCTGCGTTGGCTCTGCATCCGCGCCGGCGGCGCCGCGCTGGCCGAGATCGGCCGCGACGGCGTGCTCGACCGCGAACGCCCGATGCCCTGGGCCGAGTAGGCACTTTCCCGGTCTGCTCCAGCGAGCGGTGCGCCCCGGCGTTCCTCAGGTGCGCGGCGCGTCGTCAACGTCGAGGGCGACCTCGATCTCGTCGCCCGCGCCCCTGCCGGTGGCGGCCCGCGTCTCGGCGTTGAACGAGATGAGGAATCGACCGCCCCTCGACGCGATCGAGCTGCGGTAGGAGTAGTCGCCGTCGATGGTGACGACGACGGGCACGCGTTTGCCGCGTCCGAAGCCGAGAACGATCTCCTCGGGCACGACGATGCCAACGTTGTTGCCGCCGGTCGACATCAGTGTTGTTCGAAAGCTGACCACGGTTGCTCCTCTCCGAATGCCGATCGGGTGCGCTCGGCAGCTCAGACTATGCCTCCGCGCGAGTCTCCAGGGCAGATGTCAGCGTGCGGATGCCGAAACTGAACGCCTCGTCGACGTCGCCACCGAGATTGAAGGCGCCGGCAAGCTCCATGCTGATGAACCCGTTGGCCCACGCCGTCACGGTGCGCGCGGCGTCGAGTGCATGAGCCGGGCCCGCGAGTGCGCCGGCCGCCTCCAGGATCGGCGCGCTCGACGCGACGATCGTGTCGTGCGCCGGCCGTCTGCCGGCGGGGCCGGGCGCGAAGATGAGGTGGAAGCCGGCCGGGAACCGATGTGCGAAGGCGCGGAACGCCACGGCGAGCGCGGCGACGCGCGCGGCGGCATCCGCCGGCTCGGCCGCGGCCAGGCGCAAATGGGCGCCGAGGTCAGTGATGGTGGCCTCGGCGATCAGTCGCACGAGCTCGTCGCGGTTGCGGATGCGCTTGTACAGCGACGGGGCTTTGACGCCCACTCGGCTGGCGACCGCCTGCATGGTCAGGCCGGCAAGCCCGTCTGCCTCCAAGATCTCGCGCCCGACGGCGAGGATCGCTTCGCGTGATGTGCGTTCCGGTGTTGGCATTGTGCTCCCGCGGCTCGACGTTGTGTGCATGACCGAACATGATGGCTATTGACCATAGCCATGATGGCTATGTATCGTAGCCATGGTAGCAACGAGGAAGGATTCGGACAATGCAACTCGCACCAGGGCTCCGCCGTGTCGGCAACGACATCGTGGCGTTCCACCTCATCGAGACACCCGCCGGCATCACCATGATCGATGCCGGACTCCCCGGCCATTGGGCCGATCTGCGTGCCGAGCTCGAAGACATGGGTCGCGACATCCGTGACATCCGCGGCGTCGTGCTCACTCACGGCGACAGCGACCACATCGGCATCGCGGAACGCCTGCGCCGTGACCACGGAATCCCCGTCTATGTGCACGCGGCCGATGCCGCGCGAGCGCGCGGGGAGGCAACCTCGCATGCCGCGGGCGGGCCCAAACGTTTCGGTGCCGTTCTCGGCTTCGGCGCGTACGCGCTCCGCAAGGGCGGCATGAAGAGCACGCACCTGACGTCGGTAATGGAGATGCAGGGCGGCGAGACGCTGCCCCTCCCCGGCTCGCCCCAGATCATCGGTATGCCGGGGCACTCACCGGGCAGTGTCGCGGTCTTCGTCCCCAGCGTCGACACGGTCTTCGTCGGGGATGCGCTCACTACCCGCAATGTGCTGACCGGGGTGACGGGCCCGCAGCCGGCACCCTTCACCGACGACCCGGGCGAGGCGCTGCGCTCGCTCGACGCTCTCGCGGAGCTGCCCGCACACCGTGTCGTGCCCGGCCATGGCCCGGCCTGGTCCGGCTCGATGGCCGACGCCGTCGCCCAGATCCGCGCCTGAGCCGGGGAAGGGTCGGGGCCGGAGCCTGCCGGGACCACAAACGGCCGGCATCCGGTACACGGATGCCGGCCGCTCCCCAGCTCAACGAGCGTGGTGCCTGGGTCGCCCGTTCAAGGGATACGGGCGCCGGGCGGTCAGATGCTGGGTGGTCAGATGCCGGCCGGTCAGATGTAGTAGCCGCCGTAGTAGATGCCGATGCTCTCGCGGTACTGCGGGTCGGTCATGGCGATGCCCTCGACCAGCTCCGGAGAATCTTTGATCTGCTCCTTGGTGAGGTCGACGTACACCACCTTCTCGGCGTCATCGATGCGCTCGACGGTTCCGGCCGGCAGCACAACCTTGCGGCCGAAGATCCAGGGGCCGGTGTCGACGACGATGCTGGCGGCCCCGACCGCGTCGCTGGCCTCATCAATCTTGCCGATGTGGCCATCTGTGGCGTGCACCTTGTAACCGACGATGCCGGCGGAGTCCGGCGTGCGTCCTGTCGAATCCCGATAAGACCAGGGGTCCCATGTGTTGGACATGTCCGTTCCTTTCTTCGTGACGGTCTGTGTACTTTTCAACCCTGCCGCACGGTGGACGATGACCACAGGGGGTTGTGAATGACGAACCGGCCTGTTATCACGGGCGCGCGGCGTGAAATCCGCGCCCTGAGGGAATGGCCCGGCCCGCGCCCGCTCGTTGGCCGACGCGGTTGGCCAGGTCCGCGCCTGAACAGGCGGGAGCTCAGTCGGGAGCTCAGACAGGGTCAGGCGCGATTCAGCCGCGCGCACTAGCCTTCCGGCATGACCACCACCCGCCTGCAACACCACCGGATCCAGCCCGGCCCCGGCCAGGAATCCGTCTGGGACTATCCCCGGCCACCGCGCGTCGAACGGGTGGACCAGCGCGTCACCGTCGAGGTCGACGGGCAGCGTGTCGTCGACACCACCGACGTGGTGCGCGTCCTGGAGACCAGCCATCCGCCGGTCTACTACCTGCCGCGCGGCGCGTTCGCACCGGGCGTGCTGCAGCCGGCACGTGGCCGCACGCACTGCGAGTTCAAGGGCGAAGCACGCTACCTCTCGGTGGGCAGCGCGGCCGGTGCGGCGTGGTATTACCCGGCACCTGCACCCGGCTATGAGGCGCTGGCCGACCGGATTGCGGTGTACCCGGGCGCCATGGAGCGCTGCACTGTGGATGGGGAGACCGTCACCGCCCAGGCCGGCGATTTCTACGGCGGCTGGATCACCTCCCGCGTCGTCGGCCCGTTCAAAGGGGAAGCCGGAACGTGGGGCTGGTGAATCGCGCGCCCCTGCGGTGAACAGCCGGGCGCGCAGGTAGCGACAGTGTGGCAGGTAGCGACAGTGCTGGCAGGTAACCACAGTGCCTCCCGGGGCGGGATGCCGCGGCCTATCGTTGAGGAATGGGAGACGTGCGCAGTGACATCCGGGAGTTCTTGAGTTCGCGGCGCGCCCGGATCTCGCCGGAGCAAGCAGGCCTTCCCGCGTACGGCGGCAACCGGCGCGTCCCCGGGCTGCGCCGGGAGGAGGTCGCGATGCTCAGCGGAGTCTCGGTCGACTACTACGTGCGTCTGGAACGCGGCAACCTCGCCGGCGCATCGGAGAGCGTACTGGACGCGCTCGCCAGCACCCTGCAGCTCGACGAGGCGGAGCGGGAGTACCTGTTCGACTTGGCCCGGGCGTCGGGCCCCAGCCGCCGGGCGGCGCGCAAGCCCGCGAGCGCCGTGCGCCCGGCGGTGCAGCAGGTGCTGGAGGCGATGGCGGACGCTCCGGCGTGGGTGCGCAACGGGCGCCACGACATCCTGGCCGCGAACCGCATGGGCCGGGCGCTCTACTCGCCCGTGTTCCAAGACACGCGCCGGCCGGTGAACACCACCCGGTTCATCTATTTGAACCCGGCGGCCCGCGCCTTCTGGCGCGACTACGATCAGGTGGCCAAGGACGCCGCCTCGATGCTGCGGCTGGAGGCGGGGCGCAACCCGCACGACGCCGAGCTGATCCGGCTCGTCGGGGAGCTGTCGACGCAGAGCGAGTTGTTCCGCGAGCGCTGGGCGTCGCGCGATGTCGTGTTCCACCGCAGCGGCCTGAAGCGCCTGCACCACCCGATCGTCGGTAACCTCGACCTGAACTACGAGTCGATGGAGCTGCCCAGCGAGCCCGGCCTCGTGATGAACGTGTACACCGCGCCGGCGGGGTCGCCGACCGCGGATGCCCTCCGCCTGCTGGCGTCCTGGGCCGCCTCGCAAGACGGCGAGAACGTCGCGGCGGAGGCAGCCCAGCGGTCGTAGCCCTGCGCCGGCTCCCTAGCCCAGCGGCATCACCCGCAGGGTGGTCTCGAGCACATCGCTGCCCGTGATCGCGGCGATGGGGGCCGGGCCGTAGCGGTCGTACTTCTGGTGCAGCGCGCGGTCCAGGTGCTCCCGCACCGAGGGGTCGGCCAGCTCGAACGTGACATCCCGCTCGACGCCGCCGGCGCTGATCCGCCCCTGTCCGGCGTGCAGCGCGCGGCGGAACCAGCCGTTTTGCGTGCCGTGCGCCGACCTGAGGTAGAGGGCATCACCCAGCGCGCTGTGCCAGATCGTCGTGTAGGGCCGTAGCGACCCGTCTGCACGCGCCGATGTCACGCGCAGCTCGGCGCTGGCGTCGATTCGGCTGAGTTCGTCTGCCGTCCACTGTGCCATGTCGTTCTCCTAGCTGGTCGGGTTCGTGGTCGGGTATTCGTTGTCGCGGAGCTTGGCGCCCCACACCGTTTCTGGTTCGCTGCCGCCCGCCGGCGCCTCCCAGAGGGCGAGGTGGCACATGAAGTTGTCGGGGGTCGCGCCGTGCCAGTGCCACTCCCCGCTGGCGTGTGCACGGTGTCCCCCGGGTGCAGCTCGATCAGCTCCCCGCCGCGCGACTGAACGTAGCCGAGCCCCTCAGTCACGTGCAGGGTCTGGCCGACCGCATGCGTGTGCCAGGCCGTGTGCGCTCCGGGAGTGAAGCGCACCAGGTTGAGCCGAGCGCGCGAGGGTTCCTCGCCGGCGTAATAGGCGTTGAAGTACACGTCACCGGTGAACCACTCCGCCGGCCCCTTGACGGTGGGCAGCTTTGCTTGCATCTGGGTGCTCATGAGGGTGCTCCTTCTCCGGCGAGCGCCGGGCTGGGGTGGGTCTGGGTTGTCACTGGCGGGCCGGTCTCGACCGACCCGACATCCATCAAACGCCCTGCGGCCGTTCCGCGGGAGTCCCTGCCGTATCGGGTACTCGCAGACCCTCCCAGAATCCGGGCGTCCGGCGTAGCGTCGAGCCCATGACTGTTCCGAACCTGATCTTGAACAATGGCGTCGACATGCCCGCACTGGGCTTCGGCGTCTTCCAGACTCCTCCGGCCGAGACGACGGATTCCGTGACGGAGGCGCTGAAGGTCGGCTACCGGCACATCGACACCGCGGCCGCCTACCTCAACGAGCGCGAGGTCGGGCAGGCCATCGCCGCCTCGGGAATCCCCCGCGATGAGTTGTTCCTCGAGACCAAGGTGTGGATCAGCGACTACGGCTTCGACGAGACGCTGCACGCCTTCGACAAGTCGGCCGGCAAGCTCGGCGTCGAGCAGCTCGACCTGCTCATCCTGCATCAGGCACTGCCGGGCGACTTTGCCAAGACGCTCGAGGCCTACCGGGGGCTTGAGCGGCTGTACGCCGACGGCAAGGTGCGGGCGATCGGCGTCAGCAACTTCATGCCCGACCACCTCGACCAGCTGCTCGCCGTCGCCACCGTGACACCCGCGGTGAACCAGATCGAGGTGCATCCCTACTTTCAGCAGAAGGGGCTGCTCAGCTACGACGCCGAGCACGGCATCCTGAACCAGGCGTGGTCACCCATCGGCGGCATCACGTTCTACCGCCCCGGCGTGATCGGCTCGACGCTGGAGGACGAGGTGATCGGGCAGATCGCGACCGCCCACGGCAAGACGCCCGCCCAGGTGATGCTGCGCTGGCACCTGCAGGAGGGCCGCTCCGCCATCCCGAAGTCGGTGAGGCCGGAGCGGATCGCGGAGAACTTCGACGTGTTCGACTTCGAGCTCACGGCCGACGAGCTCGCGCGGATCGACGCGCTGGATACCGGAATCCGCGGCGGCCCCGAGCCCGAGAGGATCACCCTCGAGGCATTCGGCCGCCCGATCCCCGAGGCCTAATCCTGCCGCGCGGATGCCGCTCCGGCGTCATCCGGGTAAATGAGCACGAATCGCGTGAGGGCGTGGCCAGGCTCCGGCAGTCGCTCCCGCTCCGAATCGCTGGCACACCACATGCCCGGCATGCTCGTTTCAGAGATGATCACCTCAAGCCGGTTCCCCGCGCTCTCAGCCGTCAAGACGAGCCCACCGTCGGGCTCTTCAGAGGGGTTGCCGTCCTCATCCAGCCGCGGCTCAAGGGCGAATCCGGCGTCGGCCGCTGTCTCTTTCATCACCCGCAGCGCCTGAGCCCGGCCGTCGAACTCATGGAACGCCTCGTACCAGGGCGTGGTATTGTCGGGGCCTTGGCCGCCGTCGCCGTCGTCACAGATCGGATCGCCTCCGCCGCGCGCGATGGCGGCGCCGATGGCCTTCCCCTGCTCTTCGGCCGCGTTGGGCGCGAGGGCCGCGATGACGATCACGACGATGATCACCACGATGCCCAGGGCAATGGCGCCGCCTATGATGATGAGTGGCACCAGCACGGCGGCCTGGAGAGCGACGCGAACGCGGTTCCTCATCGGCGCACCGCCGTGTCGGCTCCGCCGGCCATCTTCCCGGCGCCTGAACGCGCGACCCTGAGCCCCAATACTCTCCCCACAACGACGCGCCAGTCGACCGGCCGAGCGCGCGGTGCGATGACCAGAGGGTGCCACAGGTTAGGCGCCGATCGCCACCCCCATTCCGAGTGCGCCGGGTCGGCCCGATCCACGTGCCGGCGGCAACGGCATCCGCCACGCCCTCCAGACATTCCCTGATATCTTGATATCGAGATAGGTTCGCCATACGCAACGCCAAGGAGCTGCCCACGATGACCAAGATCGTCTACACCTACACCGATGAGGCGCCGATGCTGGCGACACACTCGTTCTTCCCCGTCATCAGCGCCTTCGCCGGCACCGCGGGTGTCGAGCTCGAAACGCGTGACATCTCCCTCGCCGGCCGCATCCTGGCCGCGTTCCCCGAGAAGCTGAGCGCCGAGCAGCAGGTCGGCGATGCACTCGCCGAGCTGGGCGCGCTCGCCACCACGCCCGAGGCGAACATCATCAAGCTGCCGAACATCTCGGCGTCGCTGCCGCAGCTGAAGGCCGCAATCTCGGAGCTGCAGGCCAAGGGCTACGACATTCCGGATCACCCCGACGCCCCCGCGACGGATGCCGACAAGGACGTGCGCGCGCGCTACGACAAGATCAAGGGATCCGCGGTGAACCCGGTGCTTCGTGAGGGCAACTCCGACCGTCGCGCGCCGCTCTCGGTCAAGGAGTACGTGCGCAAGAACCCGCACCGCATGGGGGCGTGGGCAGCCGACTCCAAGACCAACGTCGCCACCATGGGACACGACGACTTCTTCTCCAACGAGAAGTCGGTTGTCATCGCCGACGACGACGTGCTGCGCATCGAGCACGTGAACGCGGCCGGCGAAGTCACCACCCTGCACCCCGGCGTGAAGGTGCTGCCGGGTGAGGTCATCGACGCCACATTCCTCAACGTCGCCAAGCTGCACGAGTTCCTCGCCGAGGCGATCGAGCGCGCCCGCGCCGAAGACGTGCTGTTCTCCGTGCACCTCAAGGCCACCATGATGAAGGTCTCCGACCCGATCATCTTCGGTCACGTCGTCCGCGCCTTCTTCCCGGCCGTGTTCGAGCAGTACGGCGCAGAGCTCCAGGCCGCGGGACTCACCCCCAACAACGGCCTCGGCAGCATCCTCGACGGGCTGGATGCCCTCGAGAACGGCGCCGAGATCCGCGCCGCGTTCGAGCAGGGGCTGAAGGACGGCCCGCGCCTGGCCATGGTCAACTCCGACAAGGGCATCACCAACCTGCACGTGCCGAGCGACGTGATCGTCGACGCCTCGATGCCGGCCATGATCCGCAGCTCCGGGCACATGTGGGGCGTCGACGGCGCCGAGCACGACACCATCGCCGTCATCCCCGACTCCAGCTACGCCGGCATCTACCAGGCCGTGATCGACGACTGCCGCGCCAACGGCGCGTACGACCCGACCACCATGGGCACCGTGCCGAACGTCGGCCTCATGGCACAGAAGGCCGAGGAGTACGGCTCGCACGACAAGACGTTCGAGCTCAGCGAGGCGGGCACCGTGCGCGTCGTCAACCAGGCAGGCGAGGCCCTGCTGGAGCACGCCGTGCAGGCCGGTGACATCTGGCGCGCCTGCCAGACCAAGGATGTCGCCATCCGCGACTGGGTGAAGCTCGCCGTCAACCGCGCCCGCGCGACCGGCACGCCCACCGTGTTCTGGCTCGACGAGAACCGCGCCCACGACGCCAACCTCATCGCCAAGGTCAACGCCTACCTGCCCGAGCACGACACGGCCGGCCTCGACATTCGGGTGCTCGCACCCGCCGCGGCCACCACGCTCTCGGTCGAGCGCATCCGTCGCGGCGAGGACACCATCTCGGTGACCGGCAACGTGCTGCGCGACTACAACACCGACCTGTTCCCGATTCTGGAGCTCGGCACCAGCGCCAAGATGCTCTCAATCGTGCCGCTGCTCAACGGCGGCGGTCTCTTCGAGACCGGCGCGGGCGGATCGGCCCCGAAGCACGTGCAGCAGCTCGTGGAGGAGAACTACCTGCGCTGGGACAGCCTGGGTGAGTTCCTCGCGCTGGCCGCCAGCTTCGAGCACTTCGCCGACGCCAACGACAACGCCAAGGCCCGTGTGCTCGGTGCGACCCTCGACCGCGCCACCGGCACCTTCCTGCTCGAGAACAAGTCGCCCGGCCGTGCCCTCGGCACGATCGACAACCGCGGCTCGCACTTCTTCCTCACCCTGTTCTGGGCCGAGGAGCTGGCCAAGCAGACAGAGGACGCCGAGCTGGCCGCCGCGTTCGCGCCCCTGGCCGCGACGCTCCGTGCCAACGAGCAGACCATCGTCGACGAGCTGATCGCCGTGCAGGGATCGCCCGTCGACATCGGCGGCTACTTCAAGGTCGACGAGGCCAAGACCGACGCGGTCATGCGCCCGTCGACGACCTTCGCCGAGGCGCTCGCCTCGCTGTAACGCGACACCCAGAGGGGCCCGGACGGCGTGTGCCGTGCGGGCCCCTCTGTCGTGCGCCCGCTTACGGAGTCGGCGGTGCCTGCCCGATGCTCAACCAGCCGTCGGGGGAATGCACCGTCATGCCGGAGCCACGGCCGCCCTCGCCACCCTCCGCCTTCAGCGCGTTGAGCTGGCGCTCGATGTCGGCGCGCGACGCCAGCTCGGAGAGTTGGCGCTCGATGTCGGCGTCGGGTGCCGCCGTCAGGTCCTGGAGGGCGCCGCTGGCGAGCAAGTCGCCGGTCGCCTGCGCGCGGGCCTGCATCTGCGTGACGCGATCGCGCGCGCGGTCAAGGCCGGCTCCGACGTCGTTCATGTTCGCGCCGATGCCAGCGACCGACTCATTCGCCCGCACCTGCGCCTCGGAGGCACTGTACGTGGCCTTCAGGGTCTCCTTCTCAACGCGGAAGGCGGCGATCTGCTCGGCCAGCCGGCGCTCCCGCTCCTGCAGCTGGGAGGTCTGCGCCTGCAGCGAGGCGTGCTGCTCCTGCAGCTTCGCCACCTGGCCCTCCAGCGAGGCGCGGCGTTGCAGCGCGGCGCGGGCGAGGTCCTCGCGTCCCTGCGCCATGGCTTCGGTGGCCTGCTCCCCCAGACGGCGGTGGCGCGCCCCCATCTCCTCGCCCTGCAGCTCGATGCGCTTCTTCGCCGTTGCGACCTCGGCGACGGCCCCCCGCACCTCGTGCAGCAGCTTCACCTGCTGCTCGTAGCTATCGTCGAGGGCGTCGCGCGGATCCTCCATCCGGGTGAGCGCTTTGGATGTCTTGGTGCGGAAGATCGTACGCATCCGCGCGGTGTTGTCGCTCATTGCTGGACTCCTTTGGGCCGTGTGTTGTCGTTGGGCGGGTACGGGTGGCGGTGCTGCCGCCGCGGTCGAGGCTGTTGAGGTTGGCCAGTTCCACCAGTCCCGCGTGCAGGGAGGCCACCTCCAGGTCGAGTTCGGCGTGCAGCGCCGAGAGCGCGTCTCCCGTGGGGTCGCCAAGGCCGGAGGCCACGGATGCCCGCAGCTCACGGATCATGTCGGAGATCTGGTCGACCGCCAGGCTCGCGGCGGGCAGCGCATCGGCCAGCGCGCCGGCATCCGTCTCGCTCTCCATGAGTTGCAACTGCGCCCGCAGGGTGGCGCCCTCGGCCTCGATGCGCCGGAACAGCCGGGGAAGATCGCCGCGCCGGCCGTTGCTGCGCACGGCGAGGTCGATCGCGGCGCGACCGCTGTCGAGTGCGTCGTCGAGTTGCAGCTCGAGGGCGAGCACCTGGCGGCGCGGCCCCCGGCTGAATTGGGCGCGGCTCTTCAAGACCGCGCTGTTCACCGTGTGGCTGCGCCGCACGCGGCGATAGAGCGCCCGCACGATCAGCACCACGGTGAGCACCGAGGCGGCGGCGATGGCCGCGAGTGAGATCAGGATCCAGAACACGACGTCCATGGCTGACGCCTCCCGTTCCGAGCCACGTGTTTCGAGTCCATGAGGCACACCTCCGTACTGTCTTCGCCGCGGCTTCGGCGCCGCAAACGCGATATATCTCAACTTACGCGTGCGGAGGGGTCACGGGAAGGAGTCTCGACAGATCCTCAGCGATTGTCGCGGGTCACGAGACGGGCCTCGCCGGCGTCAGTGCCAGAATTCCGTGAGCTTCTCGGCACGAGCTCTGCCTTGCTCGAACCCGGCTTGCGCGGCAGGCGCACGCCTCGACAGGTCCATCATGTTGTCCCCGAACGCGGCGTTCGAGGCGCCATCCGGGAAGATCGTTTCGACTCTGCTGCCGCTGGCGCGCAGCTCCGCGAGCTGTGTTGCGAGGTCCATGCCCCAATCCTGCGGATGCCGCGACCTCCCGCCGAACGGTGAGAGCACCAGCACCCGGGCGTACTCGGCGGCCAGGTCGGCGTTCTCGTTCCGGCGGTAGCCGCCGTCGATGTACCGACTGTCACCGATTCGGTAGGCAAAGCCGCTGGAACAGCTGGCGGCCACGGCGTCGGCCAGCTCGACCCCGCTGTGCCGGTCGAACACGGTCGGCTCACCCGTCTGGGCGTTGACCGCCGTGATGAGCACCCGCTGTTGCGGCCAGCGCTGCTCTGGCAGCCGCGCGGCGACGGTCGTGCGCCAGCGGGTTTGGGCAGCCACGTTTGACGCGCCATCCGTCGCGAGCGCCCACGCCCCGAGCCGTCGGCGCATGTCGGCCGCATCGGCGGCGGCGGCGATGATCGCGCCCGTGGTCTCCATCTGACTCGTCACCGACGTCGTCGGCGCTGGACCGCGACCAGATCCGGCCGCTCCAGTCTGCGAATGGGGAACTGCAGCGAGGATGTCGGCCAACAGCCCGGCGGGGGGCGCACCCGTGATTTGGGCTGCGGCCGTCGATCCGGCCGAGGTGCCGATGATCAGGTCGGCGCGCGTGACATCCAACCCGGCCTCGACCAGGCCGGCGACAACACCGATCAGCCACGCGTTGCCGGCCGAGCCGCCACCTCCCAGCACCAATGCGGTGCGGGAGTCGCGTGCCGAGCTGTGCTGAAGTGATTCATTCATGGTCGTAGCTTCCTGAGAGTGCGTGCATCTATGAAGCGCGCCGTTGCCATTCCGCCAGCATCCACCGTGAGCTCATTCGTGTACTTCACTGGCTTGACTGACATCCTGCCAGCCCAAGCTGGAGGCCAGACAGACGTGGTCATACCCAATTTCCTCGCCGTTCCCGTCGCAGGACGGTGATGGCGTGAGAGTGACCCGAGAGATGATCGACCCGCAGCTGCCCGCGCGACCGACTCCGTCGACAGTCTCCAGGAGGCGGGTGTGCCCGCCGAGTTCACGGCCTGCGAGGGCTGCTTCCACGCGTTCGATGGGCGGCGGCCCCAAGCGCGCCCCAGCATGGAGGCCTCTGCGTATCGCGACCGATGGTTCCGGCCGGTGATCCAGAGCCACTTCGCGCCCCAGCCCGTCCTGAGCTGACGCCGGTGCGAATCTCCCACCCGACTCGAAACTCGCTCATAGGATTCGCATAGCGTCTAGGCGTGTGCTGAGGGAATCAAGGAAGATCCCGAGAGCACGAGAGGGCCAGGACGATGAACGCAACGCATGATCTCACAGGCACACACACGGGCATGCTGCGCCGGCGCGGGCTGGCCGTGCTCTCGACCGCAGCCGCGGCAACCCTCGTCGTGGGCTCGGGCTTCGGGGGCGTCGCGGCCTTCGCCGCAACCGCGGCCGGCACGGGCGCATCAACCGCCAGCACCGCCAGCGCGCAGAACCTGCCGTACGGCGGTCAGGCGCAATCCGGCTCGGCGCAGCTGCCGTTCACCTCGGGTGGCTACGGCGACCCATCCTCCGGTTCCGGCAGCAGCGGATCGACGAGCACCGCCACCGTCGCCGCCACCCCCGCGCAACAGCTTGGCGTCGTCGACGTGACCTCGCAGCTCACCTACGACAACGCGGAGGCGATGGGAACCGGCATCGTGCTCAGCTCCAGCGGTGAGATCCTCACCAACAACCACGTCGTGGCGGGCTCGACGAACATCAGCGTCACCGTCGTGTCGACGGGCGCGAGCTACACGGCTTCCGTCGTCGGCACGGATGCCACGGCCGATATCGCCGTGCTGCAGCTTTCCGGGGCATCCGGGCTGCAGACCGCCGCCATCGACAGCTCGTCGACGGCCACAGTCGGGAGCGCCGTCACCGGGGTCGGCAACGCAGGCGGGGTCGGGGGAACGCCGTCGGCCGTCGCCGGAACGCTGACCGCTCTCGACCAGACCATCACGACGCAGGCGGAGGGGGCGGCGGCATCCGAAACCCTGACCGGGCTGATCGAATCCAGTGCCGACATCCAGGCCGGCGACTCGGGTGGGCCGCTCTACAACGCGAGCAACCAGGTCATCGGGATCGACACCGCTGCGGCGAGCGGCGGCGCGGTCGCCGGCTACTCCATCCCCATCGCCACCGCACTGTCGGTCGCGGGACAGATCGAGTCGGGGCAAGCCTCGGCTGAGATCACCCTCGGCAGCCCGGCCTTCCTCGGTGTCGAGGTGGTCCCCGCCGGGGACACCTCGGTCTACGGCTACGGCAACGGGTTCGGTGGCGGCACGTCAACGTCGACCGTTCCGGGAGCCATGATCGGCGGAGTCATCGACGGCACGGCCGCCGCGGCCGCCGGCCTCGCCGCCGGCGACACGATCACGGCCGTGAACGGCACGGCGATCAGCTCGGCATCCGATCTCACCACGGCGCTCGCCGGACACGCGCCTGGCCAGACCGTGACCGTTAATTGGACGGATGCTTCGGGGGCCCCCGCCACGGCGACGGTCACGCTGGGGGTGGGGCCAGCCGCATAGCCCCCCCTCACGCAGTGAGGCGCCCCCGTCGATCGCGATTCTGCGTCAGGACGAGGGCGCCTGCGTCGGATGCGGCGGCTGTGCGGCCGCCGGGCGAACAAGGGCAGTCGGCCCGGGATCCGTGAAGCCGAACTGCTCGTAGAGGCCGTGCGCGTTGCTCGTGAAGAGCGTCCACCGGAAGTGTGCACCGGGGCCGTCGTCGATCATCGCCTGCACGATCCGCTTGCCCAGCCCGTTCCCGCGGTGCGCCTCGCTCACAATGACGTCAGCGAGGTACGCGAAGCCGAGGCCGTCTGAGAGTGCGCGGGCAAAGCCGACCTGCTCGCCGGTCCGCTCGTCGTAGACGCCGATGACACGCCACGCCTCCCTAATCTGCGTCTCGACATCCCCGCGGCTCCGCCACTTCGCCCAGTACACCTCACGCAATTCAGCCCAGACGAAGTCGGAGTCGATGCGGTCGCGGGCATCGTCAACCAGATAGCTCATCTGAAAACTATAGAACCCCTCCTTGCCGGCGAACGGAGGCTGCGGGGCCGAGGGCGCCGGAGCGGATGGGGCCGACGCCCGGGAACGTTCTGGACTCCGCTTGACTCACAGCGGGGCAGCGTAAGCTCGTTAACTCTCGAACATTAGTTCGATTAATTCAAGCCACGAGAGCACTGGAGAATCATGCACACCGTCACCGACGCTGTAACACTGTGGCTGGACGGCGGGGTCCCAACACGAATGATCTGGCGGGGAGCGCGATGGCGGGTCACCGACACGCCGACCGAACTCTTCCGCGATGTTGGATCACTCCCGGAAGTGATCACCCATCCGCCCGCCGTGCGAATCGGCTGGCGATTCCAAGCAGCCGATAGCACCGGGCTCAATCGCGTATTCGATGTGCGGAGGGACGGCCTGGGCTGGATGCTCGAGCACGTGTACGAGTAGCACCTCGATTGCCCAGCCTGGCCAGTTTCATTCCCGTTCACGCGCCTCTCTGAACGATCGTCCGCCCGCGGCACCGAGCTAGACTCTCCCACCGTGCGGCAGAGACGCCGCAGCTACGCGAACGGTGATTCATGATGACTTTCAAGCGGCTCCGCCACTGCGGCCCCCGACTCCCCGGGCGGATGTCGTGACCGCCACCGGTGCGTTCCCCGAACCGCCGCCCACCGGCCTCGACCGGGCCTTCCGCGCGCATGTGATCGTCGGCTCCGTCGAGGATTACGGCGTCACCCGCGCCGGCCACCGCAGAATCGTGCCCATTCTCGGGGGCCGGCTCTCGCACGGAATCGATGCAGACGTGCTGCCGGGAGGAGCCGACTGGCAGATCATGCACCCGGACGGCCGACTTGAGATAGACACCCGCTATTCAGCGCGCACGGATGCCGGCGACCTCCTGCACATCCGAACCCACGGGGTTCGCGTGGGGCCACCCGAGGTGTTGGAAGCACTCCTGGCCGGCGCGATCGTGCCAGCGACGGAATACTACTTTCGGGTCGTCGTCACCGTCGAGACGGCGGCAATCGCGTTCGCCCACTTCCAGGACTCGCTCATCGTTGCGGCAGCCGCTCGCGGCGCAGACGCCGTCGTCTACGACGCCTACCGAGTGCTCTAGCCGAAGAAGTCGAACTGCTGCGGAAGACCCCTGGCCGGCAGACCGCTCTGGCCCAGCTGTCGGCCGCGCCGAGCGGGACCCGCTAATGCCGACGGCGTCGTCCGAACAGCACGGCAGCGACCGTGCCCGCGAGCGCGATCAGAATGGCGCCCACGGCGATCACGATGTACCGCGGCTCTGTCACCTCGGCCACGTACGGCTGCGAGTCTGACCAATCGAGCATGACGCGCACGAAGACGCCCGCTATCACCCAGCCGAGAATCCCGATTCCCGATGCCAGTATCCATCTCCGCGTTCTGACCCGCATCCGCACCCCTTCAGGCAAAAACTCGTGAAGCCAGTTTCGCATCGCGACGGTGCCGGCTGAACTTGTTGCCTCTCAGAGAACTTGAGTTCACCGGGTTGGAAGCCAACGCACACCCGCCCCGCGCCCCGTGCGCGACGCGTGTCATCAAACAGACGGACCCCCTCCCCGTGCTCGGGCCGTTCGTCGGGCTGCCCGCGGCGCGGCCAGCGCGACATCGCCCGCTCGGCGAGCGCGGTGATCGTGAGCGAGGGGTTCACGCCCGGGTTGGCTGGCACCGCCGCGCCGTCGACGACGTGCAGGCCGGGGTGTCCCCACACCCGGTGGAACGGGTCGACGACGCCGTGCTCTGGCGAGTCCGAGACGACCGCCCCGCCGAGGAAGTGTGCGGTCATCGGGATGCCGAACACCTCGGGCCATGAACCGCGCGCCGCCGCCAGCACGCCGCTGTCGCGCTCGACCCGTGCGGCGATCGCCTGCGCCGCTCGGTGCGCACCCGGCAGGTGGCTCGGGTTCGGCTCGCCGTGCCCCTGCGCGCTCGTGAGCACCGGGCGGCCGAAGCGCCGCTTCAGCGAGATCGTGAGCGAGTTGTCGACGGTCTGCATGACGAGCGCGATGATGCCCCGTTCGCTCCACCGGCGGAGCGAGCCGAGACGCAGGGTCCTGACGGGTGCCCTGAGGAACCCTCCGATGAGGGCGGCGAGTCGCGCACCGAGTGAGACATCGCCCGGCACGAGCCCGGTCGCGAGTGCGCCCATGAGGTTCGAGCCGGGACCGTAACGCACGTTCTCGACATGCGTCGTCTCGTCGACGTGGAACGAGGTGGTAATCGCGACCCCTCGTGCGAGTTCGAGCCCATCAGGCACCGAGACGGCGACCGCCCCGTCGAGCGCTTCGGAGTTCGTGCGGGTGAGCCGGCCGAGCGAGGCGGAGAGACCGGGCAGGGCGCCAGAGGCCTTCATCCGGTGCAGCAGCTGTTGCGTGCCCCAGGTTCCCGCGGCGAAGATCACCTGCTCGGCGGTGACCGAGCGGCGGTGGCGGCGCAGCCAGCCGCCCGAACGTTCGGACGTGACCCGGTATCCGCCTCCGGGCAGTGCGCGCACCTCGGTCACGGTGCGCAGCGGCTCGATGACGGCGCCGAGTCGCTCGGCGAGCGCGAGGTAGTTCTTCACGAGCGTGTTCTTCGCTCCGACACGACAGCCGACCATGCAGTTGCCGCACAGTGTGCACCCGGTGCGCGCAGGGCCATCGCCACCGAAGAAGGGGTCGGGCACCGTCTCCCCCGGCACGCCGAACCAGACGCCGACCGGAGCGCGTCGGAACGTGTGACCGACGCCGAGGTCGTCGGCCGCGCCCGCCATGATGCGCTCCACCGGACCCTCATGGGGGTACTGCTCGACGACGCCGAGCATGCGCTTCGCGGTCGCGTAGTGCGGCGCGAGCTCGGCCCGCCAGTCGGCGATGTGCGCCCACTGCCGGTCGGCGAAGAACACCTCGCCCGGCTCGTAGAGCGTGTTCGCATAGTTCAGCGAGCCGCCGCCGACACCGGCGCCCGCGAGCACCATGACGTGCGGCAGCTTGTGGATGCGTTGCACCCCGAAGCATCCGATCGCTGGAGCCCACAAGTAGCGCCGCAGATTCCACGAGGTCTTCGCGAAGTCCTCGTCGGCGAATCGGCGGCCGGCCTCATAGACGTGCACACCGTACCCCTTGGCGCGCAGCCGGAGCGCAGCGACCGAGCCGCCGAATCCTGAACCGATGATCACGACGTCATGGTCGAACCGCGTCTCGCTCATGGCTGCCTCCGTGGGGTGAGTGTGGCGTCGGACACCGCGTTGGCCGTGGTCACGGGGTCGGGCACGAGCACGGTGAGGGCTCCGGGCTGCAGCGAGAAACGCACCGCGCCGCCGCCGAGGCGCTCACCGTCGGCGTAGACCACGAGCCCGGGTGCGTCGACCTCGATAGCTCCGGCCACGGATGACGTCACCTCGGTGCGTTCGAGGTGGCTGCCGCGCAGCAGCAGCGGGAACAGGCGAATGAGCTTGACGCGGCCGAGCGGCGCGATGTGCGTGAGCTCGAGCAGTCCGTCGCTGGGGTCGGCGGCGGGGCAGACGGGCATGCCGCCGCCATAGCTTGCCGTGTTGCCGATGGCGACGAGGGTGCCCGGCAGGTGCCGTCGGGGCGCGCCATCGATGCCGATCGAGAACGACACCGGATGCAGCCGAGCAAGTTCCACGAGCAGGGCGAGGTAGTAGCGTGCCCGGCCGCGCGGCCAGCGCAGGCGATTGGTGCGCTCGCTCACCCGGGCGTCGAAACCGAGTGCGGCGACCGTGAGGAACTGGCGGGCCCCTTCGTTCGTCTCGACGAGACCGACGTCGATGCGACGCGGCACACCGCTGAGCGCGAGTTCCGCCGCGGCGGCGACCGCGGCAGCTGATGCCTCATACGGGAGCCCGAGCGCGCGGGCGAGGTCGTTGCCGGTGCCCGCCGGTACGAGTGCGACGGGGATGCCGGCGTCGACCACCACGTCGAGCACCGACGACAGGGTGCCGTCGCCGCCGACCACGACGAGGGCGCGGGGCCGATCCGCGATCGCGTGGGCGGCCAGACGCCGGGTGTCGGCGACGGATGTGCCGACGAACGGGCGCACCTCGGCGCCGAGATCACGGAGTCGGGCGACCGCGGCATCCGCGGCGATGGTGCCACGACCACGACCCGAGGTCGGATTCACGAGCACGGCGATGTGCTCGGCCACCTCAGCGCCCCCGGGCTTCAGAGGCACCTGCCGCCAGCAGCGCACCTGGGTTGAGGATGCCGGCCGGGTCGAGCTCGGCCTTCACCGCAGCGAGCACGCGCACGCCCAGCTCGCCGATCTCGCGCTCGAGCCAGGGCGCATGATCGCGGCCCACCGCGTGATGGTGGCTGATCGTGCCGCCGCTGGTCATGATCGCGTCGTTCACGCCCGACTTCACCTCGCCCCAGACCGCGAGGGCGTCGCCCTTCACGCCCGCGAGGATCGTGAAGTAGAGCGCAGCGCCCGTGGGGTAGACATGCGAGACGTGGCAGAGCACGAGCGACTTCGCGCGGTGCGCAGCGAAGCCGCGGGTGATCGCCTCGGTGACGTCGCGCTTCAGCGCCTCCAACTTCGACCAGGTCGTGGCGGTCTCAAGCGTCTCGCAGAACACGCCGTGGTCAAGCAGCGCGTCACGCAAGTATGGCGCGTTGAACCGGCCGTGTACCCACTCTTCGGCGGGCTCCTCACCGGCGTGCGTGCCACCCGCCGCCGTGAGCACGGCGGCCGTGCGCGCCCGTCGCTCGGCCGTGATGGCGGCCTCGCCCTCGAAGACGGTGATGACGCTGCATCCCTTCGTGAGCGCCTTGCCGATGCGCCCGACCTGCGCGAGGCTCACCCCGGTCTCGGCCTCGTCGGAGAGGCGGATGACGGTCGGTCCCGTGCCGAGCTGCGCGACCTGCCGCAAAGCGTTCGCGCCCGCGGTGAAGTCGCGGAAGGTCCATGCGTCGTGCAGCCGCACCTCGGGCACGGGGTGCACGCGCAGCCGCACCTCGGTGATGACGCCGAAAGCGCCTTCGGAGCCGAGGAAGAGCTGCACGAGGTCGGGGCCGGCAGCCGAACCCGGCGCGCGCCCGAGATCGAGGCCACCACTCGGGGTCACGACGCGCAGCCCCGTGACCATCGCGTCGAAGCGGCCGTACCCCGAGGAGTTCTGGCCCGAGGAGCGGGTGGCCGCGAAGCCGCCGATCGTCGCGTAGCGGAAGCTCTGCGGATAGTGCCCGAGTTCGAAGCCGTGTGCGGCCAGCAGCGCCTCCGCCTCAGGCGCGGGAGTCCCCGCGCGCAGGGTCGCCTCCCCGCTTCGCACGTCGAGGGCAACGAGCCCGGAGAGGCGATGCAGGTCGAGGCTGACGACGGTTCGGCGGCGGCCGTCGGCCGGGTCATTCCCCCTTCGGGGTCGAGCCCGCCGACGACAGACGTGCCACCGCCGAACGGCACAATGGCGATGCCGCGCTCGCTCGCGAGCCGCAACACCGCAGAGATCTCGCGATCCTCGGCCGGGTCGACGACGGCGTCGGGAGCGTGCTGCCGTACCGCGCGGCTCCGCAGCAGGTCGGGCGTCGATTTGCCGCCCGAGTGCCGGAGGCGCGCCTCGCGGTCGGTGCGCACATGCTCGTCGCCGACGATGGCTGCGAGCGCGAGCCGGTCGACGTCCTCGAGTGCGGATGCCGTGAGTTCGACCTCGTCGAACGAGACGGCGGGTGCGGGGCGCGGGATACGACCGAGCACGACGGGCAGAAGCGCGCGCACCGCGCCAGGAAGCTCTTTCGCCTGCGCGGGGTCACCCCAGCCGTTCCAGCGCATCGGTTCGGGGGTTGCGCCATGGGCGGCTGCATCTTCATCGAGCATGCGTTACAGTGTGACACATCATGGAAGATCGTCAACCTCTGACGGATGCCCAGACCGGCTCCTGGTCGGCCCGGCAGGCCGTCGAGTGGCCCGCATGGGACGAGACCGAGCAGCGCATGCTCGATGCCGCCGCCGAGCTCATCTCGACGCGGGGTGTGCACGGCGTCACCGTCGCCGAGGTCGCCCGAACCGCGGCCGTGAGCCGCCCGACCGTCTACCGCCGCTGGTCGAGCGCCGACGACATCGTGCGCGCCGCTCTGCTGCGCGGCGCCGTCGAGATCATCGACGGCTTCGACACGCTCGCGACGACGCGAGCGGAGATCGTGCGCGACGTGCTGCGCTTCTCGGAGCTCTTCCGCACAGACGCGCTCTACGGCAGCCTGCTCGAACGCGAACCCGAGGTGTTCACGCGCTACACGCTGCAGCGCATCGGCACGAGCCAACGCGTCATCCTGCACTGGCTCGCCGCCGCGATCACGATCGCCCAGCGCGGCGGCACCGTGCGCGCAGGCAACCCCGGCGACATCTCGGTCATGCTCCTGCTCATCGCGCAGTCCGCGATCCTCTCGCACAACACCGTCTCCACCCTCATCGACGAGTCTCATTGGAGCACCGAACTATGGCACGCACTCGACGGGCACCTTCGCCCCTAGGTCAGATAACGCCCGGCTCCGCCGACCTCAACGCGGCACGGCGGGCGCGCGAGCTCGACGCGCTCGGCGCGCGCGATCACGCCGTCGACCTGCTCGTGATCGGCGGCGGCGTCACGGGCACCGGCGTCGCGCTCGATGCGGCCGCGCGCGGGCTCTCGGTCGTGCTCGTCGAAGCGCACGACCTCGCGTTCGGCACCAGCCGGTGGAGTTCGAAGCTCGTGCACGGTGGGCTCCGTTACCTCGCAACGGGCGACGTCGCGGTGGCCCGGGAGAGTGCCGTCGAACGACACATCCTGATGACCCGCACGGCCCCTCATCTCGTGCACACACTGCCCCAGATCGTGCCCCTCGTGCCCGCGGTGACGACCCGCCAGCGGGTTGTCGGCGGCATCGGATTCGGCCTCGGCGACGGCCTGCGGCTGATCGCCGGCACCTCCGGCAGGGTGTTGCCCCGCCCGCGGCGCATCGGCCGCGACGAGACACTGCGACTCGCTCCCGCCACCCGGCGCGACGGACTGCGCGGCGGTCTGCTCTCGCACGACGGGCAACTCGTCGACGACGCCCGACTCGTCGTCGCCATCGCGCGCACCGCGGCGGCGCTCGGCGCGACGGTGCTCACCCGCATGCGGGCCACCTCGGTGACGGCCGACGGCGCCGTGCTCGAGGATGCGCTCGGCGGAGGATCGCTGCGCGTGCGGGCCCGGGTCGTCGTGAACGCATGCGGGGTCTGGGCGGGCGACATCGACCCGAGCATCCGGCTGCGGCCGAGCCGCGGCACACACCTCGTGCTTGACGCTGCGGCTTTGGGGCATCCGCTCGCCGCGCTCACGGTGCCGCACCCGGGTTCCATCAGCCGCTACGTCTTTGCCCTGCCGCAGCAGCTCGGGCGGGTGGTCGTCGGCCTCACCGATGAGGATGCCCCGGGGCCGGTGCCTGAGGTGCCGACGCCGAGCGACGGCGAGATCGACTTTCTGCTCGCGACGCTCTCCACCGCGCTCGAGCGTGAGCTGGGGCGCGCCGACGTGCTCGGTGCCTTCGCGGGCCTGCGCCCCCTCGTCGACTCGGGCGAGGGCGCGACGGCCGACCTCTCCAGGCGCCACCACGTGGCGGTCTCGCCCGGCGGCATCGTGAACGTGCTCGGCGGCAAGCTCACCACCTACCGGGCGATGGCCGAGGACGCCGTCGATCTGGCCATGCGGCACGGCGCGCTCGACGGCGGCGAGTGCCGCACGCGCGCGCTGCCGCTCGTCGGCGCGCCGGGCTCACCGGTTGCGCTGACGAGCCCGGAACCAGGGTCGGCGGCTGAGGGCACCGCCACCAGCACCGCCCTGCCGCCCTCGCTTGTGGCACGCTTCGGTGCCGAGGCGCCCGCCGTGCTCGCCCGGGCGCTCTCCGCCGACCCGGCCGCGCCGGTCGCACCCGACATCGACGTGACACGCGCCGAGATCGAGTTCGCGGTGCTCGCCGAGGGCGCGCTCGACGCCGACGACGTGCTCGACCGGCGCACCCGCATCGGCCTCGTCGCCGCCGATCGCGCAAGCGCACAGGCCGCGGTCGAGTCATTGGTTGGCGAGGCGCTCGCGCGAGCCCATTGAGCATTCGACAGCGGAGGCATCCATCGCGCGTGCGGCGCCACACTCACGGGACTTGTCATCCACCCCGCGTCACACAAGCATCCGCACACGTAATTCGGCCACATATCGGCGAGCCTTGCGCGGCCCAGACCGTTCGACTGGAGGAAGATTGATGCCGTGAAGATTCTCTCGATTCAGTCCGCCGTCGCTTATGGCCACGTTGGCAACTCGGCGGCCGTGTTCCCCCTGCAGCGCATCGGAGTCGAGGTACTGCCGGTCAACACGGTGAACTTCTCCAACCACACGGGGTATGGCGCGTGGCGCGGATCCCTCATCGCACCCGAGGATGTGCACGACGTGATCCTCGGCATCGAAGAACGTGGCGTGCTCCCCCAGATCGACGTCGTGCTCTCGGGGTACCAGGGCGGCACCGGAATCGGCGACGTCATCGTGGATGCGGTGCGACGTGTGAAAGCGGCGAACCCCTCGGCCATCTACGCGTGTGACCCCGTGATGGGCAACGCGAAGTCCGGGTGCTTTGTAGCGCCCGAGATCCCCGTGCTCCTGCGGGATCGCGTGGTCCCCGTGGCCGACATCATCACTCCGAACCAGTTCGAGTTGGGATTCCTCACCGGAACCGAGCCGACGACGCTGGAGTCGACGCTCGCCTCCGTCGACCTCGCACGGGCGATGGGACCGAGCACTGTTCTCGTGACGAGTGTGGAGCGCCCCGACCGCGAGCCTGGCACCATCGAGATGCTCGCCGTGGATGCTGCGGGCGCGTGGATCGTGCAGACTCCCCATCTGCCATTCAAAGCGAATGGATCGGGTGACGTCACCGCGGCGTTGTTCTCGGCGCACTACCGCGCGACGGGGGACGCCGCTGCCGCCCTGGAGCGGACCGCGTCCAGCGTGTTCGACCTCATCGAGCTGACGCATCAGTCGGGTGAACGAGAACTGCAGCTCGTGCCGGCTCAGAAGTTCTACGCTGATCCGCGCATGCAGTTCACCGCCCGGCGCGTGCGCTGAAAAACCAGGCCAGAGCTGAGGGTGCATCTCACGACTCTGAGGGCACCTTGGGCAGTTCGGCTCCGTAGTTCCACGACAGGATGGCCGGCTGCTCGCGGTAGTAGCCGAGCACGGAGACCGACCCGGCATCCAACGTGATTTGAGCGCCGAATCGAGGGGCCAACCTGAGGTACACGGCGGTCAGAATGCGCAGGAAATGGCCGTGCGCGATGAGGGCGACATCTCCGTGCTCCATCGCGGGCAGCACACGCGTGAGCACCCGCGATGCGCGGGCGGCGACCTCCTCGACCGTCTCACCGGGCGTGTCACCACGAATCACGCCGTGGGTGAATGCGCTCCAGTTGTAGCCGAGCTCGCTGCGAATTTCGCGCGTCGTCCGGCCCTCGTACCCGCCGTAGTCCCACTCGACGAGAAACGGATCAACCTCGGCTTGAAGGCCAGCGAGCTCCGCGGTCTGACGCGCACGTTGCAGCGGTGAGGTCAGCACGAGCGAGAAATCGTATCCGGCCACCAATCTGCCCGCACCGCGGGCAAGATCCTCTCCCCGGGCGGTGAGCGGAACATCCGTGAGTCCGGTGTGTTTCCCCTGCTTCGACCACTCTGTCTCCCCGTGGCGCAAGAGAATCAGCTTCCCCGACGGGTTATCCGGAGCGGGGTGGTTGGGCAGCGGATCATTTGTGACCATACGTCAACAGTAGTTCGCGCCCCGGTTCCCGACCGGCGCTGAAGAAGGCCGTCAGACAAGTGTCGCGTTCTGGAGACGCCGTACCGACTCGATTCCCGCCTGACAGGATGCCGATCGTTGCCGCATGCCGCACCTCGGCCTGAGCGTCGAATGAATGGGCCGCACATCCGCGATGTCTCGTGCGCGGGCTCAGCGACGGGGTCGCGCATGTCTTTCGCCGAAACCGGCAATGAAAAGGGCGGCAACTGCAGGGCCGAGGGCGTTCTCCACGCTAGCCTCGACCTACCGGCATGTGCAGCCGCAGAGAAGCGGCCGCGATCGGCGACAGTCACGGCGCGCCGCCTGTCACACGTGCCGGCATTCCCTAACTGGAGGAAAGATAAGCATGTCCAAGTACCGGGTGCAGAATCCTGCCACGGGCGAGATTCTCGAGACGTTCGAGAACGCCACCGATGCGCAGATCGAAGAGGCGCTCTCCAGCGTCGACGCCGTGTACCACGAGTGGCGCGAGCGCAGCGTGCAAGAGCGCGCTGCCGTCGTCAAACGAGTTGCCGAGCTGTTCGAGGAACGCAAGGACGAACTTGCGCGCCTCATCGCGGTCGAGATGGGCAAGTCGATCGCCGAGTCGATCGACGAGGTCGAGTTCGCGACATCCATCATCGACTACTACGCCGTGCACGGCCCGAGCCTGATCACCGACTACGAGATCCCGAGCACCATCCCGGGCAAGGCCTACATCGAGCACCGCCCGGTCGGCGCGCTGCTCGGCGTGATGCCGTGGAACTTCCCGTACTACCAGGTCGCCCGCTTCGCAGCGCCGAACCTCGTGCTCGGCAACACGATCCTGCTCAAGCACGCCGACATCTGCGCAGGCTCGGCCCTCGCGATCCAGGCGATCATGGAGGAGGCCGGGGTTCCCGTCGGCGGGTACCAGAACGTCTTCGCGACGCACGATCAGATCGCGACGATCATCGCGGATCCGCGCGTGCAGGGTGTCTCGCTCACCGGCTCCGAGCGTGCCGGTGCCATCATCGGCGCGCAGGCCGGCAAGAGCCTCAAGAAGTGTGTGCTCGAGCTCGGCGGCATCGACCCGATGGTCGTTCTCGACGCTGAGGATGTCGCGGCCGTGGCCAAGCAGGCGTGGGACTTCCGCGTCTACAACGTCGGCCAGGTGTGCAACTCCAACAAGCGCCTGATCGTCATGGATGACATCTACGACGAGTTCGTCGCCGAACTGAAGAAGCTCGCCACTGGCCTCACGCCGGGCGACCAGCTGAACCTGGCCGACGGCGAATTCTCCCCGATGTCGTCGCGCGTCGCGGCCGAGACGGTGCACGCACAGGTACAGAAGGCCGTCGCCGAGGGCGCCACCCTCGAAATCGGCGGCGTGCTCTCAGACGGCCCGAGTGCGCACTACTCGCCCGCCGTGCTCACCGGCGTGCCGCGCGACTCCGAGTCGTACGGCGTCGAGATGTTCGGCCCGGTCGCGACCGTCTACAAGGTCTCGAGCGACGAAGAAGCCCTCGAGCTCGCGAACGACTGCGCGCTGGGCCTCGGCGGTTCGGTCTTCTCGACCGATGTGGCTCGTGCGACGCGCGTTGCCTCACAGCTTGAGGTCGGCATGGCACATGTGAACACGATTGCCGCCGAAGCTGCCGAGCTGCCGTTCGGCGGGGTCAAGCAGTCCGGCTTCGGCCGTGAGATGGGTCCGATCGGCATCGGAGAGTTCGCCAACAAGCGACTGTTCTTCGTCTCCGCATAGCCCCAGCACCACCAGCTCGAGGGCCGCAGAATTTCCTGCGGCCCTCGTTCTGTTTCGCGCCGTGCTTTCTGCTCCGTGACTCGTGTCCTGGGCGATTGAACGGTACGGACTGCTCGATGATCGGCCCGCAGCGATTCGCCGAGCACAAGCGGGAATCTCGCAGAGCGCCCGGTCACGTCCCGTGGAGTGGTGTAGATCTCAGCAGTCCCGTGGGTAGTTTCCACGCCGCGCGAGCGGCCGATGACACCGCTATGCATGCTGCTGAGAACATCCTGATAATGTCGCGTTCGTGAACCCCCCTTTTGCAGGCACGCGCCCCGATCCCAAGTCCTATCTGCGCGCTGGATTGAGGTATCCGGACAGCTTGACGTTTCTTGCAACGCGGCATGAGGTCGCATCCGAATCGGCACTCAGCTTGCCGCTTGCCGAGGTCATGTCGTCGGCCAGCACCGACGCTGCAACGGTGACGGTGACAGACGCGAACCGTGCTCCGCTTGCCGTGCTGTCGGTGCCGTCCGAGGAGTATTTGGCCGGGCCATCAACATTCTCCATTTTCGAAAGCGACGTCCAGGAGGTAACCCGAACACCGAGCGGTTTCCTGAACGTCAGCCTGGGAGCGCCGTACGCGGTCGCAACACTCCGAGAGTCTCCGACTCCCGTCGATCGAAGCACAGCCCGGGTGGTAACCATCGACAAATCGGAGGTGTTCGCTGGCCTCGACCGCGCAAAGTTCGATAGAAACGACGCCCTCTTCATCAGCAGCGCGCTCCAAACAGATCTTTCGGTGTTTCACAGCGAACAGGTCCTGCCCAGTGGGAGAACGAGACGTGCCAGCAACTACCGCCCGTGGCAGAAGAGCATTCCGGTAGCTGTGGATGCGGCGGTTTTGCGGGTCTTCACACAGATAACTGAGACTGTGCGCCTCGACTCTGCCGACACGGAGTCCGTCGACCGCACGGATCTCCTCTGCGCCGCCACCGCGATTGCATACGGTGCCCCTCTCTACACGACCAGGCCCGAAGCGTACGCCGGCCTCAAGAACGGCTTGAGACTGCTCGAGTATCGCTCGGTACGAAACAAGTCCGTGCTCCGAGAGCGAGAAAGAGCCGGAACCGTCGTCTCGATCCCCATCGCGACTCCGCGTCGCCGCCCCGACTCTGCCGACGTGTCGTCTCCCCCGGGTGCACCGCTGGATGAGCTCAAGGCAGCTTTCGAGCGCGGTGATCCCATCGACGAACGTGTGGAAGCGCTACTGCTGGAGGCGGCCAAGGCCGAGGGCTTCGCGGAATTCGTGAGCACCGTCCTCTCTGGTTTCCTGCAGGACTGGGACCCCAGCTGGCGCATTGCAATCCTGGAGCGGGCCGAGGAGTTCTTGCCTGCTTTGGCGGGCGACGATGTTTGGCACGACGGGATCATGGACTACACCTCCCAGCTGCTCACTTCCACGCCAGGGAACACGGAAATCTCGCTCGCCCGGCAGACGGAGGTTGCGATGACCGCGCTCGCAACGTGGGGAAGGTGGCCGGCGGATGCAAGCGATGATGTTCTCGAATCGCTACCGCACGAACCAGACGATGAGTCCCTGCTGACGTGGTACTGGATTTACCTGGGCATGGCTGGCCTGAGCCGCGCAACGATCGATGAGGAAGTCGAAAGTGTTCGCGCCGGTGACGTCCTCCCCTCGAGAGAACGCATCGAACGACTTCGTGGCAGAGGCTAGGTTTGCCGAGCGACGTCCTGAGGTGCGAGGTAAGGCCGACATAGCCCCGAAGAATTCGGCGATGGTTACGGAGACATGGCTCGTGTACCCGAGCAGACCCGCCACGGCGATCCATCTCGGAACCAGCTGGACTTAACAAGAGCACCCACAGGAAGTGGCGCCGGTGCCAAGCTCCATTTGGCCGACGTGATGGGCGATTCCATTGAACTCGACTAGGAACGTTCCGAGAGTGGCAGCGCACAACGCCCGATGTCACGTGAAAAACGGCGAACGGGCATCCGTGCGCTTGGCCTCAAGCGCGAGCGACTGGCGCGCGATCACGATCAAGTCCTGTGCCGGTGCTTGAGACGGGTGTGGGCCGCTCGCCCACACCGCCGACAGTGTTCTCCTCAGCGTGATCCCGGTTAGCTCAACGGCGACCAATCGTCCGAGTGCCAGATCGTCGGAAATCGCCAGCGAGCTGAGCACCCCCGGCGCCACACCCGAGGCGATCGCCGTTCGGACGGCGGCCGTGCTTGAGTGTTCGAGGCGGGGCGGTAATCGCCCTCCGTCTGAGCCTGCGACACGGGCGAACAGCTGCTCGAGGGCTTTGCGGGTGCCGGAGCCCTCTTCGCGTGTGATCAGCGGAGTATCGGCCAGCTCCCGTGCTGTCAGCGGCATCCGCCGCTTCGCCCAGGCATGAGTCGGCGACACTGCGACCTGCAGTTCATCGTGCCCAATCGCCACAGCGTGCAGATCCGTCGGGATGTCGGGGGTTTCGATGAACCCGAGTGGCACAGTGCCGGCGCGCACGAGGGCAATCACTGCCTCGCTGTTGACGGCGGTGAGCCCCACCCTGGTCGCCACCTGGCCGGCTGACTCCTGCCTGTCGCGCAGGGTGACCAGCCAGCGCGGGAGGAGGTACTCGGCGATCGTGAGGCTCGCCGCGACATCGAGCTGTTGCAGCGTCTGCGCGCGGATCGACTCGATTCCGGCCTCCATGCGTTCCGCGGCGGCGAGCACCTCGGCGGCCCAACCGGTGATCACGGCGCCGGTTGGGGTGAGGGTCGAACCGCGGGCGGTCCGGACGATGAGGGAGGCCCCGATCTGGCCTTCCAACGAGCGGACCCGTGACGAGACGGCCTGCTGGGAGACGCCGAGGCGGGCGGCGACACGGGTGAGGCTGCCGAGCTCGCCCACGGCGACCAGCATTTCCAGCGCGGCGAGGTCGGGCATGTGTGGGCCGAGCACGGGGCACCTCCTACAAGTTTTGCTTGTGCCCCGACAACGTTACGCCGTCTACCGCGACTGGCGGGCTGGGGCGAGATTGGATTCTGTGAATTCAGCTGAGATACTTTCCGCCCGTCCCGATCGCGTACGCTCCGACCGCGTGCCCTCTGAGCCCGCTCATCCCGGCCCGCTGGGTACGCTGTTCGACGGATTCCGGGACTGGATGCCTGGCGTCGCCGTGGCTGGCGCGGCGGCGCTCCTCGCCTGGGGCGTCCATTCGCTTGTGCCTGCCGTCCCATTGCTCACGGCGGCCGTTGCCCTCGGCATTCTTGTCGCCCAGCTTCCGTTCGCTCAGCGGGCGTTGACGGGCGTTCTCGCTCCGGGGTTGAGTGTCGCCGCCAAGAAGTTCATGCGTCTGGGCATCGTGTTGCTGGGCCTCAAACTGAGTCTCGTCGATATCGCACACCTCGGCTGGGTGTCGATCGTCACCGTGATCGCGGTCCTGGTGATCACCTTCGTCGTGACGCTGTGGCTGGGCCGGCTGTTCAAACTTCCCGGCCACCAGCCATTGCTGATCGCGGCGGGCTTCTCGATTTGTGGGGCATCGGCGATCGGCGCGATGAGCCATGTCGCGAGGTCGAAGGATGAGGACACCGCCACTCCGGTCGCGCTCGTGACGTTGTGTGGGACGCTGGCCATCGTCGTGATGCCATTGCTCTGGCATCCGCTCGGATTGAGCGCTCTGCAATTCGGGCATTTGGTCGGCGCCAGCGTGCACGACGTCGGACAAGTCGTGGCCACCGCCCAGGTTGCTGGTTCCGCAGCGCTTGCGGTGGCCATCGTGGTCAAGCTCACCCGCGTGTTGATGCTCGCGCCGATGGTCGCCATCACGTCGCTCGTCGTGCGGCGACGCGAGGGTGCTCCCGCCGCCGGCACGAAGCATCCGCCGATCGTGCCGTTGTTCGTCGCTGGATTCATCGCCGCCATGCTGGTTCGCACATTCGTTCCGCTGCCAGGGCCGATCATCGACGGTGCCGACACCGTGCAGACGGCGCTGCTGGCAATGGCGCTCTTCGGTCTCGGCACGGCTGTGCGGCTGGGCCAGTTGGTGCGCACCGGATGGCGCGCGCTCGTGGTTGCGTTGCTCTCTTGGGCGCTGATCGCTGCCCTCGCCTGGGTTGCCGTGCAACTCGGTTGACCGCCTCGCGAGACGCCGCTGATGGGACTCGGTTTATCGCACCCGGGTCAACTCCACGCTGTCCGGTCAAATCGCTCCCGACGAACAATTCATTGCATCCAGACCAGCGCCGCGCCGGCGTCGTGCCATCTGCTCTGCGCAACCGCTAGCGTGGCCGGCGCTCCACCAAGGACCACATGAAAGGGTACCGCCGGCCGATCCCACCATTCTCCGATTGCGACAGGCTGCGCCCAGACGGCGGCCGCGTCGGCCAGACTATCGACAAGCCATCGAAGGGTCTCGCCGTCAGCATCCACGAGCACTTCGTCAGGCTCAGTAACCAGTAATACGATTCCATTCGATGGCGCGAGCCCCTACTAAGTCGCTCAGGCGCTCGTAGAACGCATCCCGGTTTTCCCCAAAATAGAGGGGGAACTGCAGAGCCGCTGCGAACTCGTCAAACAACGGCCGAAGGGTTCGCATCTTGCGCCCGCGAACGACTCGAACAGTCAATCCTGCGTCGGTCCAGCCGACGACTGCAGTTCCCAGGCCTTGCTCGTCGCGACCGAGAAGCAGAGGAGAAAGTTCTGCGTTCACTCGCTTCAGCTCTTCGAAGACTGTCACTTCAGGGGGCCTCGGAACACAACGAAGCTCCTGCAATGGTCGTTCATGAGGTACGACGAACCATCGGCACCTGTCACCAGTCGATCCATGTTCCGATCACCTCTCACATTCAGCAGTCCCGTACTGATCATTAGACCTGCCTTCCGGATACACCTCAACCAAATGACTTGGGGTTGCTCGCAAATGACATGGGTTGCTCGCCGATTGCCTTACTAACCTGACTGCTGGTGGAAACGAAGCTCAGGCGAGCCCTCATCAAGGCGCCCAAACGTCAGGGTCAGTGCAATGCTGTCGTCACGCTCAGTGAATTGACCAGCCGTGCCGCATCCTGTCGTTCCGCCTATCAGTTTGAGCGGGAGAGAAACGGCCTCCACCTGACTCATCCGCCATGTCCCAGACGACGAGTCTGGCTCGGCCCAGTCGTCGGGCATGATGCGATGGTCGAACCCTTCGGCACAGAACAGCCCTTTGGGCATGCCCGTGTATGAGAACGTCCCGTCGCCAGCAAACGTCAGCGATGCGATCTCGTCGTTCGGCCCCGAGCTGACCCATTCGCCGACGATTTCAGCTTCGTCCATGACGACAGGATGCCCGCCGCACCCGGCCAGAAAGAGCACAATCGCTGCCGCCACCAGACTCGCACCCAGCACGCGCTTCACCACGACAGTTCCCCTCGCCAAACGAACTCCTGCGTGACTGCGGAGAAAGGGCCACTCTCGCCGGGTAGCGTGTTCAGGAACGTGTACACATCATCGTTGATTCGCAGCACGGATCCAAGACTCATCGTGTTGACCGCGGTGAACTCGACAGTGACTGACCTTGCAGCTCTGCTAACCATACTGACTTGAAGATCGCAGGTTCCAAGCGCTGCTAGCGTACGGCTTTCGTTGCTCGAAAGCGCCCCGTTCGACATAGTTTTCATGTCTCGAACGCCAGCCGCCGCCAGGTGCGCGGCTTCGGCGCCGCACAGCTCATCATCACGATGCTTCTGGTCAACTTCAACCTGCGGAAGATCGCCGTTTTCATGAGCGACCAGTACAAGGAAGACGCCAAACGGGACCTCGCAGGCAACCCCGTTGAGAAGAAGCTCCGCCACCGCGACCGCGACTTCTACAACCGGTACACCGACACCCTCCCGCCCGGCGTCGAACGGCCAGAGCACCTGAAGAAGCGCGGAACCGCAACCGACGACACCGGCGGGCCACCCACCCCCGAGTTGCCGCGCACCGGCGCTCACCGACACGGCCCGAGAGGGTGACACCCCAGGCGCTCCGAAGACATCGGTGCGCCCGAAAGTCGTTAACGAGCGCCGTCATCCATGAATAGGCTCGGGAAACGAGAAATCGCTCCGGGTTCTCATCCGGAGCGATTCTTTATGGGCAGTTCTGCGAAGAGTTTCGTGAACAGCCCATGGTGGGCTGTTCACGAAACCCGCCAGACAGCGGATCGCAGACCACCATCAAACACTCTTTCCTCCACGTCCAGCGCCTTTTTCCTCCACATTTGTCGAGGATCAGCTCGGGGAAGCAACGCACGTTGGCGACGGCGTCGGCTCACTGTGGCCGAGGTGTCTATCGAGGTCGTGTCAGTCGCCGTGCTATTCGGCCCGCTGGTGGAAACTAAGCTGGGGCGAGCCTTCATCAAGGCGGCCGAAAATCAGCGTCAGCTCTATGTTGTCGTGAATCTCGGTGAACTGGCCCGTCGCGCCGCAGCCAGCTGTGTTCCCGTTCAGCGCCAACGGCAGCGAAGTGCTGTCCGTATGGCGAAGCCTCCATGTTCCAGCAGAGGTGTCTGGCTCAGCCCAGTCCTCGGGCCAGATTCGATGATCGAATCCTTCGGCACAGAATAGGCCCTTGGGCATGCCCGTGTATGAAAACGTCCCGTCGCCCGCAATCGTAAGCGATGCGATCTCGTCATTCGGCCCAGAAGTGACCCATTCGCCGACGAATTCAGATGCGGAAGGAATGACGGGACGCCCGCCACACCCGGCCAGAAAGAGCACGATCGCTGCCCCCACCAGACTCGCACCCAGCACGCGCTTCACCACGACAACTCCTCTCGCCATTCAACTCCTTGTGACTGCGGAGAAAGGGCCGCTCTCGACGGGTAGCGTAATACAGAAATTGTCTAGATCATCGTTGATTCGCAACCTAGATCCAAGGCTCGTTCTGTTGCTCGCCGTGAAATCGACGACCGCTGAGCTTGCAGTTCTACTCACCAGTTTGCCCACTACGTTCCGCGGATGACAATGATGTTGTTTCGCCCCGAGATGATGATCAAACCGTCGACGGCAATGAGTTGACGTTCATGGCGCCTGGATCTAACAGCATCCGAGCGACTTCTCGTGGCCCCTCAAGGATCACGAGTTCGGACGCGGAATCCAGCACTTCTGACCCCGGCGCCCCGTCAACAAGTTCATGGATGGACGCCTCCAGCCAGCCGTCCGCAAGCGGAGATCCGAGCAGGACTACAACACTGAACTGCCCGCCTGTCCACGGCCAACCGTCGGGCGCAGGCGTATTCGATGGAAGCACCGGGACTGCAGTGGTGGTGTAAGTCGGCCCCTGTGGCGCGCCAGAAGCACGTCCAGCCTCGCTGGGGGTCAAAAAACGGATTCTTCCCGTTCGAGTCGTCATTGCCCGATACTCCACGAGAGCTTGCTGAACCGGTCGAGCTGGTGAGGCTCGATGTATCGAGCTGGTCCGATACCGTCCAATCGGTCTAGGCGCATAACTTGATTCGCGAACGAGCCAGGTACTTGAACACGAAGGACTACGCCCTGGGCCCCATTCAACGCCTTCCCCCTTGGCTTGCATGCTCACCAGATTCCGTAAACCAGCTCCCATCGAGAGAGTTCGATGCAGCACGGACAACATTCTGTCCAATATCGTCCAGCTCTGCGGGGCCGACACGCCTGTACAGATCGACGGACTCACACCCAACCCTCGTCACGTCCTCAACGTTGTCCGACGCTCGAGCGCCCTTGGCGGCTGCAGTTCCCCAGTCGAGGAACGGGACCATCCCGGCCGCACTGAGCCCGGAGCACGCCATGTCGTCCTCGACAGTGCACATCAGCGCGTTCGCACCGGTGGCAATCTCACCAACCTCTGGCTGCCGGCATCCCGCGGTATCGTTCCAGTCCGCGAACAGCCGCGGCCAGAAGCAGGCATTCGACTGCGGCACGCGAGTGGGAGCAGTTCCACGCCCACGCCCGCAACTCGATCAAGTCGCTGAACAAGCAAGTCGAGGACGGCGGCACCGAGGACATCCATCACCCCAGCCGGCGCCAGGTGCGCGGCCTCGGCAACCGGCACACCGGCGGGCCACCCGCCACCGAGTAGCCGCGCACCAGGGCGCACAGTCACGGCCCGAGAGGGCAATACCCGAGGTGCACCGAAGACGTCGGTGCACCTGAAAGTCGTCAACGAGCGTCGAATTCCCGCGGCGAGAGTGGCAGGACGCCGGGTTCGCACCCCGTCATCCACAAAAAGGCTCGGGAAACAAGAAATCGCTCCGGATTCTCATCCGGAGCGATTCTTTATGGGCAGTTCTGCGAAGAGTTTCGAGAAAGGCCCCATGGTGGGCTGTTCGCGAAACCCGTCAGGGCGCGGATCACAGACCGCCGCCGAACTCGTTTTCCTCCACCGCGAGCTCATTTTTCCTCCACATCTGTCGAGGATCAACTCAGACCCCAGAACGCGCTGGCAGCGCTGACCTATCACCGCGTTCAAGGAGTCAACCGAGGTTGCCGCAGTCCCGGCACAAGGTTAAGGTCCCGTCACCAGCAAGCGTCTTTGATGCGTTCTCGCAACCGCGCCCGAACGAGATCGTTCGCCGGCGAGAACAGTTGCACCGGTGGCGACGGGGCGACCGGTACATCTCGCCGGGGACAGCGCTAGGGTCGAGGCGGGAGTCGCCCTATCGCACGGTCAGCCACTCACCGGGCATTCCTCGCGAAAGACGAGATCGCCGTCGTCGGGCCCATAGCCCGAGTCGCCGCACACGTAGCTGAAGTCCCAACGTCGTTCCTCGACGCACGAATCGAACCGAATTGTGGTCCAGTCCTGTTCACCGAAACGGCTGCCGCTGGAGACAAGCACCTTGGAGTCTCCGAATGAGATGAAGAAAGAGAACCGATTCCGGACTTCCCACGTTGCGTCGCCGGTGTATCGCTCGTCTGTGGGTCCGTCGATGCAGAAGTACCCCTCTTCGTCTTGGACTGATCGACCCCGCGGAAACCCTGTGACACGCGCTGCGCCATCCTCGAACAGCTCCACAACTACGAGATCGGGAAAGGTCTCTCCCTTGCCATGCGACGAATCCACGTCCCAGACCATAGGAGGGACGAATTCCGGTGTTTGCTCTGGCGCGCACGCAGAGAGCGCACCGGCCAAGACCACCGCCGCTCCGACGACAATTGGGCGGATCGGGGAGCGAACCTTGCGTCTGCTGTTGCCTGACAATCGTCTCCCGTTCGCGTTCTGAAGATTGACCTCAAGGTACTGATCGCGCCCGCGGTTAAGGGTTCGCATCGACTTCGTAGAACCAGGCGTACCATCCGAATGCCAACGCGGTCACTACAAATCCACCGAAGAGAGCCCACGGAGGTGGGAGCTCGAACTCAATACACCACCAGAATTCGAAAGCAACACACATCCCCGCGAGTCCAGCCAACAGTACAACCACCAGCTGTCGCCACATTCTTGGGGCATCCAAGAGTGGACGTCGCAGAGCGGCGAAGATAGTCATGGTGGTTGCGGTAGTGAGAAAGAACGCGAGGAAATAGAACGGCAGTGCAGCGAAGGCCCACACAGCAGTTCCGGGATTCCCGACAAAATAGACCCCGACAACTGCGGCTGTCACACCAGTAGAGAACAGTGCAGCGAAAAGTCCATAGGCGACCACAGGCCTCCAACGCAGTGAGCGACGAATCATCCTCGGCCTCTCGAACACGTCAGCACGGTTTGTCTGAGGCTAGTGGATTGCGCTGCCCATGGCACTTTCACAGAGCCGGCCGAGACACTCGTGCCACGAATACGTTTGAATCTTAGGGCTGGGCAAAAGCACATCCTTCCAGCGGCTAGGAACCGCCTCCGGTAAGGAGGCCTCCGAAGCTGCAACAGTCCCGATCGTAGGCCGTCACCAAATGCGCTTTGCTCCACATCGAGCCACCTTTTCCTCCACGTTTGTCGAGGACGTGCTCAGACGGCAGAAAACACGGACGATGGTGACCGATCAGTGCAGGCCTCGGGAGCGCACCAAAGTTAGATCAGTCGCCACGCTATTCGGCCCGCTGGTGGAAACGAAGATCGGGCGAGCCCTCATCAAGGCGCCCAAACGTCAGGGTCAGTGCAACGCTGTCGTCACTCTCAGTGAATTGTCCCAATGCGCCGCAGCCTGCTGTTTTGTCGCTGAGCGCCAATGGGAAAGAAATGCCGTCGAGATGCCTGAGCTCCCATGTCCCGGAAGACGAGTCTGGCTCGGCCCAGTCGTCGGGCATGATGCGATGGTCGAATCCTTCAGCACAGAACAGCCCCTTCGGCATGCCCGTGAATGAGAACATCCCGTCGTCAGCAAACATCAGCGATGCGATCTCGTCATTCGGCCCCGAGGTGACCCACTCGCCTACGATCTCAGCTTCGTCCATGACGACGGGACGCCCGCCACACCCGGCTAGGAAGATCACAATCGCTGCCGCCACGATACTCGCACCCAGCGCGCGTTTCACCACGACAGTTCCTCTCGCCACTCGAATTCCTGTTTGACTGCGGAGAAAGGGCCACTCTCGCCGGGTAGCGCGTTTAAGAAATTGTTTACATCATCGTTGATTCGCAGCACGGATCCAAGGCTCGTCGTATTGACAGCAGTGAACTCGACGGTGGCTGACCTTGCCGCTCTGCTAACTATGGAGAGATCAGGATCGTAGGTTCCAAGCGCTAGTAGCGTACGGCTTTCGTTGCTCGAGAGTGCCCGTTCGACATGGTTTTCATGTCTCAGACGCCAGCCGCCGCCAGGTGCGCGGCTTCGGCGCCGCACAGGTCATCATCACGATGCTCCTGGTCAACTTCAACCTCCGCAAGATCGCCGCGTTCATGAGCGACCAGTACAAGGAGGACGCCAAGCGGAACCTCGCCGGCGACCCCGTCGAGAAGAAGCTCCGCCGCCGCGACCGCGACTTCTACAACCGGTACACCGACACCCTCCCGCCCGGCGTCGAACGACCAGACCACCTGAAGAAGCGCGGAGCCGCACCCGAGGACACCGGCGGGCCACCCACCCGCGAGTAGCCGCGCACCGACACTGCCCGAGAGGGCGACACCCCAGGCGCACCGAAGACTTCGGTGCGCCTGAAAGTCGTCAACGAGCGTCGAAATCCCGCGGCGAGAGCGCCGGGACGCCGAGTTCGCGCCCCGTCATCCAGAAAAAGGCCCGGGAAACAAGAAATCGCTCCGGATTCTCATCCGGAGCGATTCTCTGTGGGCAGTTCTGCGAAGAGTTTCGAGAACGGCCCTTTGGTCGGGCTGACAGGATTTGAACCTGCGACCCCCTGACCCCCAGTCAGGTGCGCTACCAAGCTGCGCTACAGCCCGTAGTCTCTGGTTGGCCACCGACCGAGTAAACCCGGCTGGCGCTTGCCCCGAAGACAACTTGTCAATAGTAGCGCGAACTTCGTGCGTCGATTGCCACTTTGAATCCGCCGGGCGTGTTCCGCGCGACTTTCGGATGCCGAGGCGACTCCTTCAGCTCGACAGCCGCCGAGGTCGCATCCGACAAAGGGGCGGGTCAACGCCGAGATCGGGATGTCGGTAGCGGCAGCTCGGCAGTGCGCTCTAGGGTTTTCCCATGTCTGAAATCGCGCCGGTACGAATCGTGTCCGTCTCCGACGCGCCGTGGGCCGACGTCGAGCGGGTGTTCGGCACACGCGGCGATCCGGCCACCTGCTGGTGCCAGTTCTTCAAACTCTCGAACGAGGAGTGGAAGAACGCCGAAGCGTCCGCGTGCAAGACCGCGCTCGAGCAGCAGGTGCGCGTGGCCGCTCCCCCGCCCGGCGTCATCGCTTACCGCGGCGACGAGGCTGTGGGCTGGTGCGCCGTGGAGCCCCGGGTCAACTACGGCCGCCTGATGCGTACGCGCGTGGTCGCAGGCGGCAGCCCCGAGTCCCCCGACGATGAGGGGGTGTGGGCGGTGACCTGTTTCGTCGTGCGGGTCGGCCACCGCCGCCGCGGCGTCGGCGGCGAGCTGTTGCGCGGCGCAATCGAGCAGGCGCGGGCGCTCGGCGCCGAAGCGATCGAGGGGTACCCCGTCGATGTCGCCGTGCGTGGCAAGACCAGCTCGGCCGACCTCTACCACGGCACGCTCACGCAGTTCCTGGCCGCCGGCTTCGAGGAGGTGGCCAGGCCGAGCGCGGACAGGCCGGTCATGCAGCTGCATTTCGCGCGTTGAGCTGACACAGCGCAGACTCATGGCGCGTTCATAGCTTCTCTCGGTAGTCTCAGGCGTCCGCACAACGATCTCCGAATCTAGGAAACCATGTCTCGCACTCCTGCGCCCAAGTCCACCAACCTTCCCGTCATCCTGCTGTGGATCGCTTCGATCGCCGTTGCGGCGATCGGCTACCTCGTCATGACCAGCTCGATCGCCGCCCAGACCGCGCTCTACACCGCCGGCTCGCAGGACGTGAGCGCCATGCTCACCGGCCAGTCCGGCGTGACCCTCGGCACGACGCTCATCGGCGTCGGCGTGCTGGGCCTGCTGCTGGCCCTCGCCGTGCACGCGCACAACTTCGCCCTGGCTCGCGCGCAGGCCGCCCTCACTTTCGACGACTTCGACGAGTTCGACACCGACGATGACAACGACCTCGTGCACAGCACCGCCACCCCGGCGGCCCACGTCGTCGAGGTCAACGAGGTCGTCACGGCCGAGGCTCCCGCGCCGGCGGACGAGCCTGCCAAGGCCTCCAAGGCCGCGGCCGACGAGAAGCCGGCCACGCCCGCCTCGTAGTACCCGATTCACCCGCTGCAGCTCGCAGCACCCGCGCTCTGGCGCCGGGCGGCCCCGCCGCCCGGCGCCAGAGGCATTTCTCCCCGGAACCGTGCCCGCCGCGCCGGGCGAGGTGCGCGACGCGCGGCAATCTTGTCGGTCACCGTGGGCGCGAGTAGGGTCGCGCTATGGGCACTCACTCCGGCGCATCCCGCACACACCCGGTCGTCGTCGGCGTCTCCCCCGGCCAACCGGCCCACGTCGTGTTGCAGGCGGCCCGCTTCGCCGCCCAGTTCCAGACGGAGCTCGTCTGCGCGCACGTGAACCCGGGCCGCTTCTCGACCTCTGAGTCCCCGGATGGCTCGATGCTGACCGCCCCGATCGACCCTGACTTCGCCGATGAGCGCGAGGTCGCCTTCGACACCCGACTGGAGAACTCACTCTCCGAGATCCTCGCCGACAGCGGGGTGAGCTGGCGCCCGCTGGTGATCGCCGGCGACGTCGCCACGGCGCTCGGCCACCTCGCCGACACGGTAGACGCAGCGATGATCGTCGTCGGCACGCACGAGCGCTCCTTCGGCGGCGGTATCCAGGAGTTCTTCAACCGCTCCATCGCCGTCAACCTCGCGCACAGTCAGCTGCGCCCCGTCGTGGTCATCCCGGCCCGGGCACCGGGCGGCGATGCAGCACACACCGCGCCCACAGTGCCTCCTGCCCCGGCGGCGAGCGCGTGAGTCCCGGCATCCGCCCGCCCCACCTGCGCTGGGCTCCGATCGCCCTGGTCGCCGTCGGCGGCGCGTTCGGGGCGGCAGCCCGGGAGGGTCTCTCCCTGGCGATCCCGAACCTCGGCCAGGTGCCGATCGCCATCCCGATCGTCAACGTGCTCGGCGCGTTCCTGCTCGGCTACCTTTACGAGGCCGTCACCCGCATCGACCCCGCCAAACCGACCGGCAAGAACCTGAAGCTGCTGTTGGGCACCGGGTTCTGCGGCGGCTTCACCACCTACAGCTCGCTCGCCACCGATACCGCCGTGCTGTTCCGGGACGGGCTCCCCTGGCCGGCAGTGCTCTACGCCCTCGGCACCGTGGTGGTCGGCGCCGCCGCCACCTGGGCCGGCATCGTGGTGGCGAGCGCCATCAACGCACGGATGACGGCCGCCGCCGATCCGCAACCAGCAGAGCAGGGGGCCGGCTCGTGACACCGCTGATCTTCCTGCTGCTCGCCGTCGCCGGCGGGGTCGGCGCCGGGGTGCGTTTCCTCGTGGACGGGCTGATCCGGGCCCGGCTGAAGACGGCGTTCCCGTGGGCGACGACCATCATCAACGCTTCCGGCTCGCTGGTGCTGGGCTTCCTCACCGGGCTCACCTTGGTGCACGTGTTGCCCAGCGACCTCAGCATCATTCTCGGCACCGGCTTCCTCGGCGGCTACACGACGTTCAGCACGGCTAGCTATGAGACGGTGCAGCTGATCAAGCAGGGGCGGCTCGGGGCGGCATTCACCAGTGGGGTCGTCATGCTCGTGCTCTGCGTCGCATTGGCGGCGCTCGGCCTGTGGTGGGGCAGCTCGATCTAGGCGAGCCGATCCGGGTACGGGGTCTCGATACGCTCGTTCCTCGCTACTCGACCAACGAGGAATGCGCGTGCCCGTGCGGGGTCTCGATACGCTCGTTCCTCGCTACTCGACCAGCGGTTGCGCCTCCGATTTCAGGTGCGCTTGGCCGCACGGATGTAATGGGCGATGACCAGGAACACCCAGGTCGTCAGAATGTAGGGCCAGGTGTATGTCGGCCCGGGCAAGTGGTGCATCAACAGCGTCACCACTGCGGTGACGATGGTGCCGATCACGGCCAGCGTCCAGGAGATGCCACTGCTTTGCAGGAACACGACCGAGAGCGCGATCGCGGTGAGCACACCAGAGTAGCCGGCCAGCCCATTCGCCGTCTCGGTGAGAGTCTCCCCCATCGCCAGTGCGCACAGGCTGCCGATCGCGCTGCCGAGCACCGCCGCGGCGCCCACCTTCCAGTTGGCGATGAACAGGCCGGCGAGAATCAAAGCGCCCGCCCAGATGCTGTCGACCAGCACCACCTGTGACACGTTCGTCAGCAACGAGCGCGCAAAGGCCAGCGGCACCGAGTCGATGGTGGCGGATGCCGGTGAGCTCACGTGCAGGGCCTGCGTGCTGAGCAGCACACCCGTGGCGACGATGCAGAACGGCGCCGTCGTCGATGGCAGCGCGAACACCTTCAGCGGGGTCCGCGTGAACAGGGCGACCACGAGCCAGGCGACGGGAGCGCAGAGCGCACCGCCGACGAGCGCGATCGGGTATGAGGCGATCTGGCCGCCGAGCGCGGCGAACGTCGCCGCTCCGACGAGTGCGCCGCAGAAGCCCTGCAGCCCGGCCGTCACGTCGGACGCGGACGCTCCCAGCAGCCGCCCGGCCAGTGTCGCCGCCACGCAGCCGATGACCACGAGCACCGCCATCCGCCAGTCGGCGACGGCGAAGGCGGCCAGTATCAGCACACCCGTGTAGATGTTCGCCTGAAAGAAGATCTGCGACAGCCCGTGCCCGAAACCGAGCAACCATGCCCCGGGTGAGCCGACGGTGGTGGGCGACGTCGCGCCAACGGCGCTCATCTCAGGCCGTCCCCTCGGTCGTTCCCCGTCGGTGGGCTGCCCGGCGGTGCGGCCGCCCCGGCATCCGGCACGTCGCCCCCGTTACCGCCGACGCCGCCGGCCTGGCCGGATGCCACCGCCCAGCGCTCCTCCACCTTGCCCAGCTTCCAGTACGCGGTGGAGATGAGCCAGGCGAGCACCAGCGTGCCGACGATGATGTAGCCGACGTTCTCCAGGTCGATGCTGGCCACCCAGCCGGTCAGCGGGTCTTGCAGGCCGAGCCGCTCGTTGAGCAGGCCCACCAGCTCGATCCCGCCGATGATCACGGCGATCATCACGGAGAGCCCGGTGATGGTGAGGTTGTAGTACACCTTGCGGATCGGGTTGATCGTGGCCCAGCCGTACGCCCGCACCATGACGGCCGAGTCGAGGGTGTCGAACAGGCTCATGCCGGCGGCGAAGATCAGCGGCAGGCAGAGGATCGCGTACCACGGCAGGCCGGTCGCCGCCCCGGTGCCGGCCAGCACGAGGAGGGCGATCTCGCTGGCGGTGTCGAAGCCGAGCCCGAACAGGAAGCCGACCAGGTACATCTTGCCCGGCCGGTCGATCGACTTCATCATGGGGCCGATGATGCGGGTGAGAAAGCCCCGGCCCTGCAGGTGCTTCTCCAGCTCGAGTTCGTCGAGTTGACCGTCGCGGGAGGCCCGCCAGACTTTGAGGATGCCCATGAACGCGACCGCGTTGATGAGCCCGATGAGCAGCAGGAACACGCCGGAGACCGCGGTGCCGAACAGGCCCAGGCCGTTGCGCACCCCGTTGCCGTCATCCGTCAGCCCGACCGCCCAACTCACGCCGATCGCCAGCAGGGCCGCCATCAGAAATACGACGGTCGAGTGGCCGAGGGAGAAGAACAGCCCGACGCCGGCGGCCGGCCGCTTCAGGTCGACGAGCTTGCGCGTCGTGTTGTCGATGGCCGCGATGTGGTCGGCGTCAAAGGCGTGCCGCACGCCGAGCACGTAGGCGACGACGGCGATGCCCACCCCGAAGACCGAGGAGCCCAGCTGCAGGTGCAGCGGTTCCACCAGGATGAAGAAGAGGCCGAAGCCCAGGATGTGGATGAGCGCGACGGGGATAAACGCCACGATGACCTGCGCGCGGTAGGACCGCTGCCTCTTCGTCGCCGTCCCCTGCTCCACGGCCGTCTGTGCACGCATGGCCACGTCCTCCTAACTCTTGCGAATCACCGGCGCGCTGACGCCGGTCAGAAGCTCATGAACGGCGGATGCCGCGGCCGTGTTCGCCCGGGCCACGGCAATCGTGTCGTTGCCCACCAGGCGCAGCCACACCCCCACGTCGCCGGGCAGCGCACTCACCCCGAAGAGCAGCGTGTCGCCGAAGTCCTCGGCGAGCACGGCGTGCAGCCGGTCGGCGAGCACCGCGACGGGCACGCGTGGCGTGAACACGTAGAGCATGGCGAGCACGTCGCGGTCGGCCAGGACGCCGAGTCCGGAGACACCGCTCGCCTGCCCGCCCGGGCAGAGCCGCACCCGGTCCAGGGCGATCAGCCGGCCGTCCGGGCGGCGCACCTCGAGGTCCGAGGCGTACACCGCGTAGGCGTGCCGCTCCCCCCGGGCCAGGCGCCCGGCGTAGACGGTCTCGCCGAGCAGCATCGTCGCCGACTCGTCGAGCACCACGGCCGTCTGCTGGTAGAAGCGCGAGTCAATGAAGGGCACCACTGGGTCGGGCAGGTACTCCAGATAGGCATCCGCCTCGACCGCTATGTTCATGACCGAGGAGGCGTAGTCGTGCTCCATCCGGTACACCTTGGTGTGCGCCTGGGTGGTGACGTGGGCCGAGGTGCCCGGGCCGAAGCTCAGGTCGGTGCGCAGCCGGTCCCCCTGCAGGATGCCGCCGCCGGTGGACATCAGGTAGGTGTAGGCCATGTCTGGGCGCAGCGTGTTGTAGTAGAGCGGGTGCATGATCTGCAGCGGCGACTTCTGGTAGTGCCGCACCAGCTCGGTCCTCCCGCCGTTCTGCGCGAACGCCAGCTGTAGGACTCCGACCTTGCCCGGGCTGCCGACCGGCAGGCTCGGCGGCGTACCCGCATAGTGGAGCACCTCGGCCGGTACCCGCGCCGGCTCGTAGAAGGCGGGCTCGAGGCGGTAGCCGCCCGGCCGCGGCTGTTTCAGCGGCAGCGGGCTGACCGGCGCCAGTGTGCCGGCCCCGGGCACCCCGTCGGCGGCATCCAGCGGCTTCGCCAACGCCGCTCTCGAGTTACTCATCCGACGAGTTCGGATCGGGCACCGTTCCATTGCGCCATGATCTCGCGATGCAGCTCATCCACGCCGTGGCCGGTCAACGAGTTGGTCAGCACGACGGGTTTGCCGTCGCGCACTCTGTTGGCGTCGCTGTGCATCACGTCGAGGTCGGTGCGCACGTACTGGGCGATGTCGATCTTGTTGATGACCAGGATGTCGCTCTCGGTGATGCCGGGCCCGCGCTTGCGCGGCATCTTCTCGCCCTCTGCGGTGTCCAGCACGAACACGAACACGTCGGCGAGCGCCGGCGAGAAGGTGAGCGTCAGGTTGTCGCCGCCCGACTCGTAGATGAGCGTGTCGATGTCGGGGAAGCGTTCCAGCATCTCGGCGCCGACGGCGAGGTTCATGGTCGGGTCGTCACGCACGGCCGTGTGCGGGCAGGCGCCGGTCTCGACCCCCACCACCCGCTCCGGGTCGAGCACCCCGGCGAGCTCACGTCGCACGTGCTGGGCGTCCTCCTGCGTGTAGATGTCGTTGGTGATGACGCCGGGCGTGCGCCCGGCCGCGATCAGCATTGGCACCAGCGCCTCCGTCAGCGCTGTCTTGCCGGAACCCACCGGCCCGCCGATGCCGATTCTCAGTACGTTCTCGCTCATGGTTGTGTTCCTTTCCCCTCATAGTGCGAAGCCCGGCTCAGCTGGCGAACAGCCGCGCCTCCGCCCGCTCGTGTTGAGCCGACATGATGTCGGCCACAGGCGCACACCCGCCGATATCGGCGACATCGCGCCGGACGGCATCCGTCGCCACCTGCTCGATCACCGCTCCGATCTCGTACAGCACGACCTGTGCGTGCCGGTGGTCCGTCAGGCGTAGCCGGAGCGCGGCGCCGACGAAGCTCACCGAGAAGGCGAACAGGTCAGAAGCGACGGCGGCCTCGGTGTCCACACCGCAGGCGGCGTAGACCACCGCCGTCGCGACCGGCTGGCACCCGGGCGTCGTGCGGGCCTTCACCCGGTTGGCGTACTCGGTGACTCCGGCCGCGTCACCGCCGCCGCCGAGCACCTCGGCGGCCAGATCGGCCAGCTGGTGGCCGCTGCGCACGGAGGCCGTGCGCATCTCGGCGTTCAGCTTGGAGGCGAACAGCCGGTGGTCGATCTCTTGAACTTCGTCCCAATCGGATGCCGTCGCGGCCCGGTGCGCCCCGGCGAGCGCTGTCGCGTCGCCGGGCCCCACCGAGTGCACGAGCAGGTCGGCCAGCAAGCCGTGCACGTCGCCGCGGGCGACGAGACGGGCCTGGCTGAATCCCTCCAGACCGTGCGACATCGTGTAGAAGCCGCTCGGGAAGGCCGAGTCTGAGAATTGCAGACTCGCCAACAGCTGGCGCGCATCCGTTGCTGCCATCAGGGCCTCAGGCCAGGAAGAACAGTTGGGTGAGCGGCAGCGACTCGGCCGGTTCGATGGTGGCCAGTGTGCCGTCGTAGGTGACCTTGTACGTCTCCGGGTCGACCTCGATCTTCGGCATCGCGTCGTTGCGCACCATGTTCGCCTTGCCGAGCTCCCTGGTGCGCCGCACCGGCAGCACCTGGCTCTCCAAGTGCAGCTTCTCCGGCACCCCTTTGTCGATGGCGGCCTTCGACATGAAGGTGATGCGCGTGCTGCGCTGGGCCTTGCCGTAGGCGCCGAACATCGGCCGGTAGTAGACCGGTTGCGGGGTGGGCAGCGAGGCGTTGGGGTCACCCATCACCGACCAGTTGATCAGGCCGCCCTTCACGATCAGCTTCGGCTTGACGGCGAAGGAGTCCACCGGCCAGAGCACGATGTCGGCGACCTTGCCGGTCTCCAACGATCCGATGTAATCCGAGACACCCTGAGCGATCGCGGGATTGATCGTGATCTTCGCCAAGTAGCGCAGCACCCGGAAGTTGTCGTGCTCCGGCGGGTCCTCCGGCAGCTTGCCCCGCTTGTCCTTGTTGTGGTGGGCCACTTGGAAGGTGCGCAGGAACGACTCCCCCACTCGCCCCATCGCCTGCGAGTCCGACGACACGATCGACAGCACGCCGAGATCGTGCAGCACCGTCTCAGCCGCGATGGTCTCGGCGCGCACGCGGGAGTCGGCGAAGGAGACGTCCTCGGGGATGTCGTGCGAGAGGTGGTGGCAGACCATCACCATGTCGAGCAGCTCGTCCACCGAGTTCACCGTGTACGGCAGGGTCGGGTTCGTCGAGGCCGGGAGCACGTTCGGGTGACCGGCCACGCGCAGGATGTCGGGGGCGTGCCCGCCGCCGGCTCCCTCCGAGTGGTACGTGTGGATGGTGCGCCCGTTGATGGCGTCGAGGGTGTTCTCCACGAAACCGGCCTCGTTGAGGCTGTCGGTGTGCACGGTGATCTGCACGTCATACTTGTCGGCCACGTCGAGCGCCATGCTGAGTGCGGCCGGCGTCGCGCCGTAGTCCTCGTGCACTTTGAGGCCGGCGGCGCCCGCCTCGATCTGCTCGATCAGCGCCTCCGGCCGCGAGCCGTTGCCCTTGCCGCAGAATCCCGTGTTCACCGACAGTGCCTCCGCCGATTCGAGCAGGCGGTGCATGTTCCAGACACCGGGGGTCGTGGTGACGCCGTTGGTGCCGTCGGTCGGACCTGTGCCGCCGCCGAACAGCGTCGTGATGCCGTTGGAGAGCGCCGCCTCCGCCTGCTGCGGCGAGATGAAGTGCACGTGCGAGTCGATGCCGCCTGCGGTGGCGATGAGGTGTTCACCGGCCAGCAGCTCGGTGCCGGGCCCGACGACGAGGTGGGGGTCGACGCCGCTCTGCGTGTGCGGGTTGCCCGCTTTGCCGATGCCCGCGATCTTGCCGTCGCGGATGCCGATGTCACCCTTGATGACGCCCAGGATCGGGTCGAGGATGATGGCGTTGGTGATCACAAGGTCGAGCACGCCCTGGGCGTCGGTGGCCTGTGGGTCAGCCGCCATCCCGTCTCGCCCGGTCTTGCCGCCGCCGTAAACGACCTCGTCGCCGTAGTGGCCCTCCGCGTAGTCCTTCTCGATCTGGATCACGAGGTTCGTGTCGGCCAGTTGCACCCGGTCTCCGACTGTCGGGCCGAAAAGGTCCGTGTATTGCTTGCGCGAGATGATCGCCATTACTTCGTCCCCTTTTTCGCCGTGCTGCCCGTCGTTTTGCCGGCCGCGGTCTTGCTCCGTTGGGCGGCGTTGGGGCGTGTGGTTGGTTTGCCGTTCTTGTAGCCGAGCTCCTTCATCCGCGCGATCGCCTGGATCTTCGTGTCCTCCGAGTCCAGCCCGCCGTTGACGAGGTTGTTGAAGCCGATGATGTGGCGCGTGCCCGCATAGGCGGTGAGCGTCACCTCCTTGGTGTCGCCCGGTTCGAAGCGGATGCCCGTGCCCGCCGGGATATCCAGGTGACTGCCATACGCCTTCTCGCGCTCGAACAGGAGCGCTTTGTTCACCTCGAAGAAGTGGAAGTGCGATCCGACCTGCACCGCGCGATCGCCGGTGTTGCTCACCGTGAGCGTGACGGTGTCGCGGCCGGCGTTGATCTCGATCTCATCGCTCATGTGATCGTATTTCGGGCTACCTAGCATGGTGTTCTTCCTTCCGCAGTCACTGCGTGTGAGTCAGGGACATCTCCGGGTGGCTGCCGCCGGCAGCCTCGGGGTGGTGGTGGCCCGTCTCCGAGTGGTCGTGAGTGTGCGCGACGCCGCGGCCGTCGCCGTGGCTGTGCGTGTGGGTGTGCCCGGCGCCCTCCGTGGCGTCGAAGGCGTGCGAGTGCGCGTAGCCATGGCCGTGATCTGCGGCGAGACCGGCGGTGATGCCGTCGTCTCCGTGGCGCAGCCCGTGCACGGCGTCGGCCACGCGGTCACGGATGACGCGCAGCACCGCCTGCTCAGACACCAGCGGCCCGTAGAACGCAGCCCCGGCGAAGTCGCCGTCACCGAACGGCACCGTGCTTGAGCGTTGGAACCCGGCCGGCACGACGACAGCCTCCGGATGCCCGAGCAGCCGGAGCCTCTGCAACGACGCGAGCAGATCGCCTTGTCCCGCGACGGCAACAGCCTCAACCTCGTTCCCCGCCCCGTGGGTGCGCACCAGGTGCGCGATGCGGTGCAGTTCTGCGTCGTCGAACGGGTTCGCCGCCTCGGCCGCGATCAGCATGGCCGCCTCGGGCGAGCGCCGACGCACCTCGACCGCCGCAGCGCGCAGCCAAGCTGTGAGGTGATCGAGCGTGCCGAAGTCCGCGGCGAGCGCGAGCCTGCCGGGGTGGAGCGGAGCCAGCCAGCTGAGAGTCTTGGCGGCGTCGGCGACCATCGTCGGGTTCCGACCGAAGGTGATCGGCACGACCACCACCGGTGCGCCCTCTGGGGCAGAGAGCAGACGGCTGACCGTGTTGCTCAGAGCGCGCCCTGACGCACTGACCTGAGTCGCAGGCAGCTGGTCAAGAAACGGGAGGAGGTCCGCGCCGTTCGCACTCTCGTGCCCACCGACCAGCACCACCGAGGCGGGTGAGTCGGTCGGCCGAGCCATCTCAGGCGCCGACCGGGTCGTGGCAGGAGACCAGCTTGCTCCCGTCGGGGAACGTCGCCTCCACCTGGAGCAGCGAGAGGCGCTCTCGCACGCCGCCCATGCAATCGCCCTCCGTGACGATGGTCTTGCCCAGCTCCATGCACTCGGCGACAGACCGGCCGTCGCGCGCCCCTTCCAGGATCGCCTCTGTGATCAGGGCTTGGGCTTCGCTGAGGTTGAGCTTGGTACCGCGGTCGCGACGTTTTCGCGCCAGATCCGCGACTTGGTAGACATACAATTTGTCGATCTCGCGTGGAGTGAGGTTCATGTCGTCCCCGGTTTTCTCGAATCGTCTGCCGGATGGGAATCCCCGACCGGATGCCACACAGGCACCATACGCCGATCACCCAGCCCGGTCTACACCCTTGAGTAATCCTCAACAGACGGGCATCCAGCCCCCATTCACGGGTGCAGCGTGCTCGAGATCGGCCGTCGTTCTAGCGCAGAGTGTGACGTTGGACGAAGCCAAGTGACTGCGGCACGAAGTCCCCGACCATCAGTGCAACCAGTTGGTTTGTCCGTGCGAGGGCTCGCAGCGCGGCCTCCACCGCGCCCGGCTCGTCGCCGTCGCCCAACTCGTCGATGCCGATCTCGGGGTCGACCGGCCCTGGAGTACGA